>NZ_JALXVH010000012.1 GCF_025149945.1 Kocuria sp. p3-SID1428 | reverse complement strand
GGCATGAAGCCCACACGGCGCTTGGTCTCCGCGCCGATCTCGACGTAGGCGATGCCGGAGGCCGGCACCAGCGTCAGGTTGCCCTTGGAGTCCTTCAGGGACAGGACGGTGCCCTCGCCCAGCGCAGTGCTGACCAGGTCGGTGGCCTCCTGGGCGCCCAGCGGGGAGTCGACGACGATCTCCCGTCCGACGTGCTGCATCCCGATCTTGATCTCCACGGTTCCTCCTGATGATCTGCGGGCCGCGCGGGGTGCGGCCAGGGTCGTGCCGGAGCACGAGTCTAGGAGCGGGTCACGTCCAGTCCTCGTCGAGCACTCCGATTCCGCCCCAGGCTAAACGGAAGACCAGCAGCTGGGCCTCCTCGCGCGAGAGGAGGTCCCGATGCCGCGACCAGTAGCCGGCGCCCGTCTGGACCATGTCGGTCAGGGACCGCGAGAGCATGACGGCGGCATCCCGGCTCAGCCCCGCGTTCGGACCGAGCACGTTGCCCACGCCCTCGGCCACCCGCATGTGGAAGGCCTCGAAGCGCTCGCCGATCTGCGGAACGGCCATGAGATCGGACTCGAAGATCAGCCGGTAGGACTGCGGATCGAAGTCCACGAAGTCGAAGTACACGCGCAGCATCTCCTCGACGCGGGCGCGGTTGACCGTGATGCCCTCGCGGGCCTCGGCGCCCTGCAGCGCCTCGAGCAGATCAGAGCCGAGCCGGTCCAGGCTGTGCTCGACGAGCGCCACGTAGAGCTCGTGCTTGCCGGGGAAGTGCTGGTAGAGCACCGGCTTGGACACGCCGGCGGCCTCGGCGATCTCCTCCATGGACACGCCGTGGTAGCCGCCCTCCGAGAAGACGGTGCGGGCGACCTGCAGAAGCTGGCGGCGGCGCTGCTCCTTGGGCAGACGGGTGGTGCGGGGATGGGATGCGCTCATAGGGCTCCTGGGGCTCAGCCAGCGGCGCGGGGCAGCTGCCGGTGGCCGTCGGCCGAGTCGTGGTGTGCGCGCGGCCCGGGGGACGGCTCGGCGTGCTGATGAGTGCGGCCGAGGCCGCAGGGGCGGGTGTCCGAGGGCTCCGCCGCGTCTTCGCGGGAGGAGCCGGGACCAGGGGGATCAGGGGCCTCGAGGGGCTCGGGGGTTTTCTCGGGGAGCTCGACCGACAGGCCGAACAGGGCCTCGAGTCCGGTGAGGTAGTCCTCGGCGCGGCCCTCCTTGGCCATGCGCCGGGCGCGGACCGTGGGCTCGTGGAGCAGGGACTTCACCATGCGGCGCATGGCGAACTCGACCTCCTCGGCGGCGGCGGTGCAGCCGTGCTGGCGGCGGACCTTCTCCAGCTCGGTGTCCAGCACGGACATGGTGTGCTTGCGCAGCGCCACGATGGCGGCGTCCATGTCCCGCTCGGAGCGGCGGTCGCGGAAGCGCTTGGCGGCCTCGGCCACGATCCGGCGGGCGGAGGCGACGGACTCCTCGGTGGCCTCCGGGGCCGCGAGCTTGACCGACTCGAGGGTGATCAGCTCCACGCCGTCCAGGTCCACGACCGAGGGGTCGAAGTCCCGCGACAGGGCCAGATCGACCACGGTGAGGGGGCCTGCGGGAAGCTGGTCGGCCGACAGCGGCTCGGAGCCGCCGGAGCAGCCGATCACCACATCGGCGCGCTCGAGGGCCTCGCGCAGGCCGTCGACGGGCACGGGGGTGCCGCCGCGGTTGGCCGTGAAGGCCTCGGCTCGGCCGGAGGCGGAGTGGACCTCGATGTCCGCGCAGCCGCGATCGCGCAGCGCGGCCATGGTGGCCCCGGCGTAGGCGCCGGTGCCGAAGACCAGCGCGCGGCGCTCGGGCCACCGGCCGTCGGTGACATCGTCGGCAAGGTCCAGGGCCACGGAGACGATCGAGCGGCCGCGCTCGCCCAGGCTCGTGCTGGTGCCGACCTCCCGGGCGGTCTTGGCGGCCTCCTCGAACAGGCGCACGAGACCGCCGGAGGCGGTGCCGCTGCGCTGGGCCTCGATCAGCGCCCGGCGCACCTGCCCGGTGATCTCGCGCTCGCCCACGACGGCGGACTCGAGTCCGGAGACGACGGTGAAGAGGTGATGGGCGGCGTCCTCGTCGACATGCAGGTCCATGGACTCCAGGACGTCCTCGAAGGCCACGCCGGAGCGCTCGGCCAGCAGGCGGACCAGGGCATCGCGAGCGGAGGCCGGCCCCTGGGCATCGGCGCTGTCGTCGAGCTCGCCGTAGATCTCCAGGCGGTTGCACGTGGACAGCGCCACGGTGCCGCTGAGTCCTGCTGCGGGGCCGAGCTCCAGGGGAGCGCTCGCAGCACCGTCAGCCAGACGCGCGACGGTGCTCAGATCAACGGTGCGGTGGGATGCCACCAAGGAGAACAGGACCACAATCACGCCATCCTACCGCGCGGTCGCAACCCCGCACCGGTGGCGCTGGCCACCTCCTGCCGCAGACGTCCTGTCGCCAAGTCGCCGGGCTCCGCGAGGGCACAATGGGAGGCATGACCCACCCAGCACAGACCTCCGGAGCCGTGACCTCCGCAACCGGACCGCTCACGGACGAGACGGCACCCGACGGCTTCCGCCTGGGATTCGAGCGGCTCGCCCCGGGCCACCCGCTGCGCAGCGCGGGCACCCACGACTCGGCGCTGCTGCGGGAGCTGACCGGGCGCCGGGCGGCCACCCACCCTGTCTGGTTCATGCGCCAGGCCGGTCGCTCGCTGCCCGAGTACAAGCAGGCCCGCGAGGGCACCGCCATGCTCGAGGCCTGCCTGCGCCCCGATCTCGCCGCGGAGATCACCCTGCAGCCCGTGCGCCGCCACGGCGTGGACGCCGGGATCTTCTTCTCGGACATCGTGGTCCCGCTGCGCCTGGCCGGCGTGGGCGTGGACATCGTCCCCGGCAAGGGACCGGTGCTCGAGCAGCCCGTGCGCACCGCCGCACAGATCGATGCTCTGCCCGAGGTGGACGACGAGGCCCTCGAGCCCATCCGCGAGGCGGTGCGCCTGACGACCGCCGAGCTCGGCGCCACCCCGCTGATCGGCTTCGCGGGTGCGCCCTTCACGGTGGCGGCCTACATGGTCGAGGGCGGGCCGTCGCGGGATCATCTGCGCCCGCGCACCATGATGCACGCCGATCCGGGGGCCTGGCGGGCGCTGGCCGCATGGGCGGCGCGGGCGTCGGGCGCCTTCCTGCGGGCGCAGGCGGAGGCCGGCGCCTCGGCCGTCCAGCTCTTCGACTCGTGGGCCGGATCGCTGTCGCTGCGGGACTACCAGGAGCACGTGGCCCCGCACTCGGCCGCGGCGCTGGAAGCCGTGGCGGACCTGCCGATCCCGCGGATCCACTTCGGCACGGGCACCGGGGACCTGCTGGTCGCCATGCGCGAGGCCGGGGCCGAGGCCGTCGGCGTCGATCACCGCCTGAGCCTGAGCGAGGCCGTGCGCCGGGTCGGGCGCCAGACCATCCTCCAGGGCAACATCGACCCCGCCCTGCTGCCGGCTCCGCAGGAGGTGCTGCGCCGCCATGTGGACGAGGTCCTGGCGGAAGGCACTGAGGCAGCAGGCCATGTGGTCAACCTGGGCCACGGGGTCCCGCCGAGCACCGATCCGCAGGTGCTCACGGATCTGGTCGCCTACATCCACGACCAGCAGCCGGCCCACGGTCCCGGCCGCGGCTGAGAGCCGGCGGGCGCCGGCGGCGCAGACACTGTGCTGTCGGAGCCCGGTGGCATCCTGGAGGAGATGAGTGGGGACGGCGCTCGTGGCTGCGCAGACCGGCCGGTCCCCGCAGCAGCAGTCGGATCAGCAGGCGCCTGGGTGCAGGCGCACCAGCGCAGGAAGGACGTGCAGCGGTGGAGCAGACCGTGTCGGGGCCCTCGGGCCAGGAGCGCGTGCGAGGACCGCTGCGCTCGGCGCTCGTGGTCGGCGGCGGCATCGCAGGGCTGTGCGCCGCGCGGGACCTCGCCGCAGCTGGGCTGCGGGTCACCCTGGTGGAGGCCCGCCCCCAGTTCGGTGGCTCCGTCGGCTCGCACCTGGTCGACCACCTGGTCCTGGACTCCGGAGCGGACTCCTTCGCGACCCGCTCGGACTCCGTGGCCGATCTGGCCCGGGAGCTCGGCTTGGGGGATCGGATCATCGCCCCGGAGCCCCTGGGGTCCTGGACGGCCCTGCCCGATGGCCCTCGGCCCTCGCAGCGCACGGGCATCCTGGGCATCCCCGGGGATCTCTCCGAGCCGGGCCTGGCCGAGACCCTCGGGCGCTTCGGGCTGTGGCGAGCGCGCGCCGACCTCAGACGCCCGGCCAAGGTCGGCGCGCAGGCGCGGACCCTCGGGGAGCTCGTGCGCCAGCGCATGGGTACGGCGGTGCTGGAGCGGATGGTCGCCCCCTTCACCATGGGCGTGCACTCGGCGCACCCGGACGCCCTGGACCTGGACACCGTCTCCCCGGGGATGCGCCAGGCCCTGCGCGAGCACGGCAGCCTCAGCGGCGCGGCGGCCTCCCTGCGCCGGGCAGCACCTCCGGGAGGCAACGTCGCCGGTCTGCGCGGAGGCATGAACACCCTGGCCGAGGCTCTGGTGGAAGACCTCAAGCAGCGAGACGTCAAGCTCGTGCTCGGCTATGACGTCCTGGCGGTGGACCGCGATCCGCGACGCCCCGGCTGGATGGTCCTGCAGCGTCAGCCGGAGTTCGGCGACAAGTCCGCGATCGCCCGCGGCGAGCTGCTGGTCATGGCCTCGGACGGGCCCACGGCAGTGCGGCTGCTCGGGGCGCAGTCCCGGGAGATCTCCGAGTTCCAGCCCAAGCCGGGCCCCCAGATCGCCCTGGCCACTCTGGTCGTCGACAAGCCGGAGCTGGACGCGGCGCCCCGCGGCACCGGGATCCTGGTCTCCGAGTCCGTCCCGGACGTCCATGCCAAGGCCCTCACGCACGTGAGCGCCAAATGGGGCTGGGTCCGCCAGGCCCTGCCCCAGGGCCGTCACGTGCTGCGTCTGTCCTATGGGCGGGTCGACAGCTCGGGGCGCACGGTCTCCCCGGAGCTGGAGCTCAAGGACGATCAGCTGCTCACCCTGGCCATGCGCGATGCCTCGCACCTGCTGAGCGTCGAGCTGCCGCACTCCTGCCTGGTCGACGCCGACGTCGTGCGCTGGGAGCAGGCCATGGCCCGCCCGTCGGCCGGGCACGCCGAGAAGGTCGCGGCCTTCCGTCAGGCCGTGGGGCAGATGCAGGACGTCGCCGCGGTCGGTTCGTGGCTCTCCGGCACCGGTCTGGTCGCCGTGGTGGCGGATACCCGCAGGGAGATCGCCCGCGTGCTCCAGGGCCACGGGGTCACCGAGCCGCCGGCAGGCTGACGCACACAGGGGCCCTGGCCCCGCGAACCCCAGCACAGCAGCCCGATCGGGTCGTCCGATCGGAGCCGAACGAGAGGAGTCCCTCACATGTCCGCTCAGAGCACCGAGCAGGCCCAGGACGTCCAGCAGCAGGAGACCCAGCACTGGGCCGTCTGGTCCGTCTACGCCCGTGACAACGACCGCACCGTGCCCACTCACGAGCAGGAGAAGGCCGCCGTCCAGGAGTTCGACGCCCTCGTCGAGCAGCTGGCGGCCGAGGGCATCGTGGTCCGCGGCACCTACGACGTCTCCGGTCAGCGCGAGGACGCCGACATCATGCTGTGGCTGCACGGCCACGACCCCGCCGCCCTGCAGCTGGCCCTGCGCCGCGCTCGCCGCACCGCGCTGCTGGCCGGCACCCACCAGGTCTGGGCCGCCATGGGTGTGCACCGCGAGGCAGAGTTCACGGCCAGTCACTCGCCGTCCTACGCCCTGGGCATCGCCCCGGAGGCATGGGTCTGCGTCTACCCGTTCGTGCGCTCCTACGACTGGTACTGGATGGATCCCGAGGACCGCTCGCGCATGCTGCGCAACCACGGCATGAAGGCCCGCGACTACCCGCAGGTCCTGGCCAACACGATCGCCTGCTTCGGTCTCAACGACTTCGAGTGGATGCTCGCCCTGGAGGCACCCGAGCTGGTAGACCTGGTGGATGTCATGCGCCACTTCCGCAACACCGAGGCCCGGCTGCACGTGCGCGAGGAGACCCCGTTCTACACCGGTCGACGGGTGAGCACCGCGGACCTGGCCGAGGTGCTGCGATGACCGCGCCCGGAACCGCCCATGCGCAGGACGAGCCCGAGCTCGCGCCGTCGGCGGTGAGCATCCCCAGCGGGGCCGCGGTGGAGGCTTCGCCGCGCCCCGTCGAGGCACCGCAGCTCAGCCGGGCTCGTGCCCAGGACCCCCAGGACTGGGATGCCATCGTGCTCTCGTCCTTCGGCGGCCCGGAGGCTCAGGAAGACGTCATCCCCTTCCTGCGCAACGTCACACGGGGCCGCGGCATCCCCGACGACCGGCTGGAAGCCGTGGCCGGGCACTACCGCGCCAACGGCGGCGTCTCGCCGATCAACGCGCAGAACCGCGCGCTGCTGGCCGCGCTCGAGCAGGAGCTGCGTCGGCGGGGGATCGAGACCCCCATCACGTGGGCCAACCGCAATTGGGAGCCCTACGTCGCCGATGTCCTGCAGTCCCTGCACGACCAGGGCAGCCGTCGGGTGCTGGTGCTGGCCACCTCCGCGTTCTCCGGATACTCGTCCTGCCGGCAGTACCGCGAGGACTGGGGAGCCGCGCTCGAGCAGACCGGGCTCGGCGAGCAGATGGCCGTGGGCAAGATCCGCCAGTTCTACGACATGGACGGGTTCCTGGAGCCGTTCGTCGACGGGCTATGCGAGGCCCTGATCGAGAGGACCGAGGGCGGTCCGCTCAGGATCCTGTTCGCCGCCCACTCCGTGCCGGACACCGATGCCCTGGCTGCCGGCCCCGAGACCATGAGGCAGCGCTTCGCGACCGGCTCCGCCTACGCGGATCAGCTGCTCGCCGCCTCGCGGGAGGTCATGGAGCGCGCTCGGGCGCGGCTGCAGGACGATGGCCGCGAGCTGCCGGCGCAGCTGAGCTGGGATCTGGTGTTCCAATCGCGTTCGGGTCCGCCGTCCATGCCGTGGCTCGAGCCGGACATCAACGATGCCGTCGAGCAGGCGGCGGATGACGGCGCAGGCTCCGTGATCGTGGTCCCGATCGGCTTCGTGTCAGATCACATGGAGGTGCTCTGGGATCTCGACACCGAGGCCCGCGAGACTGCGCAGGAGCGCGGCCTGGGCTTCGTGCGCACGCCGACTCCGGGAACCCACCCGGCGTTCGTGTCCGGGCTCGCGGATCTGATCGAGCAGCGCATGGCCGCACGGTCGGCCGAGCCCAGGTCGTCGGCGTGCAGCGACGGCACCTGGTTCGATGCCTGCCCCGCCGACTGCTGCGTCAAGATCCTGCGCGGCAGCGCCGAGCCGCGGCCCACGATCGCGCAGCGGCCTGTCGGCGAGCCGATCCCGGTCGGCGTCGACGAGACAGGTCAGGTGACGCTCGCATGAGCGGGCGGACCCACGAGAACGATCAAGAAGGCCAGGACATGAGCGAGGCAGAGCGCACCGAGGACCAGCGGCAGCCGGCCGCCGTGCTGCGAGTGGGCACGCGCGGCTCCGCGCTGGCCCGCACCCAGACCACGTGGGCTGCGGACCGGGTGGCAGAGGCCGCCGGAGTGGCCCACGAGCTGGAGATCATCCGCACCGAGGGCGATGTCCTCACCGGGTCGCTGGCCACCCTGGGCGGGACCGGCGTGTTCGCGGCAGCGCTGCGCGTGGCCCTGCTCGAGGACCGCGTCGACATGGCCGTGCACTCGCTCAAGGACCTGCCCACGGCACCCACCCCGGGCCTGTCCATCGGCGCGGTGCCCGAGCGCGAGGATCCCCGCGATGCCCTGTGCGCCCGCGACGGCCTGCGCCTCGAGCAGCTTCCCGAGGGGTCGAAGGTCGGCACCGGTTCGCCCCGGCGGGCGGCTCAGCTGCTGCTGGCCCGTCCGGACCTGCAGATCGTGGACATCCGGGGCAACGTCCCCACCCGCCTGGCGCGCGTGGCCGGGCTGGATCCCGAGGGGCCCGGCGACCTCGACGCCGTGGTGCTGGCAGCCTCCGGCCTGCGCCGACTGGGCCTGCAGGCGCACATCACCGAGGCGCTGGACCCGTCGGTCGTGCTGCCCGCTCCCGGGCAGGGGGCGCTGGCCCTCGAGATCCGCACCGAGGTGCTCGACAAAGACCCAGAGCTCGCCGAGCAGGCCTCCGGCTCCGCCCAGGAGGCCGCCGCCGCACAGCGCGCCCGCCCCGGGCAGCACGCGCTCGACAGCGCCCTGCTGCAGGGTCTGGCACGGATCAACCACCTGGAGACCCGCTGGGCAGTGACCGCCGAGCGTGCGCTGCTGGCGCGGCTGGAGGCAGGCTGCGCCGCTCCGGTGGGCACGCTGGCCACGGTCGCCAACGGCATGCTCACCCTGCGGGTCGCCGTGGCCTCCCCGGACGGGACAGAGGTCATGCGCCGCACCGAGGCCTCGCACGAGCTGTCCACGGCCGCCGCTCGGGAGCTCGGGCGGCGTGTGGGCGATGGCCTGCTCGCCGACGGCGCGGCCCGACTGGCGGGGCTGGCCTGAGACCGGTGTCCGCAGCCTTCCCGTCCAGGGACTCGTCGCGGCTCAGCGCGCCGAGCGCCGGAGCCTGCGCGCAGCGCCCTGCGTCCAGGGCGGCAGGCTCGGAACCGCGGGCGGGGCAGCCAGGGCCGGGGGGGCAGGGGCAGGAGCCCCCGGCCCGCTGCGCAGACAGCCCGCTTCGGGGCCGGACCGTGGTCGTGACCCGCACCCCGGATCGGGCCTCCGAGCTGCTGGGGCTGCTGCGCGAGCGCGGAGCCCAGCCCGTGCTCGTTCCCGTCAAGGAGGCCGAGCCGGTCACCGGCCGGCAGCGTCAGGACCTGCTCGAGCTGCTCGAGACGGCGGCGCAGGGGCCGAGGCTCGCAGCGCCTCTCGGCAGCTCGACCGAGGGCTCCTCGGCGAAGCTGCCCTCAGCACAGCTGCCTTCGACCAAGGGCCGCTCGCCGGCACCGGCCGCAGGTTCCCATGGGGCCCCGGACCGGGCCAAGCCCCTGTGGCTCGTGGCGACCTCGGCCAACACGGTGCGCGCCCTGCATCGTCTGGCACTCGAGACGCACGAGTGCGGCCTCGGGGACCTGCTGGGTCCCGGCATCGAGCGCGGGCTGCGCGTGGCGGCCGTCGGGCCGGCCACTGCGGCCGAGCTCGAGAGCCATGCCGTGCCCGTTCATCTGCAGCCCCATCGCACCGCCTCGGCCGCCGGGCTGCTCGAGACCTGGGCCCACCCGCAGGAGCCGGGGAGCCTCGTCTCGGAGCCGGAGCCCGCCGCCGCGCACTCGGAGACCGAGCAGGTGACCCCCGCCCCGCCGCGGCCCGGAACCGTGCTGCTGCCCCAGTCGGCGGCGGCCTCGCCCGAGCTGACCCGCGGGCTGCAGGAGCTGGGGTGGCAGGTGCGGCGCCGCGACGCCTACCGGATGGCTCCGTGGCCGGCCGAGGATCCCCTGGTCGCAGCACCCGCGGCGCAGCACGACACCGTGCGCACCGTCGAGCAGGCCTGCTCGGAGCTGGCCGCCGGGACGGTCGACGGTGTGATCCTCACCGCGCCGTCGGCTGTCCGCGCGCTGGCAGACGGGCTCGTGCAGGCTTTTTCGACCGCGCTGGCGGTCATCGGGCAGCCCACGCACACCGCCGTCGTCGCCCTGGGCCTCGAGGCGGTCGTGGCAGAGTCCACGGCGCCGTCCGGGCTCGTCGAAGCACTCGAACGGGCCGTGGCCGCTCCGCCGGGGCTCCAGCGGCCCGCACCTGAAGACATCGCTTTATCAGCACAGGAGGAATGACATGAACGATCGCCTCGATCGCACTACAGCAGCCGAGGCTCCGGGGAGCCGTCGATTCAGCGTCGATCTGCCCCACCGCCCGCGGCGCCTGCGCCAGTCCGAGACCATGCGCCGCCACGTGCGCGAGACCCGCCTGCACCCGTCGCAGCTGATCCTGCCGGTGTTCGTGAAGGAGGGGCTGCAGGAGCCGGTCGAGATCGCCTCCATGCCCGGGGTGGTGCAGCACAGCATGGACTCGCTGCGCCGTGCGGCCGCCGAGGCGGTCGAGCTCGGGCTCGGCGGCATCATGATCTTCGGCGTCCCCACGGCCCTGGACGCCTCCGGCTCGGGCCTCACCGACCCGGACGGGATCCTCAACCGGGCGCTGCGCGAGGTCCGCGACGAGGTCGGCGATGACCTCCTGGTGATGGCCGATCTTTGCCTGGACGAGTTCACCGATCACGGGCACTGCGGGGTGCTGGATGATCAGGGCCGCGTCGACAACGACGCCACCCTCGAGATCTACGCGCGGGCCGCGGTGGCCCAGGCCGAGGCCGGAGCCCACGTACTTGGCCCGTCCGGGATGATGGACGGCCAGGTGGGGGTCATCCGCGATGCCCTGGATGCCGCCGGATACCAGGACATCGTGGTGCTGGCCTATGCCGTGAAGTACTCCTCAGCGTTCTACGGCCCGTTCCGCGAGGCCGTCGACTCGTCTCTGACGGGCGATCGCAAGACCTACCAGATGGACGCCGCCAACCGGCGCGAGGCCCTCCGCGAGCTCGAGCTGGACCTGTCAGAGGGCGCGGACATGGTCATGGTCAAGCCGGCCATGTCCTACCTCGATATCCTGCGGGAGGTGGCCGACCAGTCGCCGGTGCCGGTGTCCGCCTACCAGATCTCCGGGGAGTACGCGATGATCCAGGCGGCCTCGGCCAACGGCTGGATCGACCGCCGCGCCGCGGCCCAGGAGTCGGTGCTGTCGATCGTGAGGGCAGGCGCCGATACCGTGCTGACCTACTTCGCGACCGACTTGGCCCGCTGGTGGCGCGAGGACAACGGCCTGCGCTGAAGCCCGGATCCACACCGCTGCCCAGGCGGGGCACGGACACCCACGACGACCTCGTGCGAGCGGGGCGCCTGTTACGACGCAGCCGCTGCCCCGCGGCGCACCCGCATCACAGGAAAGGACCCCTAATGTCAGTCTCCGAAGAGCTCTTCGAGCGCTCTCGTCGCGTGATCCCCGGAGGGGTGAACTCGCCGGTGCGTGCGTTCGCCTCCGTCGGGGGCACCCCGCCGTACATCTCCGCAGCGCGCGGGCCGTACCTGACCGATGCCGATGGCCGCGAGTTCGTCGATCTCGTGGGGTCCTGGGGTCCGGCGCTGGTCGGGCACGCACACCCCGTCGTGCTGGAGGCCGTGCACGCCGCCGTCGAGAAGGGCCTGTCCTTCGGCGCCTCCACGCGCGGGGAGACCGAGCTGGCCGAGCACCTGGTCCAGCGCGTCTCGGCGCTGGATGAGATCCGCATGGTCTCGACCGGCACGGAGGCCACCATGACCGCGCTGCGCCTGGCCCGCGGGGTGACCGGTCGCGACCTGGTGATCAAGTTCGCCGGCTGCTACCACGGCCACGTGGACTCGCTGCTCTCGGAGGCCGGCTCCGGTGTGGCCACGCTGTCGCTGCCGGGATCGGCCGGAGTCACCGAGGCGACCGCTGCCGAGACCCTCGTGCTGCCGTACAACGACCTCGACGCCGTGCGCGAGGCCTTCGCCGCCCACGAGGGACGCATCGCCGCCGTGATCACCGAGGCCTCCCCGGCCAACATGGGCGTGGTCCCGCCGGATCCGGGCTTCAACGCCGGCCTGCGGGAGATCACCCGGGACCACGGCGCCCTGATGATCTTCGACGAGGTCCTCACGGGCTTCCGCGTGGATCCCGCCGGCTACTGGGGCCTGAGCGCGCCCCAGGAGGGTGGCTGGGAGCCGGACATCTTCACCTTCGGCAAGGTCATCGGCGGCGGACTTCCGGTCGCAGCGCTGGGCGGTCGCCGCGAGGTCATGGAGCACCTGGCCCCCACCGGCCCCGTTTACCAGGCCGGCACGCTGTCCGGGAACCCGGTTGCCATGGCCGCTGGTCTGGCCACGCTCCAGCTGGCCGACGACGACTGCTACCGGACCATCGACAGGCACTCCGAGCAGCTGCGCGGCGAGGTCTCCTCGGCCCTGTCTGCCGCCGGGGTGGACCACTCGATCCAGAGCGCCGGGTCGCTGTTCTCGGTGACCTTCGGAACCTCGGATCGCCCGGTGCGCACCTACGCGGATGCCAAGTCCCAGGAGGTGTTCCGCTGGGCGCCGTTCTTCCACTCCATGCTGGAGCAGGGCGTGTACCTGCCGCCGTCGGTGTTCGAGGCCTGGTTCCTCTCCGCGGCGCACGACGAGTCCGCCATGCAGCGCATCATCGACGCTCTGCCCAAGGCCGCCGAGGCGGCCGCCCAGGCGCAGCCGGCAGGCGCCTGACCGGCCACGGGCCCAGCCGCCCGGAGATGGCAGCGCCCCGGTCCCTTCCGCATCGCGGAACGGGGCCGGGGCGCTGAGTCTTCAGCGGCGATTCAGCGGTTGTCGCCGCCGAGGATGTCGTCCTTGGCATCCTTCAGGTGCTCGCCTGCCTGCTGGACGTTCGAGGAGTTCTCCTGCTGCTCGCCCGCGCCCTGCAGGCGCTCGTCTCCGGTGGCCTCGCCGATCTTCTGCTTGGCCTGGCCCGAGACCTCCTGGGCCTTGTTGCTGATCTTGTCACCGAGTCCCATGGGAACCTCCTGTGCTCTGGTGCCGGCCGTCAGGCCGACGGGGGAGTTGCAAGTCTACTGCGGGAAACCGATGCGCGGCAGTCCTGCCGGGGTCATCCCTGCTGGTCACGCACCGGCCATGTGCCGTCGATGATGATGCTCGGGTCCTGACGGCGCTCGCGCAGGAACTCCTGGAAATCGGTAGCCTGCTCGGCGGCCCACTCGATCTGCTGCCCGTGGATCTGCGCAGCCGGCATGCGCAGCTCGGCGAACTCCTCGGCCAGGCGGCGTGCGACCTGCTCGGCGGCCAGGGCGTCCGCCGCGGAGGTGTGGGCCTCCTCCAGGTCCACTCCGTAGGCCTCGGACAGCGCCACGAGCGTGCGCTTGCCGCGCCAGCGCACCCGCACGTGCTTGTGCATCACATAGGGGTCCAGCACCGGGAAGGCCTCAGGAGCCTGCAGCCCGTGACGCCGGGCCTCTGCGGCCAGCACGGTGAAGTCGTAGGAGGCGTTGAAGGCCAGCACCGGGATCCCGCGCTCCAGCAGGTCCGCGACGGCTGCCACGATCTCCGGGACCGCCTCCGCGGCCGGGCGGCCGTGCTCGCGGGCGTGCTCGGTCGAGATGCCGTGCACCGCTGCCGCGCCCTCGGGGATCTCCACCCCGGGATCGGCGAGCCAGTCCCAGCGCTGCACGATCTCGCCCCGGGCGTCGATCAGCAGCAGCGCGGCGGTCACGATCCGGCACTCGTGGGCGTCCTTGCCCGTGGTCTCCAGGTCGAAGGCCGCACGCGGCAGCTCGTTCCAGGGGGTGCTGGAGTCCTGAGAGCCGGCGGACGGGCCGTGGGCCCGAGGCTCCGACGAGGTCGGGGCATGAGCGCTCGACTGGGCGGGGTCCGTGGCCTGTTCGGAGGCCTCGGCCTGCTCTGGGTGGCCCTCCTGCTGCGGGCGATCCGCCTGCTCGGGGGCACCTGGCGGTGCGGCGGGAGCCTCGAAGAGCGGCAGCTGAGCCTCCTGCGGCTCGGACTGCGCAGGGCTCGCCGCAGTGCTGCGCGACGAGCTCGGGAGCTCGAAGAGCGGGTCGGTCTGCTCGGACGGATCGGGTCTGCTGGCCATGCCAACACCGTACGGAGGCGCTCCGACAGCACTGCGCTGCCTCTGTATCCGCGCAATCTCTGTGTCCGCACAATGCGCGCGAGGTGCATCCGCGCTCGGCGCACTGTGCTGCCTCGTCGAGCGCTGCGGCGGAGGGCGCAGGCCACCACGGACTTGTGGCACCGACAGCGACGACGACGCGCCGGCGTACCGAGGGCGGCTTGTGCTGTCGGAGCGCTGTGGTGCGATGTGGCCATGTCCCAGCAGCGGCCGTCGCATCCCCCCGAGCCCGTCGTCGATCTCTCCGCCGCGCGCTCGGCTTGGCGCCTGGTTCCGGCGCAGCGCAGCTCGCTCGTGCTCCCGGAGCTCGCGGCCCTGGACGATGACCAGCGGGAGGTCGCAGGGCTTCAGACCGGATGCGGTCCGCAGCTCGTGCTGGGGGCGCCGGGCACGGGGCGGAGCACGGCCCTGCTCTCACTGGCCGCACGCCGGCTGCGCGAGGGGCTGCCCGCAGACCGTCTGCTGGTGCTCACCCCGTCACGCGCTGCGGCCGCTCGTGCCCGGGACACCCTGACCGCCACCGCGGCCACCACCATGACCTCTCCGCCGGTGCGAGCCTGGCAGGCCTACGCCTTCGACCTCCTGCGCAGGGCGCAGGCGGAGGGGCTGCTGCCGGGAGTCGATCAGCCGCCCCTGCTGCTGTCGGGACCCGAGCAGGACGTCCTGCTCAAGGAGCTGATGGCCGGGCACCGGAAGGGCCACGGCGCCGCCGTCGTGTGGCCGCCGGATCTCTCGGAGGCCGTGGGGACCCGTGGGTTCCGGCAGGAGATCCGGGACCTCTTCGACCGGGTGTGCGAGCACGGGCTCAGCCCGGAGGATCTCGAGCAGCTGGGGCGGGAGATGCAGCGCCCGGACTGGATCGCCGCCTCGGTGCTGCGCCGTGAGTACCTGCGCGTGCGCCGTCTGCGCATGCCGGAGGCCTTCGACCCCGCAGCGCTGGTGAGCGAGGCCTGCCGGGCCCTCGTGGAGAACCCCGAGTTCCTGCACCGGGAGCAGCAGCGGCTCGAGTTCGTGGTGATCGATGATCTCCAGGAGGCCACGCCGTCGATCCACCGTCTGCTGGAGGTGCTGTGCCGGGGTCGCGACGTCGTGATCGCCGCCTCGCCGGACACCGTCGTGCAGGGCTTCCGCGGCGCTCGCCCGGACCTGCTGCGCGGGCTCGAGGACCGCCTGGGCACCCCCGAGCGCCCTCTCACGCGTCGCGTCCTCGGAACTGGGCACCGAATGCCGGAGGCGATCCAGCTGGCCTGGCAGCGCGCGGCGCAGCGGATCCCCGCGCTCGAGACCGCTCAGCACCTCCGGCGTCCGCGGCCGGTGATCCAGGGGGAGGAGCCGGCGGGGGCGCGGCTGCCCCAGGCCGTCCTGCTCGGCTCGGCCGCGCAGGAGGCCCGCTGGATCGGCCACGCCATCCTCGAGCGCCACTTGCTGCAGGGCGTGGCGCTGCAGGACATCGCGGTGATCGTTCGTTCGAGCGATCGCCTGCAGTCGCTTCAGCGCCATCTCACCGCACTCGGAGTGCCCGTGACCACCTCGGCGGCGGAGACCCCCGTCCGGGACGAGTCCGCCGTGAAGCCGCTGCTGTCCGCTCTGCGGCTGATCGTGGCCGAACGCACGACGGACCGCAGCGCGGACCACCAGATGTCCGACCCACAGGCATCCGAGCCGCAGACGTCCGAGACACGGGCACGCGGGCAGCAGGACCCCGCCGCGGCGCAGCCCGGGTCGCAGAGGTCGGTGGAGGCTCCCACGGCAGGCGAGAGCCCCGCGCAGCACGGTGCCGTGCTGGAGGCGCACGAGGCCGTCGAGCTGCTCAGCTCGCGGATCGGCGGCGCCTCGGCCATGGACCTTCGCCGCCTGCGTCAGCGCCTGCGCGCCCATGAGCTGCGCTCGGGCGGAGGACGCAGCTCGGACCAGCTGCTCGTGGAGGCACTGCTGGACCCCACCGTCATGGAGCAGGCCGGTGTTCGAGCCGCACCAGCGCGTCGGGTCGCACGGATGCTGCAGGCAGGACGCACCGCGCTGCGCGCCGACGGCGCCACCGCCGAGACCGTGCTGTGGGCCCTGTGGGATGCCTCCGGCGTGGCCGGTCGCTGGCAGCGCACAGCCCTGGCCGGAGGTCCTGAGGGCCAGCGGGCCGATCGCGACCTCGACGCCGTGGTCGCGCTGTTCGGCACGGCCGAGCGCTTCGCCGATCACCGTCCGGGAGCTGGTCCGCAGGAGTTCCTGGACTTCCTGGAGAACCAGGACCTGCCCATGGACACCCTCGCGGCACGGGCGCCCACCGGAGCCTCCGTGGAGATCATGACCCCGGCCACTGCCGCCGGACGCGGTTGGCCGGTCGTGTTCATCGCCGGGCTGCAGGAGGGCAGATGGCCCAACACGGCGCTTCGGGGTCAGCTGCTGGGAGCCCAGCGGCTCACGGATGCGGTTGAGCTCGGCGTGGACGTCGCCGCCCAGACCAGCCCTGCCGCCCGGCTCACCGAGGTCCGCCATGACGAGCTGCGCCAGTTCGCCACGGCCGTCTCCCGGGCCTCGCGCGAGCTGATCGCCACGGCGGTGGCCTCCGAGGAGGAGAACCCCTCGGAGTTCCTGGACCTCGTGGACCCGTGGGACCCCTCCCTCCACCCGGAGGCCGCTGAACAGGCCCGTCCCGTGCGGGCCGCGCCGCGTCCGCCCACGCTGCGGGCGCTGACCGCCGAGCTGCGCCGGGCGCTGCAGCAGGAGACGGCCCCGGAAGGACAGCGGGAGGCGGCAGCCAGGCTGCTGCACCGCTTCGCCTCCTCGCCGGAGCCGGTGGACGGGGCCGCCCCGCACCAATGGTGGGGCCTGCTGCCGCTGTCGTCCTCGCACGAGGTCCTGGATCCGCAGCAGCCTGTGCCACTGTCGCCCTCGCGCATCGAGACCATCCAGCGCTCCCCGCTGGACTGGTACGTGGCCACGGCCCGTGCGGAGGAGGCCTCGGATGCCGCTCGCTCGGTCGGCACCCTGGTCCACTCGATCGCGGAGGAGGCCCCCGAGGGCACGGGAGATCAGCTGGCCGCGCAGATGCATCGCCGATGGCGTGAGCTCGGGCTGCCGGATACCTGGGAGTCGGATCTGCTCAAGGAGCGTGCCGAGACCATGCTGCGCCGCTTCGCCCAGTACGTGATCCAGGCCCGCAAGGACGAGCATCGGCGCCTGGCCCTCGTGGAGGGAGGCTTCCAGGTCCTCATTCACGGTCGCGCGCGCGATGCCCTGCTGCGCGGTCGGGTGGACCGCCTCGAGATCGACGATCAGGGCCGATTCGTGGTGGTCGACCTCAAGACCGGGCGCAGCGCACCAGCCAACAAGGATCTGCCCGAGCATCCGCAGCTGCTGGCCTATCAGGCGGCTCTGGCCGCCGGCGCAGGCCAGGCCATGGTCGACGAGCAGCAGCGCGACTCGCAGCAGGAGGCGCTCTCGCAGGGGCAGCAACCCGAGCAGCAGGAGCCCCTGGTCCTGCAGGAGGGCCCTCTGCAGCACCTGCCCGGCGGGGCGCTGCTGGTCCAGCTGGGCAAGGACACGGTCAACGTCAGCACGCAGCTGCAGGACGGGCTCACCGAGGACGGCGGGGTGCGGGTCCGCGAGCTGGTCGCGGCGGCCGCAGACCTGGTGGCCGGTGATCGCTTCCTGGCCAGCCACACCGCCGGGTCCAACACGGGCCACGGCGGGATCGGCTGCAGCCTCCCGGAGATCTGCCCGCTGTGCGCCGAGGGACGGCAGGTCACCGAATGAGCGAGTCCAGAGCCTCCAGCCACCGCAGGGCTCACCACCGGATCAACGAGGAGACCGAGAAGGAGCCCGGCATGGCCTCTGAGCACAGCACCCGCCCCCAGGACGCGCCGTCTGAGCAGACTCCGGGATATGGCACCTCGGAGCCCGAAATGCCGGCCTCGAGCGGAGGCGCCGGGGAGACCGGAAAGCAACCCCACCCGTACCTGGGCATCGAGCCGCGGTGGAGCCCCCAGGAGCTCGCAGAGGCACTGGGCGGCAACCAGCCCACCCCGCAGCAGGCGGAGGTGATCGCGGCCCCGCTGACCCCGCGGCTCGTGGTCGCGGGCGCAGGCTCCGGCAAAACGGCCACCATGGTCGATCGGGTCGTGTGGCTCGTGGCCAACGGCATCGTGAGCGCGGATCAGGTCCTCGGCGTGACCTTCACTCGCAAGGCAGCCGGAGAGCTGCGCGACCGCGTCCGCGGGCGGCTGGGTGTGCTGCGCTCCAAGGGCCTCGTCGTACCCGCTGCGCAGGACTCGGCCGCGGCCTCCTCGGAGGACCCCAGCCAGAGGGCAGGGGCCGCGCAGAGGGAGACCTCGCCGGTGCTCGAGCCCACGGTGCTGACTTATCACTCATACGCCAGCACGCTCGTGCGCACCTACGGGCTGCGGATCGGCCTGGAGCCGGAGACCGCCCTGCTCGGTCCGGCCCAGGCCTGGCAGATCGCCTCGCGCGTCGTCGAGTCCTGGGACGGCGAGGTCCCGCCGGACCTGCGGATGTCCACTGCTGTCCAGCAGGTCCTCGCGCTGTCGTCGGGGGCGGCCGAGCACCTGCTGGACCTCGATGACATCCGCAGGCACACCGACCGGCTCGGACAGGCCATGCTCGAGACCTCGCCGCGGCCGGGCAGCCGGAAGAAGAAGATCACCAAGGACATCCAGCAGGCCGCTGATCGGCTGCTGCGCACGGGCGTGCTGTGCCGCATGGCTCAGCGCTATCAGCAGGCCAAGGAGGGGGCCGAGGTCATGGACTTCGGCGATCTCCTCAGCCATGCGGCGCGCCTTGCGGAGGAGGACCGGACGTGCGGCCCCTCCGAGCGCGAGCGGTACCGCGTGGTGCTGCTCGACGAGTTCCAGGACACCTCGCACGCGCAGATGCAGATCTTCGCGAAGCTCTTCGGCCACGGCCATTCCGTGATGGCGGTGGGGGATCCCCAGCAGTCGATCTACGGCTTCCGAGGGGCCTCGGCCGGACAGCTCTTCGGCTTCAGCGACCACTTCCCGGTGCCGGGGGATCCCGAGGACGCCGTCTCGTTCCTGACCACGGCCTGGCGCAATGACACGGCGATCCTCGATGCCGCGAACAGCACCGCAGAGCCGCTGCGCACCCCGCCGCCGTGGAGCACCGGCGGTGCCGGGCAGGGCCTGAAGAAGGTCCCGGGGCTGGACCCGCGCCCCGGGGCGCAGCGCGGGCAGGTCCTGCTCTCCCGTCACCGCTCGGATCAGGAGGAGGCCGCCGCGATCGCCGAGCAGATCCTGACCGCGCGCGAGCAGTCGCACGGTGACCAGAGGCTGCCCACCACGGCGGTGCTGTGCAGGCGCCGAGCCCAGTTCGAGCCCGTGCGCCGCGAGCTGGTCGCACGGGGTCTCCCAGTGGAGGTCGTCGGCATCGGCGGTCTGCTGCAGGTGCCGGAGGTCGTCGACATCGTGGCCACGCTGCGGGTGCTCACCGACCCGGGCCGCTCCGACTCCCTGGCCCGGCTTCTGACCGGTGCCCGCTGGCGGCTGGGCGCCCATGACCTCGCCGCACTCGGCGACTGGGCCGGGCACCTCGAGCGGCGCCGCAGCGCTGCCGCGGACATGGGCCTGATCGAGGACATCGACTCGCCGGGTGAGCCTCAGGACGCGGTGAAGGACCAGCCTCCGGAAGACGTCCTGGTCGAACCGGACCGGGTCGACGCAGCCTCCCTCGTGGAGGCCGTAGAGACCCTGCCCCGCCCGGAGTGGGTCTCCGGATCCGGGCGCAGCCTCAGCGAGACCGGCCGGCAGCGTCTGGTCGCCTTCGCCGAGGAGCTGGCCGAGCTGCGGACCTGGCTCTCGGAGGACCTGGCCACGATCATCTCGGTGATCGAGCGGAGCCTCGGCCTGGACATCGAGGTCGCCGCCCGACCGGAGGCCCGAGCCGAGCAGGGACGCCGCGACCTGGACGCGTTCCTCGACCTGGCGGCCTCCTTCAGCGCGGCCAGCGCCACGCAGGACGTCGGGGCGTTCCTGGCCTGGCTGGACGTCGCCTCCCGCGAGGAGAAGCTGGACACCGCCGCGCCGGAGCCCACGCCGGGGGCGGTGCAGCTGCTGACCGTCCACGCCTCCAAGGGCCTCGAGTGGGATCACGTGCACGTGCCCGGGATGAACCAGTCGCACTTCCCCTCGACCAAGGACACCCGGTGGCTCAAGGACCCCTCGGACGTCCCCTGGCCGCTGCGCGGGGACCGCGCGTTCCTGCCGCAGTGGAGCGAGGACACCTCGGACCTCGACGCCCTCAACGACTCCCTGGAGCAGTTCAAGGAGGACGCCGCCCAGCATGCCGAGGCGGAGGAGCGCCGTCTGGCCTACGTGGCCTTCACCCGGGCCAGGAGCTGCCTTCACCTGTCCTCGAGCGCATTCTCGGGCGCTGCCGCCACACGGCTGAGCCCGTCGCGATTCCTGCTGGAGCTGCTGCCGCTGACCGGCCAGCCGGGGCTGGAGATCGCTCGGGAGGCGGCCCAGGAGAAGGCCTTCGACTCCGCACCGGTCGCGCTTCCGCAGGACGAGCAGCATCGGGTCATCGATGGCATCGAGCTGGCGGGCTGGGAGGACGCGGCCGCTGACGAGAAGAACCCCGAGCAGTCCCGCCGCCTCTGGGCGGCCTGGCCCTATGACCCCCTCGAGGGCCCCGTGGTCATGGAGACCCGCGGCGAGCAGGCCCAGGCGCCCACCGATCCGCAGCAGCCAGGAGTCGAGACCCATCCGGCACCCCACGCCGGTCGGCGCGCGCGCGTGGAGGCTGCGGCCCGGCAGGTGAGCCAGCAGACGGAGAAGACCCAGTCGCAGACCGGGCCGACGGAGATCGACAGCCCAGAGATCGCGCAGAGCATCCAGGCTCCTCAGATCGCCCGCTGGCTCGAGGAGGCCCGCGTCCTGCTGGCCGCCCACGAGACGCGCAGCGAGGTCCAGGAGCTGGCCCTGCCCTCGCACCTGTCGGCCTCCACCGTGGTGGAGCTGGGTCGCAACCCGCAGGCGGTGGCCGCTCAGTTCCGCCGTCCCATGCCGCGGCGCCCCGGTATGGCCGCTCGGGCCGGCACGGCCTTCCACTCGTGGATCGAGGAGCACTTCCAGTCCTCGGCCATCTTCGATCTGGACGAATTCCCCGCCGAGGACGACTTCGTGGACGAGTCCTACGATCTCCCGCGCCTGGCCGAGATCTTCCGGGCCGGGCAGTGGGGCAACCGGCAGCCGTGGTCGGTCGAGCATCCCATCGAGACGCCGATCTCGGGGGTCACCATCCGCGGTCGGATCGACGCCGTCTTCCGCTCCGAGGATGGCCGCTGGGAGCTCGTGGACTGGAAGACCGGCGCGGTGCCCTCGGAGGGGGAGCTGGCACGTCGAGCCGTGCAGCTGGCCGTCTACCGGCTGGGCTGGTCTCGGCTGCAGGGGGTGCCGATCGAGGACGTGTCCGCGGCGTTCTACTTCGTCTCCGAGGACCGCACCATCCGCCCTCACGACCTGGCGGATGAGCAGCAGCTCGAGCGCATGGTCAGCCGCGCCTTCGACTGAGCCGATCGCCGTCGCAGCCCCGGACTCCACGGCCGGAGCTGACGGAGACCAGCTCGGTCTCAGTCCTCGGAGGGTCGGGTGCCGGGGCGGCGCAGCGGGGTCACCGTGGCCTCGGGCCGCTGGTCGGCCTCGAGGGCATCCTCAGGCTCCGCGGTCGCCTCGTCCTGCGGGCCTGCGGCTCCCGGGCGGCTTCCGTCCTGCCGGGACCTGTGCTCCGCGCCCGCGCCGGCGTCGTCGGCGGGATCGGAGAACAGCGACTCCCGATTCAGCCCGCGCGTGCCGGTGGTCGTGAAGGAGACCTCTTCGGCGCGCTGCCGGGCGCTGCGGGCATGTTCGGTGCGGGCTTCGACCGACTCCTCGGCCGGTGCACGCCGGGCGGCCGAGAGCTCCTGCTCATAGGCCTCCACGTCCTTCTCCAGGATGCGCAGCATGGACTCGGCATCGGCGATCAGCTCCGGCAGATCTCGCGAGATGCCCCGCACGAGCCAGCGCGCCAGAGCGAACTCGGCCTCCAGATGTGCCCGACGCAGCAGGTGCGGATCCGGCTCGGCGGGGGTGAGCCGTGCGTACTCGGCGATCACTGCGGCCGCGAACGACGGATCGCTGGCGCCGATCAGCCAGGCGAAGTCATCGGCGGGATCGCCCACGTGCACGTCCGACCAGCCGGTGACGGCCGTGACCCGATTGCCCTCCACGATCAGGTTGTCCTCGTGGAGATCTCCGTGGATCACATGCGTCGAGAAGCGCCACAGCGTGCGGTCCTCGAGGGCCTCCTCCCAACGGCGCAGCAGAGCCGCAGGGATGCGTCCGGTGCTCGCGGCCTGATCGAGCTCGCTGAGGCGGCGCCTGCGGCACTGCTCGGAGCTGTAGGCCGGGAGATCGGCGTCCATGACCATGGCGCGCGGCAGCGAGTGGATCGCAGCGATCAGCTGGCCCAGCTGCGCGGCCGCCGGTGGCACGGGCTCTGCGCTCGGCGGCTGCGGGCGCGTCGGCGGGGCCTCGGCCAGGTCCATGAGCTCGTCGATCGGCACGGGGCGCCCGGGCAGGTGCGAGTACACGAACAGGCGCCGACCGCGGTCCTCGACCGAGCCCACGACGGTGGGCATGTGGAACGGCAGCTTGGCGCGCAGAGCGGGGCTGAAGGAGCTGAGCACCGAGTGCTCGGAGGCCAGGCGCATGGAGGCCTCATCGCTCAGCGCGCTGCGCACGCGCCACCGGCGCTGCGAGGCATCGACGACCACAGCAGAGCGGAAGTCGGCGTCGTCGTCGGGGGAGGGGGCCACACCCGCGGGGCGCAGCCCGGGGACTGCCGCGGCCGCCGCGGCCGCCAGGTGCTCCAGGGACGATGTCATGCGGGCAACCCTACAAGCGGTTCCTGGCCGCTTCCCGCGCACGACGAAGGCATCCCGACCTGCTCCACAGCCTGCGCTGCAGGTCCGCGACGTGGCTCATGCGCACAGGTGCCGACGCTGGGCCCGCGAGTGCGGGAGCGACCGCGTGGCGTCGTCGGCGCCGGGCCCTAGAGTGGTCAGGTGCCCACAGACCAGACCCGCAACACCGCCGCAGCCCACGACCACCAGGCCCCCAGCCGCTCTGCCGAGCCGAGCTCTGATCGCCTGGACCCGTCGTCCATGCTCTCCACGGAGGCGCTCGATCGGCGCGCGGTCGAGCGCGAGCACACGGATCTGCGCCGCAGCGCCCGGCTCACGCTCGTGATGCTCGGCGGGCGCCTGCCGATGCGCGAGGACCGACTGGTGCTGCTGGAGCGCTCGCAGCTGCCGGAGCTGCCTTCTGATCCAGCGCGCCCGGAGGTCTTCCTGGGCGAGGTCGCCGCCTCCGCGGTGCTCATGGACCGGGCGCATGATCCGCAGCAGCGCGTGGGCGTCACGGTCCAGCCCTTGGACGACTCCCACTCCGCGCTGCAGGACACCACCCACGGCGTGGTCGATGAGCTCGGTCGGCAGATCGCGGCCGTCCAGGACCTGCTCGAGACCACCGCGCCCGGATACGAGTGGCAGGGGCTGCGTCGGGCGGCCCTGTCGCTGATCGGACGGTCCCCGGAGGACGAGGCGCTGGCGGTCGCCGCCCAGGCCGCTACCGCCTGGCACCTGGATCACCCCCGCTGCCCGCGCTGCGGAGAGATCACGGAGATCGAGCGCTCGGGCTGGGTGCGCGTGTGCCCCAACGACTCCTCGCTGCACTTCCCGCGCACCGACCCGGCGATCATCGTCAGCGTCACCGACGGCGAGCCTGGAAGCGACCAGGAGCGCCTGCTGCTGGGACGCGCCGCAGCATGGCCGGAGGACCGCTTCTCCACGCTGGCGGGCTTCGTGGAGCCGGGGGAGTCGATCGATCTGGCGGTGCGCCGCGAGATCCAGGAGGAGTCCGGCGCGATCGTGGGCGATGTCCGCATCCTGGGCTCTCAGCCGTGGCCGTTCCCGCGATCGCTGATGATCGGCTGCACCGCGCGCCTGCAGGGCGGAGCGGTCGCCCCGGACGGCGTCGAGATCGCCGAGCTGCGCTGGGTGACCCGCGAGCAGCTGCGCCGCACCTCGGAGGCCGGCGAGCTGAGGCTGCCCGGGCGGATCTCGATCGCCCGCAGCCTGATCGAGCACTGGTACGGCGGCGCGCTGACGGGGGTGGAATGGTGAGCATCGGGCACCTCGAGCGCGAGATCGTCCCGGACGCCGCCTCCTCGGCCCTGTTCGCACTGCCGGAGGCGGACCAGCGGCCGCTGGAGGAGCGCATCCTCGAGGGTCTGGATCCCGAGCAGCGCGAGGCCGCCACTGCTCTGCGCGGACCGGTCTGTCTGCTTGCCGGTGCCGGCACCGGCAAGACCCGGGCCATCACGCACCGGATCGCCTACGGGATCGCCGTGGGGGTCTACACCCCTCAGAAGGTCCTGGCGCTGACCTTCACGGCCCGGGCCGCCCATGAGATGCGCGATCGGCTGCGGCTGCTGGGCGCGGAGGGCGTCCAGGCCCGCACCTTCCACTCGGCGGCGCTGCGCCAGCTGCAGTACTTCTGGCCCCAGGCCGTGGGCGGATCCATCCCGGACCTGGTCACGCACAAGGCGCGGCTGATCGCCGAGGCCGCCGGCTCCATGCGCCTGAGCAGCGATCGCGCTGCGATCCGGGACCTCTCGGGGGAGATCGAGCGAGCCCGCGCCCTGCTGCTCGTGCCGGACATGTACCCGGATGCCATCGCCCGGGAGGCCGCCGCCGGAAGCGTCCGGGACCTGCCGGGTGGGCACAGCGCCACCACGATCCAGCGGCTGTGGCAGACCTACGAGGAGCTCAAGACCGACCGGAACCTGATCGACTTCGAGGATGTGCTGGCCGTGATGACCGGGATCCTCGAGGAGGATCAGCGCATCGCAGCGGCCGTGCGGGCGCAGTACCAGCACTTCGTGGTCGACGAGTACCAGGACGTCTCGCCTCTGCAGCAGCGCCTGCTCGACGCCTGGCTCGGCCCGCGCGACGACCTCTGCGTGGTCGGCGACGCCTCCCAGACCATCTACTCGTTCACCGGCGCCACGTCACGGCACCTGCTCGAGTTCCCCGCCCGCTACGACTCGGCCCGTGTGATCCGCCTGGTGCGCGACTACCGCTCCACGCCGCAGATCGTCGACACGGCCAATAGGCTGCTCAGCGCGCGGCGCCCCGGCCTGGACTCCACCGAGGGGCTGTGGGCCGAGCCCCTGCGCCTCGTGGGCCAGCGCGCGGCCGGGCCTGTTCCGGACTGGCATGAGTACCAGGATGATCAGGCCGAGGCCCAGGGCACCGCCGTGCGCATCCAGGATCTGCTCGACGACGGCGTGCCGGCCACCGAGATCGCCGTGCTCTACCGCACCAACGGACAGGCCCAGGCCTTCGAGACCGCCCTGGCGGATGCCGGGATCGGCTTCCGCCTGCGCGGCACCGAGCAGTTCTTCCGCCGCCCGGAGGTGCGCCAGGCGATCGTGCAGATCCGCTCGGCGGCCGGCGCCGAGGCGGAGGCCGGAACCGGTGCGGTCACCCAGCAGGTCCGGGACATGCTGCGTTCGCTGGGATGGTCGCGCAACGCTCCGCGCACTGTGGGCAGCACGCGCGAGAAGTGGGAGTCCATGGCCGCGCTCGTGGACATGACGGACCGCCTGGCCGCCGCGCACAGCGAATCGGTCAGTGCGGCCCAGCGCGCCGGCACGGAGGGCCCCGGGCCCTTCACGCTGGGCCACGTGGCCGAGGAGCTCGGCCGCAGGGCTGTGGCGCAGGACGCGCCCCCGGTCGAGGGCGTCACGCTGGCCTCGCTGCACTCGGCCAAGGGCCTGGAGTGGGATGCGGTCTTCCTGACCGGTCTGTCAGAGGGGCTCATGCCGATCACCTTCGCCGAGACCTCGGATGAGATCGACGAGGAGCGCCGCCTGCTCTACGTCGGCATCACCCGTGCCCGCGAGCAGCTCATGCTCTCGTGCTCGGCCTCGCGCACCCCGGGAGGCCGTGCCAATCGACGCCCCTCACGCTTCCTGAAGGATCTGCTGCTCACACGCTGAGACGGCCACGATCTCCGGCAGCCCGGCAGCCCGGCAGCCCTGACGCAGGACCTCACCCGCGGCACAGATCGCAGGCCGGTCCGGGCAGCTGCGGCAGAGCCGTGAGCGTGCTGAAGGGGTGCCCGGGACTGAGCAGCCACCGCTGCGGTGACTCCGGCGCCGCCTCCTCGGGCTCCAGCGCGGCGGCCAGCACGGCCTGGACCACCATCCCCGCCGCCCACGCCGTGTGCGCGGGAGTCGCGGCGCGCAGAGCCATCAGTGGCGTGGGACCGCCCGGCTGCTGCGCTGCGTGAGTCCCGGCCTGCTCGGCGATCCGCTGCAGGCACTGCTGACATGGCCGTCGGCGCCAGGCGGCGACCCGCCCGAGCACCGCAGCACTGAGCCCCGCGTGCTCGGGCAGCTGCAGCACCTCCACGAGCGGCACTGCCGACGGAAGCGCCAGATGATCGGCGGGCAGCTCGAGCTGCTCGCCGTGCTGTGCGGATGCCCGCAGACGGGAGGCCCGCAGCACCACGCGGCCGGGGCGCGCGTCGGTGAGGACGTCGTCGGTCCAGGTCACCGGGGCTGCCAGGGCGTTGGCCGAGCGGATGCGTCGGCGCGTGCACAGGTCCCGGGGCAGTCCCACCTCGGTCGAGTCGAAGGAGCCGGCGCGGGCATCGGACCAGGTGACCCAGCCGTCGTCGACCACGGTGAAGCCGCGCACCCCGCACCCGGCGAGCATCACGGCCGCGGCCGCGGTGACTGGGCTCAGCCCCAGCAGCAGCACGCGTATCTCGCACACGGCCGCGCCCAGGCTCCGGTGCGTGGCAGCGGACCGGGGCATGAGCAGGGCATCGAGCCGAGCCGGCGCGGCGGGCACGGGAGCCATGGGCAGCATGGGAGTCCTCTCAGCGGGCGGAGTCATCGGCGGACAATGGGGATCCGGGAAGCCCTCGGGCCTGCAGTCTGCGCGAGACCGGGCCGGGGCGGCGGCTGTCCACAGGCGAGGGTGGGTAGCCTTCGGTCCATGCCTGCCGCCCGTCTCCCCCGCCAGCAGCCCGCCGCTCACTCGGACAGCGCAGCCGTCGCGGCCGAGCCCGTCGCAGCAGAGTCGGGCGCCGTCGGCGGCGCGGAGCCGGAGGTCGAGGTCCGGCGCTCGCAGCGCCGTCGTCGCACGGTCTCGGCGCACTGGTCGGGGCAGCGGATCGTCCTGCAGGTCCCGGCGAGGATGTCAGCCCGGGAGGTCGCGCGGTGGTCCGAGCAGATGACCGCCCGACTGGTGGCCCAGCGCGAGCGCACCCTCGCCGCGTCGAACGCCCGCGGGCGCGACGAGTACCTGATGGGCCGGGCACGGCAGCTCTCCGAGCGGCTCCTGGAGGGGAGGGCCCAGCCGACGGACGTGGTGTGGACCTCCCGGCAGATCACCCGCTGGGCCTCGGCCACGCCTGCCACGGGACGGATCCGCGTCTCGGATCGGCTGCGCAGTGCCCCTGAGTGGGTGCTCGACACCGTGCTGCACCACGAGCTGTGCCACCTGCTGGAGGCAGGTCATGGCCGGGAGTTCCGCCGTCTGGAGGCCCTGCATCCGGACATGGCCAGGGCCCAGGCCTTCCTTGAGGGAGCGGCCTGGGCCCTGGGGCAGGAGGATCAGCGTCCGCTGTCTCCCGAATCCGGATCGGAATCCGACTCCGCCTCGGAGCCCGGCTCCTGATCCTCAGCGGTGCCGGAGCCGCTCGCGTCGTCCCCGGACATGGACTCGCTGTCCAGGAGGCTGCGCAGGGCGGCGTCGAACTCGTCCTCGGAGGCGGTGAGCAGCCCGCGCCGGGACTCGTAGCCCTCGGGATCGTCGAGGTCCTCGTCGGTGGGCAGCAGCTCGGGGGACTCCCAGAGCCCGTCGCGGTCCTCGAGGCCCCGGCGCTGCTCGACGCGCTCCCAGAATGCGGCGGCGTCGCGCATGCGGCGCGGGCGCAGCTCGAGCCCGATCAGGGAGGCGAAGGCGTGCTCGGCGGGCCCGCCCGAGGCGCGACGGCGGCGGATGGTCTCCGACAGCGCGGATGCTGAGGGCAGATTGGCGGTGGCGCGCACGGTCACGACGTCGACCCAGCCCTCGATCAGCGCCAGCAGCGTCTCGAGGCGACCCAGCACGGCCTTCTGCTCGGCCGACTGCTCCGGCACGAAGACCCCGGAGCTCAGCGCCTCCTGCACGGCGGAGGGGTCCGAGGGGTCGATATCGGCGGCCAGGCCCTCGATGCGCTCCATGTCGATATGGATCTCGCGGGAGAACCGGGTGATCAGGTCGATCAGGTGGGGGCGCAGCCAGGGGGCTGCGTGGAAGAGGCGGGTGTGCACGACCTCCCGGACGGCCAGGTAGATCACGATCTCCTGAGCGGGGATGTCCAGGCCCTCGCCGAACTCCTCGACATTGCGCGGCAGCATGGCCGAGCGGTCCTCGGCCAGCGGCAGTCCGATGTCCGAGGAGGAGACGACCTCGGCCGCCAGCCCGCCGATGGCCTGGCCCAGCTGCATGGCGAACATCATCCCGCCGGCGCCGGCGAGCATGTTCGAGGCCCCGCCCATCATCTGGGAGACCTCCTCCGGCATCTGCTGGGTGAGGGTGTCCGTCAGCGCCTTGGTGATCGACTCGGCCACGGGGCCGGTGATCTCCTGCCAGGTCCCGAAGGTGGCCTCGACCCATTCGGAGCGCGACCAGGCGGCAGGCTGCACCGGGCCCTGCCCGAAGTTCGTGTGGTCCTCGACCCACAGCTGCGCCAGCTGCACGGCGTCATCGACGACCTTGCGCTGGGACTCCGTCACGGAGGGGTCCCCTCCGGCGGAGACGACCCTGCGGGCGTGGTCCTTGGCGGCCTGCCAGTTGACGGGGCCGTCCTGGCCGGCGCCCGAGAACATGGACTGCACCTGCGCGAACATGGCCTGCAGGGCGCCAGGGTCGGACGGCATGCCCATCTTCTGCAGGTCCTCCTGCGACATTCCGGACTGTCCCAGGAACTGCTGGAACATCTGCTGGAAGGGGTCCTGGCCCTGACCCTCGCGGTCGTCGTCGCCGTTCGGTGACTGGGAGCTCATGGTCCTGGTCCTGTTCTGAAGATCGATGGCTTCGTGCGCCGCCGGCGGCACCCCGTACGGGGGCGGTCCCGGTGGCCTGTGGGGGCCCTCGTGCGCTGGGCACGCGGGCGTCGTCCACCCAGCGTAGCGACGGCGGCCCGGCGCCGGCCCGTCGTTCGCTGGGAGCATGCCGCAGCGCGTCGGACTAGGATCGGTCGATATCCGCTCGCCGAGTGCGTGCGGTCCTGTCCCGCCGGTGCCCGAGTAGATCCTGAGGTCCAGCCCCGTGTCCCGTTCCCGATTCCGCCCCGGTCTGGAAGGCGGATCGCTGATCGCGGCCGGTGCGCTGCTGATCGTGTGCGCCTGGGCCCCCTCCCCGTACGTGGTCGAGCGGCCGGGCCCCACGTTCGACATCGCCGGAGAGGTCGGCGACGAGCCGATCATGACGATCGAGGGTGCGCAGACCTACCCCACCGACTCGCAGCTCGACTTCTCGACCGTCTACGTGGTCGGCGGCCCGGACTCGCGTCCGCGCGTGCTCGAGACCATGATCTCGTGGGCGGATCCGGGCATGGCGGTCCTGCCGCTGGAGGTCATGTACCCGCCGGCGACCACCCAGCAGGAGGTCGACGACTCGGGCACCGCCGCCATGGAGTCCTCGCAGGACATGGCGATCGCCGCCGGGCTGAACAACCTCGAGCATGACTACCGGACCACCCTGAGCGTCATCGGGGTCGTGCCCGGGGCGCCGGCGGAGTCCTCGGTGCGGATCGGCGATCAGCTGCTCGAGCTCGACGGCGAGCCCATCGCCTCCCTCGAGACCCTGCGCGAGGACCTCCAGGCCATGGGCGATGACACCGCCGAGCTCACGGTGCTGCGTGAGGGCTCGCGCCGCAGCCTCTCCGTCGAGACGATCGATGAGGGCCACGGCCGCCAGCTCGGCGTCTACCTCGATCGCGAGTTCGACTTCCCCCTCGACGTCGAGTTCGGACTGGAGGACGTGGGCGGGCCGAGCGCGGGGATGATGCTCTCGCTGAGCCTGATCGACCAGCTCACCGAGGGCTCGCTGGCTGGCGAGCACCACGTGGTCGGCACCGGGACCATTGACGCCGAGGGCGATGTCGGCCCGATCGGCGGCATCCGGCAGAAGATGATCGGAGCCTCGGATGCCGACGCCGATCTGTTCCTGGCGCCGGTGGAGAACTGCGACGAGGTGCGCGGCCACGAGCCGGACGGCCTGCCCGTCGTCGCGGTGGACACCCTCGATGATGCCGAGGAGGCTCTGGCCGTGCTGGCCGAGGACGGCGATCTGTCCTCGCTGCCCACCTGCGCTGACGCTCAGGACTGAGCAGGCTCCCGAACCTCGGCTCTCAGCGGATTCACCGACTTTGCTCATGTCCTCGCCAGACGGGACAATAGCGGCAGTGTCCCGTCTCACTCGGGGCACCTGACCTCTCTCGACCCGCCCGATCGACCAGCGCCGCAGGTGCGTCGCCCGGGTACGGGTCGCGAATGCTCCTACCCCCACGGAAGGCCCAGGATCACGTGAGCGCTGGACCGGCAGAACCGCCCCGCCCGCCGAAGGGCCCGTCAGGCAGGACTCCCGCTGGAGACGGGCCGGCAGCCCGGCAGTCCCGGCGCAACGGAGCCCTGCTGCCGACCGTCATCATCGTGGTGGCCCTGATCGCCGCGTTCGTGGCCTTCACGCAGGTGTATACCGAGATCCTGTGGTTCGACCAGCTCGGGTACCTGAACGTGTTCGCCACGCAGAACATCGCGCGTGCGGGGCTGTTCATCGTCGCCGCGCTGCTGGTCGCCGGGCTTCTGTGGACGGCCATGCGCCTGGCCTACCGCAATCGGCCGATCACCGCCGCGGATGCGGTGGATGACAACCTGCGCCGGTATCAGCAGGCCTTCGAGCCGGTGCGCCGGATCGCCATGATCGCGGTCCCGGCGCTGTTCGGCCTGTTCACGGCCTCCACGATCGCCTCCCAGTGGGAGACCGTCCTGCTGTTCTTCCACCAGGTCCCCTTCGGGCAGGAGGACCCCGAGTTCGGCATGGACCTGGCCTTCTGGGTCTTCACGCTGCCGTTCCTGCAGCTGGTGATCGGCTTCCTGAGCTCCACGCTGCTGCTGTGCGGCATCGCCGCGCTGCTGGTCCACTACCTCTACGGCGCCATCCGGCTCTCCGAGCGGGGACTGAGCTTCAGCCGCGCGGCTCGCGTGCAGCTGGCTGTGACGGCGGCCGCGTTCCTCGTGCTGCAGGGCGTGAACTTCTGGCTGGACCGCTACGCCACCCTGAACAACACCGGCGGCAGCTGGACCGGGGCCATGTACACGGACATCAACGCCGTGATCCCGGTGCGCGGCATCCTGGCCGCCGCGGCGCTGGTGGTCGCCGCGCTGTTCATCGCCTCCGCGATCATGGGCCGCTGGCGCCTGCCCATGATCGGCACGGCCATGCTCGTGATCGTCGCCGTGGTCGCCGGCGGGATCTACCCCTCGCTCGTGCAGCGCTTCCAGGTCCTGCCCTCCGAGCAGCAGATGGAGGACGAGTACATCCAGCGCAACATCGACGGCACCCGCGCCGCCTTCGATCTGGAGGACACCGAGACCCAGCCCTACGACGCCACCACGCAGACGAAGGAGGGCGCGCTGGCCGACTATGAGGAGACCACGAGCAACATCCGCCTGCTGGACCCCAACGTCGTCTCCCCGGCCTTCGCACAGCTGCAGCAGTTCCGCCCGTACTACTCGTTCCCCTCCACGCTGAACGTCGATCGCTACGAGATCGACGGCCAGGTGCAGGACACCGTGCTGGCCGCTCGTGAGCTCAATCAGGGCGAGACCGAGGGCTGGTACAACCAGCACGTCGTCTACACGCACGGCTACGGCATGATCGCGGCCTTCGGCGACCGCGTGGAGGCGGACGGGTCCCCGTCGTTCATCCAGGGCGGCATCAAGGCCGACGGCGAGATCTCCGAGGACTACGAGCCCCGGATCTACTTCGGCGAGCAGTCCCCGGAGTACTCGATCGTCGGCGGCACGGAGGAGGACCCCAAGCTCGAGCTGGACCGGCCGTCGACCACCGACGACGAGGACGACGACGTCCGCACCACGTTCTCCGGCGACGGCGGCCCCAACGTGGGCAACCCGCTGAACCGGCTGTCCTACGCCATCAAGTTCCAGTCCACGGATCTGATGTTCTCGGATGCCGTGCGACCGGATTCGCAGGTCCTCTTCGACCGCACCCCGCGCGAGCGCGTGGAGAAGGTCGCCCCGTACCTGACGGTCGACGGCAACCCGTACCCCGCGATCGTGGATGGGGAGGTCAAGTGGATCGTGGACGCCTACACGACCTCGGACGCCTACCCGTACTCCACTCCCATGGAGCTGGACGACGCCACCGAGGACACCTCGACGGCCGAGGGCGCCTCCGCGGCGCTGCCCAGCGAGCAGGCCAACTACATGCGCAACTCGGTCAAGGCCACGGTCGATGCGTACGACGGCTCCGTGGATCTGTACGCATGGGACGAGCAGGACCCCGTGCTGCAGGCGTGGCAGGGCATCTTCCCGGCCTCGTTCAAGCCGTATTCGGAGATGTCGGCCGATCTGATGGAGCACGTGCGCTACCCGGAGGACATCTTCAAGGTCCAGCGCGAGCTGCTCAACCGCTATCACGTCACTGACTCGGGCTCGTTCTATGCCGGCGACGACGTCTGGTCGATCCCGAACGACCCCACGACCGATGTCTCCACGGCCATCCCGCCGTACTACCTGTCCATGCAGATGCCGGGGGAGTCGGAGGCCAGCTTCCAGCTGACCACCCCGTTCATCCCGCAGCAGAACGAAGGGGAGAACTCCCGCAACGTGCTCTACGGCTACCTGGCCGCCAACGGCGATGCAGGCACCGGCGAGGACGGCGTGAAGTCGGACGAGTACGGAGATCTGAAGCTGCTCGAGCTGCCCCGGAGCTCGGTGGTCCCGGGACCGGGACAGGCGCAGAACAACTTCAACTCGAACACCGAGGTCTCCTCGGCGCTGAACCTGCTGCGTCAGGGCGGCTCCGAGGTGATCAACGGCAACATGCTGGCCCTGCCGGTCAACGACGGCATGATGTACATCCAGCCCGTGTACGTGCGCTCCTCGGGCGAGTCCGGCTATCCCACGCTGCGGCGCGTGCTGGTCAGCTTCGGCGAGGAGGTCGGCTTCGCGCCCACGCTCGATGAGGCCCTGGATCAGGTCTTCGGCGGCGACTCGGGCGCTGAGACGACCGACGGCGCCGGCGTCACCGAGGAAGAGGCTGCCCAGGCGGCCGAGGGCGGCGAGCAGCCGGCCGAGGAGGAGCAGTCCTCCGACGGCGAGACCTCCGCTCCCAGCGGCGGCGCCGACCTGGACTCGGCGCTCTCGGATGCCGCCGATGCCATGGCGGACTCGCAGACGGCCATGGAGGACGGCGACTGGGCCGCCTACGGCGAGGCCCAGGATCGCCTCGACGACGCCCTCAACCGCGCCATGACGGCCGAGGGCATCGACACCAGCGCCTCGCCGGGTCCCACAGATCCGAACGCGGATCAGTGATCGGGCGGTCGGTCGATTCCTGAGGCTGAGGTGAGGGCCCCGTCGGGACGAGTGCAGCGCTCGTCCCGACGGGGCCTTCCTCATATCCCGGCAGCGCCGGCGACGGGCCGATGGACGTGCCGTGAACGCCCGGCGACCGCCGGTTTGCGAAGCACCGGACAAGTGCGTATAGTCTTTCTCTGTCGCCGCGGGGTGGAGCAGTTCGGTAGCTCGCTGGGCTCATAACCCAGAGGTCGCAAGTTCAAATCTTGCCCCCGCAACCACGTAGGACGAAGACCCCCGGAACCGATGGTTCCGGGGGTCTTCTGCTGTGCCCGGCCCCTGCGCCGTACGGGTGTCGGAGGTGCATCGCGGGGCCACTCGATCTGATGTGCGTGAGAGCTCTGTGGTGTCCGGCTTCAGCGCACGACGCCGGAGACCACAGAGCTCTCACGAGCCTTGGGGCCGGGACGGACCGACGGCCGGTCGGCTGCCCCACGACTTCTGGGGAGCAGGCCGGCCGTCAGGTCCAGCGGGCTCAGTGCTCGATCTCGCCGATCTGCTGGGGCGCGGGCAGGCTGGAGAGGTGATCCGTGGTGCGCCCGGCCTTCAGGGCGGCGAACCGGGCCTCGACCTCGGACTCCTGGCTGAGGTCCTCAAGGGATTCGAACTGCGCGTCCAGGCTGGAGGCGGCGAGCTCCTGCTGGCCCAGCACGCGTGCCTCCTCGCGGCGGATCTTCTCCTCGAAGCGCGAGACCTCGGAGGTGGGATCCATGACGTCGAAGGCCTTGAGCGCGTCCTGGACTTGCGACTGCGCCTGGACGGTCTTCTGACGGGCGTTGAGCTCGTCGCGCTTGTTCGACAGCTCCTGGAGCTTGGAGCGCATCTTGTTCAGGCCGTCCTTGAGGCGGTTGACCACCTCGGTCTGCGCCTGGATCTGCGGCTCGGCCCCGCGCGCCTCGGACTCGTGCTGCATCTGGCGCTGGAGGGCGATCCTGGTCAGGTTGTCGAACTTCTCGGCCTCGCCGCTCTGGCCGCTGCTGCGGAACTGATCGGCGCGGTTCGAGGCGGCCATGGCCTTGGAGCCCCACTCCTGGGCCTCGCGGACGTCCTCGTCGTGGTCCTGCTCCAGCATCCGCAGCTGCCCGATGGTCTGGGCGACGGCGGCCTCGGCCTCGCGGATGTTCTCCGTGTAGTCGCGCACCATCTGATCCAGCATCTTCTGCGGATCCTCGGCCTGGTCGATCAGCGCGTTGATGTTGGCGCGGGTGAGTTGGGCGATCCGCCCGAAGATGGACTGCTTGGACATGTCGGTTCCTCCTGATGTGTGGTGAGCTGATGGTGTGTGGTGAGCTGATGGTTGTGTCGACGACTGCTGGTCGTGCGCAGCGGGGGGCGAGGGATTCGGCGGCAGGGCGGCTTCAGAACCTCCCGCCGGAGCTGCGACGCCCGCCGCCTCCGAAGGAGCCCCCTGCGGAGGACCCGCCGCCGAAGCCTCCGTTGAATCCGCCGTTGAAGCCTCCGCCGCGGAATCCGCCGGAGCCGCGGCCCGAGCCGTCCATGAGCTCGTCGAGGATCGATCCGATGAGGATGCCGCCCAGGGCGGCTCCGCCATAGGACCCGGAGCCGGTGGTGCGGCGCTGGGAGAAGTCGAGGGAGTCGGCGTGGGCGCCGTCCAGCGCCTGCTGAGCCTGGTGCTCTGCCTGCTGGGCGGCCTCGAGCGCCGCCTGGGGATCGGGCTGGGCCTGCTGCTGGGCTCGCTCCAGATAGCTCTGCGCGTTGGCCAGACTGGTCCGTGCCTCGTGCCCGATGCCGCCGCGATTGCCCCAGATGTAGCGCTCGGCGGCCTGCACGCGGCTCCGGGCCGCCTCCAGGGCCTGCTCGAGCCGCCCGCGCAGCGCCCGGTCCTGCTCGGCGGCGGAGCGCAGGTCACCCAGCGAGCGATCGAGCTGGTCCCGGGAGAGATCCAGACGGTGCTGCAGCTCGACCGGATCGATGCGCTCGGCCTTCAGCTGCTGGTCGATGCTGCCCAGCACGGAGCTCATCCCGGCCGCGGCCGCCGCCAGATCGGGGCGGGAGCCGTCGCGCGCATAGGCCTCGGCCTCGGCGATATCGCGCTGGGCCAGGGCCATGGCATCGCGCAGCCCGGTCTCCGCGGTGCCCAGGGCCTCGGCGGATTCGCGGATCGAGCGCAGCAGCCCGGATGCCTGCCCGGCTGCCTCCTCGCCGGCGCGCAGCCGCACGACGGCGCTCGAGCGGTCGTCGCCGCGAGCGGAATCCTCGGCGGTGCCCGTCATCTCATCAGCGAAGCGCAGGCGCTCGTGAGCCTGGTCGAGGTCCTCACGCAGCGGCCGCAGCGCGGAGTCGGCGAAGCGGGCGCTGAGCTGGTCGATCTGCGCGGCGGCGGCCTCGAGCTCGGGGCGGATGCGCTGCGATTCGTCCCTCAGCTGGGCCAGGGCCTCTGGGAGACGGGTCTCCAGCTGTCGCAGCTGCGCGAAGGCCTCCTTCTGCTCTTCGAGCGGGCGCTGGGCGTCGCGCGTGCGGCCGATGATCTCCGTGAGCCACGAGCGCTGGTCGTCCTCGGAATCCGGGATGTGATCGTCGAGCTGCTGCTGCAGGGCGAAGCAGGCCCGCATGTGCTCCTTGGCCTGCAGGATCGCCTCCTCGAAGGGTGCGACCTGCGCCTGGCTGTACTCCAGCCGTGCGAACTCGAGCTCCTGCTCGGAATGCTGGATCGCGTTATCGGCGGCGACGATCTGCTCCCCGGCGCGGACTCGCAGCTCCTTCAGGGGCACATCGGCGAACTCGCCGAAGCGCGAGCGGCGGGCTTCACCGTGCTGGCGGCGCTGACCCGCGCGCTGCCGATCCACCCGGCGGGCCGCGCGCAGTGCGAACGGAACGAAGATCGCGGCCAGGCCGATCAGCAGGACCAGCATCACGGGGCTGAAGGAGAAGCCCCCGCCGCTGTCCGAGGCGCTGCTGGTGCCTTCGGCAGCCTGCTCGAGGCCCTCGACGGCACCGGCCACGGCCCCGTCCCAGTCGTCGGCGGACAGCTCGGGGACGATGTCGTCCTGATAGATGCTGTCTTGCTCGCTGAGGCTGACCTCTCCGCCGTCGCCGGCCAGGAAGCGGGCCTCCCGGTCCTGCGAGGCCACCGCCAGCAGGGCGTCCGAGCTGCCCAGACCGCTGGCGAGCCAGGTCTGCTCGACCCATTCGTCGGCGGAGGCAGCACCCGTGAACTCGTCGACGATCACGACGCTGAGCGTGACGCCCTCATCCCGGGTGAGCTGCTCGATCTGGTCCTCGAGCCCGCCCGGGTCCTGGAGGACGCCGGAGTCATCGACGATGCGCTCGCCGCTGGGCAGGTCCATCGGGGGCGCGGCGCAGGCAGGTGCGGCCGCGCTGAGCAGCGCGACGGCTCCCAGAGCGCTGACGATGCTGCGTGGCGCACCGGATCGTCGGCTGGCCCGGCTCGTGTGCTGAGGCATGGTCTCCGTGGGGGTCGGTCGCTTGCGGCGCACACCGCAGCCCTCGGCGGGCGAGGGGAGCCGCGACGTGGTGGCGATCACTCACGGCGAGTATAGGACTCGGGTGCGACGAGCCGCGGATCCGCGCGACGACGCACAGCGCCCGGACAGGCTGTTCCCAGGGGTCCTGACCCGACACCCAGCGGCGTTCCAGGCGGCACCTGGATACTGTGGGCCGCGATGCATGCGGGCCCTGCCTGCGGACCGCGCCTGGGGCGACCCGAGGCCCCGAGCATCGATCGATGAGAACTTCGCATGAGGAGCACTGGCTTGAGCAACGGCGCCGACACCCCCCGCCCGGACGATCGCCGAGGCGACGGCACGGGAGGGCAGCCGGGGCCGCAGTCCCCTCAGCCGGCTTCCGGGCGCGACGCAGAGGCCGCCAGCACCGCCCCTCAGCCGATCATCGGGCAGGACCCGCGCCTCGGGCAGCATCCCGATCCGCAGGCCCAGGCCGCGCAGCACCCGGCCGAGGCCTCGGCGGCGGGGCCGTACGGGCAGCCGGAGCCGCGCAGCCCGTACTCCCAGCAGCCGCAGGCCGCCGCTTCGCAGAACGGTCCCGGGTACGGCTACGGGCAGCAGCCCGCAGGCGGCTACGGACGGAACCCCGCAGGTGCTGAGCCGCAGACCCGACGCCGCGGGGCAGCCGGGCTGGTCGCCGGCGGACTGATCCTCTCCGCCCTGGTAGGCGCGGGCACCTACGCCGCGGTGGATGCCGCCACCGGCTCCGAGGACTCCTCCACGGCCTCGGCTTCGCGCGAGCTGATCGTCAACGACACCGACTCCGTCACGGAGATCACCGGTGCTGCGGCCAAGGCGGCTCCGTCGGTGGTGACGATCTCCTCGTCGGACGGCCAGAGCGCCGGCTCCGGCTCGGGCATCATCCTGGATGAGGAGGGCCACATCCTCACCAACACCCATGTGGTGACCATGGACGGGCAGTCCAGCGACCCGTCGATCGAGGTGCAGCTCTCCGACGGCACCGTGACCACCGCCGAGGTCGTCGGCACGGACCCGCTGTCCGACCTGGCGGTCATCAAGATCGAGCACGAGGGACTCGTGCCGGCCGAGCTCGGCAGCTCGAGCGAGCTGAACGTGGGCGAGACCGCGATCGCCATCGGTGCTCCGCTGGGGTTGTCCGGCACCGTCACCGACGGCATCATCTCCACGACTGATCGCACGATCGCCGTCGCCTCCTCGGCCGTGCCCGAGACCCCGGACGAGGGCGAGGGATCGCAGGAGGACCCGGGCGGGGGCAGCTGGCAGGACTTCTTCTTCGACTACGGCCAGGGCGATTCCTCGCAGGGCCAGACGGAGTCGGTGTTCCTGAACGTCATCCAGACCGACGCCTCCATCAACCCGGGCAATTCCGGCGGCGCACTGGTCGATGTGGACGGCAAGGTGGTCGGCATCAACGTGGCGATCGCCTCGGCCTCTGGCGACGACTCGGCCGCCGGCAGCATCGGCGTCGGCTTCGCGATCCCGATCGATCACGCCGAGCGCATCGCCCAGGAGATCATCGACACCGGCGAGGCCACCCACGGCTACCTGGGCGCAGGCGTCTCGGCCGCTGCTGCTGACGACGGCGACAGCCAGAGCTTCTCGCAGGGTGCGCTCGTGCGCTCCGTGGAGGACGGCTCGCCAGCCGATGAAGCCGGTCTGCGCGAGGGCGACATCATTCGCAGCTTCAACGGACACACGACCCTGGATGCCGATGAGTTCACGGCCGCGGTGCGCGAGGTCCCGGCAGGCGGCAAGGGCGAGCTGGTCTACGAGCGCGACGGACGCGAGGAGACCGTGGAGGTCACGGTCGCCGACGCTGCCGACGCCGGCTGAGTCCACGCGCCGGGCCCCTCAGAGGGCGCCCTGGAACCCGTTCTGGCGCCAGGCCTCGTAGACGGCGATCGAGACGCTGTTGGCGAGGTTCAGCGACCGGCGGGCCGGCAGCATGGGGATGCGGATCTCCCGCGTGACGTGCGGATCCGCCTTGTGCTGCTCCGACAGGCCCACGGATTCGCGACCGAACATCATGACGTCGTCGTCGCGCCACTGCACGGAGGTGTGCGAGGACGTTCCGGTGGTGGTGAAGGCGAAGACGCGCTGCGGGCGCAGCGCCTCCCAGGCGGCCTGGAGATCGGCGTGGACGTGCATGCCCGCGAGGTCGTGGTAGTCGAGCCCGGCACGGCGCAGCTTGGCGTCGTCGAAGTCGAAGCCCAGCGGCTCGACCAGGTGCAGCTGGGCACCCGTCACCGCCGAGAGCCGGATGACGTTGCCCGTGTTGCCGGGGATCTCGGGTTCCACCAGAAGCATGCGCACCATGGGCCCAGAGTCTACGGGCGCTGCGCGGCTGCTCGGACCCGGTAGCGCGTGAGCAGCATCGAGCCGTCGCGCAGCACCTGGCTCAGCTCGAGTCGCTGCGGATCGATCGAGGCGCCGAGCAGGCCTGCCTCGGTCGGCCCGGCGAGCACGGGGGACAGGCTCAGATGCAGCTCGGCGATCCGCCCCGCGCTCAGCCAGACGGCCAGCACGGAGGGACCGCCCTCGCTGTGGATGCGCTGCCAGCCGCGGCGGGCGAACAGCTCGTGGGCCGCCTGCGCATCGACACCGCCCGCGCCGTCGTCGAGCACCTCGACGCCGGCCACCTCCTGGAGCGCCTCTCTCCGACGCGGGGAGGCCGCGGCGCCGGTGAGGATCAGCGGGCGCACGGGAGCCTCGACCAGGAAGGCCGAGGCCGGATCGAGGTCCAGGCTGCGCGAGACGACCACGAGCACGGGGTGATCCGTCATCCCGCGGGACCGCCGCCAGGCCACGGAGTCCTCGGCCACCCGCAGCCCGCCGTAGCCCTCCTCGCGCAGGGTCCCGGCGCCGATGACGACGGCGTCGACCACGCTGCGCTGCACATCCATGAGCTTCTGATCCGCAGGAGAGGACAGACCGCCGGAGACCGCGCCCAGCACGGCGGAGCCGTCGAGCGAGCTGATCATCATGGCCCCGGAGCCCTCGGAGACGGCAGGCCAGGTGCGCGCGTAGTCCTCGCGCAGCTCGTCGAGGCTCGGGACGCCGGGGTCGGGCCAGATCCGCTCGATCGCGGTGACCTCGCGGGACTCAGCCATGGTCTGCTCCTGTGTTGTGGACAGCTTGGATCGGCTCCCGCAGGCCCAGGATCGCGGCCGCCATGTCGAGGGCGCGGCGGGCCGGGGCGGATTCGTGCATCCGGAAGATCCGAGCGCCGTTCAGGGCGCAGACCACCGCGGCTGACAGCGATCCCTCCAGGCGCTGCTCGCGCGGCAGGCCCAGGGACTCGCCCACGAAGTCCTTGTTGGACACCGCCGCCAGTGTGGGATGGCCCAGGCCCGTGATCTCGCCCAGACGCCGCGTCAGCTCGAGCGAGTGGATGGTGGTCTTGTGCAGGTCGTGGCCGGGATCGACGATCAGCCGATCGGCTGCGATGCCGCGCTCCAGCGCATGATCGACCCGCCGGGCCAGGAACTCGCGCACCTCGGCGACCACGTCGTCGTAGTGCGGGGCCGGCACCGGGGTGCGCGGGCCGCCGCGGCCGGTCAGGGAGTGCGTGACGATCACGTGGGCGTCGCGCTCGCGGATCACCTCGGCGAGCTCGGGATCCCAGAACCCGGTGGTGTCGTTGACCACGTGGGCACCGGCGGCCAGGCAGGCATCGGCCACCGACGCGTGGAAGGTGTCGACCGAGAGGATCAGCCCAGGACGATGCTGGGCCAGCTGCTCGATGACCGGAACCACGCGCTCGGCCTCGAGCCGCGGATCCAGGGGCTCGCCCGCGGCGAAGGGCACGCCGCCGACGTCGACCCAGTCGGCTCCCTCCTGGGCGTGGCGCAGCCCGGCGGCCACGGCTGCCTCGAGCTCGAAGGTCCGGCCGCGGTCGTAGAAGGAGTCGGGGGTCCGATTGACGATGCCCATGACCAGCAGGTCGCGGCGGAAGTCGATCCGCCGCCCGGCCAGGCTGCGCACCGGATGCCGCAGGGCGGGCACCCCGTCGGCGGGGTTCGGGGGCACGGAGCTCGGTGCGGCGGTCACATCGGTCACGGTAGCCCGTCGGGGCGGCTCCCTACACTGGCCGCGTGTCCGATCCGCAGCCCCCCGCCCAGCCCGCCGGGCCCGTCTACCTCGATCACGCCGCCACGCACCCGGTCCTGCCGGCGGCGGCCCGTGCCGTGCACGAACAGCTGCTGCGCGGCGGCAACCCGTCCTCGCTGCACGCCTCCGGGCGCGCGGCCCGTCGCGTGCTGGAGGAGTCGCGGGACACGATCGCCGCGGCGGTGGAGGCCGACCCGGTCGAGATCATCCTGACCTCGGGCGGCACCGAAGCCGACAACCTGGCCGTGACCGGTCTCTGGGAGGCTCGCACCGCTGAGGATCCGGGCCGAGACCGGGTGATCGTATCGAGCATCGAGCACCCGGCGGTCCAGGAGCCGGCCGAGCATCTGGCCCGGCACCGCGGCGCGCAGCTCGAGCTGCTCGAGGTCGACGGGCTCGGCCGCACAGATCCCGCTGCGCTGCGCGAGATGCTCGCCCGCGATCCGGGCTCAGTGGCCCTGGTGGCCGTCATGTGGGCGAACAACGAGGTCGGCACGGTCCAGCCGATCGCGCAGCTGGCAGAGGTCTGCGCCGAGTTCCAGGTCCCGCTGCACGTGGACGCCGTCCAGGCGCTGGGTGCGCTGCCGGTCAGCTCCCGGCTCCCCGGGCTGACCACGCTGGCGGTGTCCGGGCACAAGATCGGGGCACCGGTGGGCAGCGGGGCGCTCGTGGTGGGGCGCGGCGCTCAGATGGCCCCGCTGCTGCACGGAGGCGGGCAGCAGCGCGGGCTGCGCCCCGGGACCCTGGATGCGGCCGGTGCGGCGGGCTTCGCGGCCGCCGTGCGGGAGGCCACGGCCGATCTGCCCGGGGAGTCGCAGCGCCTGGCGCAGCTGCGCGATCGGCTCATCGACGGCATCCGGGCGGCCGTGCCTCAGGCCGTGCTGCGCGGGCCGCTGGAGAGTCCGCACACCGGGCAGCGCCTGCCCGGCAACGTCCACTTCACGTTCCCTGGCTGCGAGGGAGATTCCCTGCTCTTCCTGCTGGATGCCGCCGGATTCGCCACCTCGACAGGATCGGCCTGCACTGCAGGTGTCCCGCGCCCGTCGCGGATCCTGCTGGCCATGGGACTGGATGAGGTCACGGCCCGCGGGGCACAGCGCTTCACCCTGGGGCGGGGCACCACCGCCTCGGACGTCGACGCCCTGATCGCCGCACTGCCGCAGATCCACGACCGTGCCCTGGCGGCAGGGCTGTCCGGGACCTGACCGGGCGCGCCCTCGCCGGGACGCCGTGAGCAGCCGAGGGGAGGACAGGGCCGCTCTCGTACCGCTACCCTGGAGGGCTGATCCGCCGGGTCCCGGCGGTCCTGCCGATCCTCGAACAGCCCGAAGCACTGTAAGGAGACCCCATGCGCGTCCTGGCAGCCATGTCCGGGGGAGTGGACTCCGCCGTTGCCGCGGCTCGTGCCGTGGAGGCCGGGCACGACGTCACCGGCGTGCACCTGGCGCTGAATCGCATGCCCGGCACGCTGCGCACCGGCTCGCGCGGGTGCTGCACGGTCGAGGACTCCAACGACGCCTGGCGGGCCGCCGAGAAGCTGGGCATCCCGTTCTACGTGTGGGACTTCTCCGAGCGCTTCCAGGCCGATGTGGTGGACGACTTCATCAGCGAATACGCCGCCGGACGCACCCCGAACCCGTGCCTGCGCTGCAACGAGAAGATCAAGTTCGAGGCCCTGCTCGACAAGGCCACGGCCCTGGGCTTCGACGCCGTGTGCACGGGCCACTACGCGAGCGTCGTCGAGGTCGACGGCCACCCGCAGCTGCACCGGGCCGCCGAGGACGCCAAGGACCAGTCCTACGTGCTGGGCGTGCTCGATGAGCAGCAGCTGCGGCACTGCCTCTTCCCGCTGGCGCCCACGCCGTCCAAGGCGCTCGTGCGCGAGGAGGCCCAGCGCCGCGGGCTGTCCGTGGCCGCCAAGCCGGATTCCCACGACATCTGCTTCATCCCCGACGGCGACACCCGCGGGTGGCTGGCCGAGCGGGTCGAGATGCGCCCCGGGGCCATCGTCGACGACGACGGCCGACACCTCGGCAGCCACGACGGAGCCCTGGCCTACACCGTGGGCCAGCGACGCGGCCTGCATCTCGGCACGCCGGCCGCCGACGGCAAGCCGCGCTTCGTGCTCGAGATCCGGCCCAAGACCGATGAGGTCGTGGTGGGTCCGCGCGAGCATCTGGCGGTCGACGAGATCCGCGGCATCCGCCTTTCCTGGGCGGGGCGGCCCGTGCCCGAGTTCGAGCGCTTCCAGCGGCGCAGCCAGCGCAGCCCGGGGCAAGCCTCCGAGGACGTCGAGGTCCAGGTCCAGGTCCGCGCCCACGGCGAGGCGCTGCCCGGTCGGGCCCGGCTCGAAGACGTCGCCGAAGACGGCCAGCTGCGCACTGAGCTGGTGCTCGAGCTCGACGAGCCCCTGTCCGCTGTGGCCCCTGGGCAGTCGGCCGTCGTCTACCAGGGCACCCGAGTGCTCGGGCAGGCCACGATCGCCTCCGCTCGCGCGGCCTCCCGGGCCTCCTCGCCCGCCCGCTGACCTAGGATCGAGGTCATGAGCTCCGACGACCAGACTGCCAGCGCCGCGGCCTCGGCCGAGTCCCTCGGGACGGAAGAGGCCCTCGCCCAGCTGCGCGCCATGCGCGGCACCATCGACAATCTCGACACCGTGCTCGTCAACGTGCTGGCCGAGCGCTTCAAGGCCACCCAGAGGGTCGGCGAGCTCAAGGCAGCCCATGACCTGCCGGCCGGGGACCCGCAGCGCGAGGCCCAGCAGATCGAGCGCCTGCGCCGCCTGGCCCAGGACGCCGAGCTGGATCCGGAGTTCGCGCAGAAGATCCTCAGCTTCATCATCAGCGAGGTCATCCGCCACCACGAGCGCATCGCGGAGGAGCACCGCGCAGGAACCGAGCAGTGAGCTCCCTCGCCGTCGGCCGGTCTCAGGAGCCGACCCGCACGCGCGCCACCGTCGTGGGCGGGCTGCCCGGGACCGAGGCGCTCGAGGCCTTCACCGTCCTGCGCGGTGAGCTCGGCGCGCCGCATCGCAGCGGGCTGCTGCCCCTGCCGCAGCGCTCGGCGGCCGCAGACGACCTGCCGCGCACGGTCGCCGTGCTCACGGAGCTGTGGTGCGACCTGCAGCCGCACGGCTGGCGCCTGCAGCGCCACGACTCCCAGGACTCGCGGGCCGCCCGGTCCCTGCTGGCCAGCGACCTCAACGCCCTGGCCGATGTGATCGGCGCCGAGTCAGACGGAGACCTCGAGCCGGTGACCACGCAGCTGCTGGGCCCGGCCACCCTGGCCGCCCGCCTGCATCTCCACGGCGGGGAGCGGGTCCTGCGCGATCACGGCGCCCGTCGCGACCTGGTCGACTCGCTGGCCGACGGCCTCGGCGAGCACCTGGCAGCGCTGCGCCAGTCGCTCGGCCCGCGCGGGATCGTGGTGCGCTTCGCCGAGCCGGAGCTGCTTCGCGTGCTCGAGGGCCGGATTCCCACCGCCAGCGGCTATCAGACCCTGCGGGCGGTGCCCTGGGCGGAGATCCGCGAGGGGCTCGCGCGAGTGGTGGAGGCCGCGCGAGCGGCAGGGGCGCAGAGCGTCGAGCTGCAGATCCCGGACGGCCTGGAGCCCGCACGCATCCTGGCGATCGGCGCGGATCGGCTCGTGCTGACCGCCCCCGGGTCCGATGCCCGCGACTGGGAGCCGCTGGCGGAGATCCAGGACTCCGGCACTGGCCTGAGCCTGCTGCTGCCACATCTGGCCGACAGTCTCGCCCAGCCCTTCTCGACCGCTAGGGAGGTCGAGGCGATCGCCCAGCCGCTCAGCGAGGTGGGAGTGCCGCTGCGGGAGCTCTCGCGGCTGATGATCGCCGTGGGGCCCGGGCTCGAGGATCTGTCCCCGGATCGGCTGCCAGTCGTGCTCGGCCGTGCTGCGGACCTCGCCCACGGGCTCGAGGAGACCGCACGGGAGTCCTGAGCGCGGGGGCGAGCACCCCAGGGCGGGTCCGCCTCCGCGACGCCCCGCAGCTGCGTTGTCTGCCGGCCGGCGGCGGAGCTGACATGATGGGAGCGCCCACCCGCGCTCGGCCAGGTCGCCGAGCTGCCGCAGGGGTCCGGGCAGATGTCGCGAAGCAGAGAGGCGGTCCCGTGGCCAAGGCGAAGATCCTCGTGGTGGATGATGATGCAGCACTGGCGGAGATGATCGGCATCATTCTCAACGCCGAGAACTACGAGACGATCTTCTGCGCCGATGGAGCGGAGGCCGTGGGGGCCTTCCGCCAGGCCGATCCGGATCTGGTGCTGCTCGATCTCATGCTGCCCGGCAAGGACGGCATCCAGATCTGCAGCGAGGTCCGGGAGTTCTCGGACACCTCGATCGTGATGCTGACGGCCAAGTCCGACACCGACGACGTCGTGCGCGGTCTGGAGGCCGGCGCCGATGACTACATCCCCAAGCCCTTCAAGCCCGCCGAGCTGCTGGCTCGCGTGAAGGCGCGCCTGCGCCCGGGATCGCGCGCCACCTCGACCGAGCTCGTGGTCGGCGACGTCACCGTGGACATCACCGGCCACCGCGTGCTGCGCGGGCAGGAGGAGATCCCCCTGACACCGCTGGAGTTCGAGTTGCTGGCGACCCTGGCGCGTTCGCCCGAGCAGGTCTTCACCCGCGACATGCTGCTGCGCCAGGTGTGGGGCTATCACAAGGCCGCCGACACCCGGCTGGTCAATGTCCACGTCCAGCGGCTGCGCTCCAAGGTCGAGCGCGACCCCGAGAACCCGCAGATCGTCGTGACCGTGCGCGGCGTCGGCTACCGCGCCGGCCACGAGCACCGCTGAGCCCGGCTCGGGTCCTCTTGCCATGACCGATCTCTCCTCGCCCGCAGGCTCCCGCGGCTCCTCCGCGGGAGCCGAGGCGCGCCCGGGGGAGGATCCGGCCGGACCCACGCTGCCGGTGGGCATCGTGGATGCCCCCGAGCAAGCGCCGATCGCCCAGGCCGAGCCGGGCTCCCGCGGCAGGCGGCGTCGATACCGCGGCTTGATCGGCGGAGCTCGCCTGCGCCTGCGGCTGGTGCTGCGTCGCTGGCGGCACTCCCTGCAGTTCCGAGCGGTGTCGATCGCGCTGATCGGGGTCCTGGTCGTCTTCCTGGTCACGGGCAGCTTCCTGTCCCACCAGATCTCCGAGCGGCTGTTCACCGACGCCCTGGGCCAGGCGCTGAGCCAGTCCGAGGCCGACTACCGCAGCGTGCAGGCCAGCTTCGACGCCTCGGAGGGCGGCGATCAGGCCCAGCTGCAGACCCTCGTGTCCTCGACGCTGAGCGGGCTGAACTCCGGCAGCGACCGTGAGCGCAGCCGCTGGGTGCTGCTTCCGCTGCTCAGCGACGGCGAGACGAGCGACGACGCCCTGCCGCCGCAGGCCGAGACGAGCTGGATGGGCGAGCAGACCATCCCGGAGGAGCTCCAGGAGGAGGTCTCGGACAGCGCCGGTGTCGACGAGAGCATGTACTGGCAGTCCAGCTCGGCGCAGATCGACGAGGGCGGGCTGCAGGTGCCCGTCGTGATCGTCGGGCAGGTGGTCGAGCCCAGGCAGGGCTCGCCGTACGGGCTGTACTTCGTCCATGACTTCGAACAGCCCCAGCGCACCCTGGATGCCATGCACGCGGTGCTGCTGCTGGCCACCCTGGTCCAGGCGCTGCTGGTCTCGGGCGTGGTCTGGTACGTGACCCGCGAGATCGTGCGCCCGGTGACCAACACGGCGCGGTCCTCCGAGTCGCTGGCCGACGGCAACCTCGATGCCCGCATGCAGGTCCACGGCTCGCACGAGGTCGCCCGCCTCGGCAGGTCCTTCAACCGCATGGCCGACAACCTGGCGGATCAGATCACCCGGCTCGAGCAGCTCTCGTCCATGCAGCAGACCTTCGTCTCGGACGTCTCCCACGAGCTGCGCACGCCGCTGACCACGGTGCGCATGGCCGCGGAGGTCCTGCACAATGCCCGCGACGAGTTCGACCCCGTCAACCGGCGCTCCGCGGAGCTGCTGTACCACCAGGTGGACCGCTTCGACGTCCTGCTGGCCGATCTGCTCGAGATCTCCCGCTTCGATGCCGGTGCCGCGCGCCTGGAGATCACCGGGGTCAACATCATCCAGCAGATCACCGGGGTGCTCGAGACCACGGCGCCGCTGGCCGCCAACGCCGACACCGTGATCCGGCTGCACACCGACCGCCAGCGGATCCTGGTGCAGATGGACCAGCGCCGCATCGAGCGCATCCTGCGCAACCTGGTGGTCAACGCGATCGAGCACGGCGAGGGCCGCCCGATCGACATCGTCGTGCGGGCCTCGGACAACGCCGTGGCCGTGGCCGTGCGCGATCACGGCATCGGCCTCACCGAGGAGCAGACGGCCAAGGTCTTCGACCGCTTCTGGCGAGCGGATCCGGCGCGGGCGCGCACCACCGGGGGCACGGGTCTGGGGCTGTCGATCTCGGCCGAGGACACGCGCCTGCACGGCGGCTGGCTCGATGCCTGGGGCTCGCCGGGCGAGGGCGCCTGCTTCCGGCTGTCCCTGCCGCTGCTGCAGTCGCGACCGCTGTCCGAGGACGACGTCCCGCCGGTCGATCTCCCGCCGGATCCCGAGGCCACGCCCGTGGTCGGCGTGGTGACCGACACCGGCACGATGGTCGCCATCCCGCTGGATCAGGATTCGGTGGTCTCGCGCTCGACCGGTCAGCTGCAGCTCTCGCAGATCCGTCGGGCGAGCGAGGACGCCGAGACCCCGGACGGAGAGGACCAGGCCTCCCCGGAGTCGTCGCAAGCCTCGGAGCAGGACGGGACGGCGGGCGCCGGGCCGGCTCCGTCGGCCACGGCGCACGAGGCGATCGACGGGACGCTCGTGGGGGCCTCGGCGGCCGGGCGCTCGGAGGGCGGCCCTCGCTACACCCCGGTGACCACGGAGGCGGCAGGACTCGACCCCTCCGCCGATCCCGCTGACAAGCCGTCCGACGGCCCGGATCTGCGCCGCGTCGCGCTGGAGGGCGCGGATAGCGCATCTGAGCCCCATGGGCCGGTCGGCGGGACGGCCTTCCGCGATGCCGAGGCCGGGCAGCCGCCGTCAGCCTTCGTCGAGGAGGACGACCTGGACGAGTCCTACGAGGACCTGTTCCCGGATGACACCGGCGAGCTGCCTGCCTTCCGCGATCTGCCCGATCCCGAGCTCGGCGACACCGAGGGCGCCGGCGCCGCCGAGCCGCACAGCGACCACGACGACGACGGAAGGAGCTCCTGATGAGCCAGGACACCGCCTCTGCGCGGGCAGGGGGCGAGCGCCGCCGGCGAGTGCGCCTGGCGCTGTCGATGGGTGTGGTCGGCTCCCTGGTGCTGGGCGGCTGCGCGTCCATCCCCACGTCCGGGCCCGTGCACGTGGCCGAGCCGCCCACCCCCGCGACCCCCGACGAGGCGGAGCCCGAGTTCGCGGCCCCTGCCCCGGGGGCGAGTCCCGAGCAGATCGTGACCGACTTCCTGGCGGCGGGGCAGGGCGCGGCCGAGGACTATGCCGCGGCTCGTCGGTACCTGGCCCCGGAGCTGGCCGACAGCTGGCACCCGGGACAGCAGACCTTCGTGTTCTCCGGCGAGGCAGGGATCCAGCAGGGGCTCGAGGACGATCAGGTGCGCGTCAGCGTGGACACCCGTGCCGAGATCGACGTCAACGGGATCATGAATCGGCAGGAGCCCGGCACGACCGATGAGTTCGACCTCGAGCTCACCCGGGTCGATGGCGAGTGGCGCATCTCCGAGGCCCCGGACGCCGTGCTCATCCCGGCCTCGAACCTCGATGACGTGTATCAGCCCTACAACCTGTACTTCATGACGCTCGACGGCAGATATGCCGTGCCGGACTCCCGCTGGTTCCCGGATCGACCCGTGGTCTCCACGCAGCTCATGCGCGCACTGCTCAACGGCCCGGCTCCCTACCTGGACGGTGCGGTGCGCTCCGAGATCCCGGAGGGCGCGCAGCTGGCCGAGGGTTCCACCGTTCCCGTCCAGGACGGCGAAGCCTCGGTCGAGCTGACCATCCCCGACTTCAGCACCGCGGACCTGGAGACCACGCAGGGCATGTACGGGCAGATCCTGCTCACCCTGCAGGATCTCGAGACGGTCGACACCCTCGGCATGACCGTCAACGACTCGGCCGTGGAGCTGGCGCCGGGCGCTGCCGCTGAGCTTCCCGGGACAGTGGCGGGGGTGCCGGGGCGTCAGATCGCGCTGCGCGATGAGGAGCTCGTGTTCCATCAGGGCGGGCAGATCAGCCCTGTTCCGCAGCTGGCAGATGCCCTCGAGGGCCGCTCGCCCACGGCACCGGCCATGGGCAGGGAGATGGACCGGTTCGCGGCGCTGAGCGATGGCGACGAGACCATGGTGACCTTCTCCTCCGCGGATCCTGAGGTCGTGGAGCGCGTGAGCGGATCCGGGCTGAGCGATCCGTCCGTGGATGATCACGGCTGGGCCTGGACCGCAGATGACGAGGGGACGGTCCGAGTCGCCAACATCGACGAGCCCGGACGCAGCGCCGAGCAGGTGCAGGCGGATTCGCTGGAGGGCATCCCGATCGCCAGCCTGCGCGTGGCCCGCGGCGGCACCCGGGCGCTGATCCTCACCGACGAGGGCGACGACTCCCGGATCCTGCTGGCCGGCATCATCCGCAGCGGCGACGGGGAGCCGGTGCGGCTGAACGATCCGCAGATGGTAGATCTGGGTGCCGTGGAGCCCCCGGCCTACGCCGCGTGGATCAGCGATACGGCGTTCGTGGCGGCCGCTGAGCGCGACTCCAGCAGCACGCCGCAGGTCTACGACATCTCGGGTCGCCACCGCAGCCTGCCGACGGTCGTCGACGGCGTGCAGAACATCGCCGGCGGGGACGGCGAGGGCGAGATCTACGTGGAGAGCGCCGGCGAGCTGCGCCTGCTCACCGGTGAGGCCTGGTCCCCGCAGACCGACGAGATCTCGGACGTGGCCTACGCGGGCTGAGCCCTCGACCGGCCGGCAGTCCTCCACAGGCTGGTGCTCGTCCGGGGGGCGGGGTGCTGCGTCCCGTGCCCGTCGTCGGGGCGAGCGCACCTCCGGCGCTTGCGGGACCCTGCGCCCATGAACTCTCCTGAGACACCACGACGGCACCCCGGTCGCAGCCTCGGCGCCGACTCCTTCGCAGCGGGCATGGCCCGAGCGGCGCAGACGGCGGTGCGTGGGATCGAGCCGCTCGTGCCGGTCCAGTGCGCGGTGTGCCGGGAGCCGGGAGAGTCGGTGTGCCGCCCGTGTCGGCGCCTGCTGCACCGCAGCTGCTCGCGGCCCCGTCGGGCGGAATCCGGCTCCGCCCAGCTCGCGGGTCTGCCGGTCGTGGCCGCCGGGGCGTATGAGTTCGAGCTGGCGGTGTGCCTGATGGCCTTCAAGGACGGCGGCAGGGCCGATCTGCTCGCTGTGCTCGCCCCGATCCTCGCCCGCGCCGTGCGCGTCGGGCTCGGGGAGGGCGCGCAGGGGCAGGTGCTCGTGCCGATCCCCACCTCGGCGGCGGCGCTGCGGCGCCGCTGGTCCGATCCCGTGGGTGAGCTGCTGGCCCGGGCTGGTCGGCAGGGCCTGCTGCCGACGGGAGTGCGCGTGGAGCCGTGGCTCGGACACCGCACCCGCACCGCTGCGGCGGCACTGCGCCGCGGCGACGTGGCGCACTCGGGTGCGCAGAAGACACGCGATGCCGCCGCACGTGCTCGGGCCGAGGACCCCTTCGTGCTGCAGCGCCCATGGCGACGGCTGCGCTGTGCGGTGCCGGACTCCGTGGTGCTCGTCGATGACGTCCTCACCACCGGCTCAACGCTGTCCCGGGCGGCACGGCGGCTTCAGACCGGCGGCATCGCGGTGCGCGGGGCAGTCGTGCTGGGCGCGGTGGGCGCCCCCACGGCCCTCGGGGTCCGTGCCGGGAGCGAATCACCGGCGACGGGTGGGTGAATCGCATGTGTGAGCCGGGTAATATTCTGTTACCGGGACCCCTAGTCCCGGGCGGAGGTCGCCCTCGTCGGCCGCCGCAGGGTCTACCGCGGATGATCCCGTGTGCTGCGGGAGCCAGTCCGCTGACTGGGAGGACATCATGGAACTCACCATCCAGGGCCGCAACGTCACCATCTCCGATCGCTTCCGCGACTACGTCGGGACCAAGGTCGTGAGGTTCGAGGAGCTGGGCGACAAGGTCCAGCGGATCGAGATCAAAGTCCTCAAGGAGAATCCCCAGCCCGGTCACGACGGCATGCGCGTGGAGGCCACCGTGATCGGCCGCGGTCCCGTGGTGCGTGCGGAGGCCCGCGGCGATGACAAGCAGGCCGCCTTCGATGCCGCCTACGCCAAGCTCATCGAGCAGCTGCGCCGCGCGCGCGACCGCCGAAAGATCCACCGCGGCAACCACCGTCCCACCGCCGTGCACGAAGCGACCGCCGCGCTTCCGGTCATGCCGATCGGGGAGCGGCCCTACGCCTCCCAGGAAGAGCTCTCGGCCGCTGAGTCCGAGGCCTTCGACACCGAGTACGCGCTCAGCGAGGACGTGCCGCCCGTCGAGATCCGACGCAAGTCCTTCCCCGCCGAGCGGATGAGCGCTGACCAGGCCATCGACCGCATGGAGCTCGTGGGCCACGATTTCTTCCTCTACATCGACTCGGCCACCGATGAGGCCTCGGTGGCCTACCGGCGCAAGGGCTGGGAATACGGTGTGATCTCCCTCAGCGCCTCGGCGCTCGAGCCGGAGACCGTGGAGGAGAGGGCGTACCAGGCCAGCTGATCGGGGCCGTCTCCCAGCTTGATGGCGCGGTCGGCACAGGCAGGTCGGCCCTCGAGCTCAGCGCACGGCAGACGCGACCGGGCTCTCCCGGTCGCGTCTGCCGCCATGGGCTCTGCCGTACACTGTCCTGAGTCGTCGGCCGACCCCACGGCCTCGGACCGGGGAGCCCGTCGCGGGAGAGTCCGTGACGGCTCTCGGATCGATCACGGCGACTCAGCCCCCACGATCAAGGAGCGTGTTCCCGTGGCGTCCATTCTGGAGAAGGTGCTCCGGACCGGCGACAAGAAGGTCCTTCGCCGTCTGCGGTCCTATGCCGATGCGATCAACACGCTCGAGGACGGCTTCAGCTCGTTCACCGACGCCGAGCTGCGCGCCGAGACGGACGCCTTCCGCCAGCGCGTCCAGGATGGCGAGTCCCTGGACCGCATGCTCCCGGAGGCCTTCGCCGTGGTCCGCGAGGCCTCGCATCGGGTTCTGGGCAAGCGCCACTACGACGTCCAGCTCATGGGCGGGGCCGCGCTGCACCTGGGCAACATCGCCGAGATGAAGACCGGCGAGGGCAAGACCCTGGTCGCCACCGCACCGGCATACCTCAACGCGCTGTCCGGCAAGGGCGTGCACGTCATCACGGTCAACGACTACCTGGCCTCCTCCCAGGCGGAGCAGATGGGCCGTGTCTACAGGTTCCTGGGCATGGAGACCGGCACGATCCTGGCGGGTCAGTCCCCGGAGGTGCGCCGAAAGCAGTACGCCGCGGACATCACCTACGGCACGAACAACGAGTTCGGCTTCGACTACCTGCGCGACAACATGGCCTGGTCGGTCGACGAGCTCGTGCAGCGTGGGCACAACTTCGCGATCGTCGATGAGGTCGACTCGATCCTCATCGACGAGGCCCGCACTCCGCTGATCATCTCCGGTCCCGCCTCCGGCGAGGCCAATCGCTGGTACTCGGTCTTCGCCTCGCTCGTCGATCGGCTGGAGCTGGACGAGGACTACGAGGCCGATGAGAAGAAGCGCACCGTCTCCGTGCTGGAGCCCGGCATCGACAAGGTCGAGGACTGGCTGGGCATCGAGAACCTCTACGACACCGCCAACACCCCGCTGATCGGTTTCCTGAACAACGCCCTGAAGGCCAAGGAGCTGTTCACCCGGGACAAGGACTATGTCGTCATCAAGGGCGAGGTCCAGATCGTCGACGAGCACACCGGGCGCATCCTGAAGGGCCGGCGCTACAACGAGGGCCAGCACCAGGCCATCGAGGCCAAGGAGAAGGTGAAGGTCAAGCCGGAGAACCAGACCATGGCCACCATCACCCTGCAGAACTACTTCCGCCTCTACGACAAGCTCGGCGGCATGACCGGCACCGCCGAGACCGAGGCCGCCGAGTTCATGAACACCTACGATCTCGGTGTGGTGGCCATCGAGACCAACCGCCCCATGATCCGGGAGGACCGGGAGGACCTGGTCTACAAGAACGAGGTCGTGAAGTTCGCGGCCGTGGTCCAGGACATCGAGCAGCGCCACGAGACCGGCCAGCCCATCCTGGTGGGCACCACCTCGGTGGAGAAGTCCGAGTACCTCTCCAAGCTGCTGTCCAAGCGCGGCATCAAGCACGAGGTCCTCAACGCCAAGAACAACGAGCGCGAGGCCGCCATCGTGGCCCAGGCCGGGCGCAAGGGATCTGTCACGGTGGCGACCAACATGGCCGGTCGCGGTACCGACATCATCCTGGGCGGCAACGCCGAGGCGATCGCCATGGAGCGCATGAAGGAGCTCGGCCTGGACCCCGATCGGGACCCGGAGGGCTATGAGCAGAAGTGGCCCGAGGTCCTGGAGGCCGCGGAGCAGGAGATCGGCGACGAGCACGAGACGGTCAAGGAGCTCGGCGGGCTGTACGTGCTGGGCACGGAGCGCCACGAGTCCCGCCGCATCGACAACCAGCTGCGCGGGCGCGCGGGACGTCAGGGCGATCCCGGCGAATCGCGGTTCTACCTGTCGCTGAACGATGACCTGATGCGCCTGTTCAATGCCGGCGGCGCCTCCCGTCTGATGGCCAATGCGGCCGAGGACACCGCCCTGGAGTTCCGGATCGTCTCCCGGGCGATCGCCTCGGCGCAGAACATGGTCGAGGGCCGCAACGCCGAGCAGCGCAAGAACGTCCTGAAGTACGACGACGTCCTCAACCGCCAGCGCACGGCGATCTACGCAGATCGCCGCCGCATCCTGGAGGGGCACGACCTGCAGGACCAGGTGCAGCAGTTCCTCCGGGAGGTCGTGGGCTCGATCGTGGTCGAGAAGACCAGCTCCGGACACCCCGAGGACTGGGACCTGGACGCGCTGTGGGAGTCCCTGCGCACGGTCTATCCGGTCTCCGTGTCCCAGGAGGAGCTGATCGAGGAGGCCGGCGGACGCGACAAGCTCAGCACCGAGTTCCTGCGGGAGCAGCTGATCTCGGATGCCGAGGTCGTCTATGAGGAGCGCGAGGAGCAGATCGGCTCCGAGGCCATGCGCAATCTCGAGCGCCGTGTGGTCCTGTCCGTGCTGGGCCGCAAGTGGCCCGAGCATCTCTACGAGATGGACTACCTCAAGGACGGCATCGGGCTGCGGGCCATGGCCCAGCGCGATCCGCTGGTGGAGTACCAGCGCGAGGGTCACATCATGTACCAGAACCTGATGGACAGCATCCGCGAGGAGACGGTGACCTACCTCTTCTCGGTCGATCTCAGCTCGCAGCGCGCCCAGGCCGGCGGCGGTCCGCTGGGGGCGGGTCTGCCCAAGCAGCCGAAGTTCCTGCAGTACTCCGCCCCGAGCGAGAGCGGACGCGCGCAGGTGCGCACCGAGCGCAGCGGCGAGAAGGCCCCCGGGAGCTCTGCCCGGAGCAAGGCGAGCGCCTCGGTGCCGAGTGCGTCGTCGGTCTCGGATCCAGCCGCCGCAGGCGGCGAGGCTCCGGCTCAGCCGCGCTCGCGCGCCGAGCGCCGAGCCGCGGAGGCCAAGGCCGAGCGAGAGGCCAGGAAGCAGGCCTCCTCCGAGGACTGAGCGCGTTCCCCAGCGGAGAAGCCCCAGCGGGGCCGGGCAGGCGAGAGCGTCCGCGCCCGGCCCCGCTGCCGTTTCTCAGCAGGCGTGCGTGGGTGGCCTCACCCGATCTCCAGGACGGTGATGCGCCAGGCCTGCTCCTGCCGCTCGGCCCGCACGACGACCGCTCGTGAGCGGGCGTCATCGCAGATGACCAGGGCGGCCTCGTAGATGCCGTCACCCACCGGGCACACGCGCTGACTGCGGACCTCCGAGTGCTGATGGACGCGATGCACGGGGGCCTCCGCCGGCTCCAGACCTCGGCGCCGCTGCAGCAGGACGGCTCTGCGGTGCAGGCGATCCACGATCTCCGGTTCGGCCCAGCGGGAGAGCTGGCCGGCGGGCCGCGCACCGGCCAGGACCTCGACAGCGGCGACGGCGACAGCTCGGATCAGGGCAGTGGCGCGCTCACGCTCGGTGCCCGGGGTGATGGATCGCTGGGCGGCGCGCTGCTGCTGGCGCCATACGTAGGGGCGTGCGCTGCCTGAGGACGACGGGCGCTGCTCGGAGCGCGGGGTCGGCGGGCGGTGCGAGGTGATGGGCATGGCGGGCTCCTGGAACAGATAGGGATGGATGGGGGTGGAACAGGCGAGGTGTGTGAAGAGGGGCGGCGCTGCGGCGGCTCAGGACTCCGGCAGCAGCCGCGGCGGGACTTTCAGGACGGTTCCTGCGGCCACCCGGTCCGGGTCGCGGATCTGATCGGCGTTGGCCTCCCAGAGCAGCGGCCAGGACCGGGCGATCTCGGCCTCTGAGGCGTTCGGGCCCAGCAGCTGCCCGGTCAGGGACCACAGGCTCTCGCCGCCGCGCACGCACAGCGCGGACTCGGCCAGGCGATCCTGGATCCGTTCCGAAGTCGTCGGTGCCGCCGGTGCCGCTGCGGCTGCGGGCCGAGCGGGGGTCTCAGCTGCGATCGCCGCGCTCCACAGGGGGCTCACCGGCATGGCGGCCGCGACATCGGGGCTGTGGGCCTCGGGGCGGGGGCCGGCCTGCTGATCCTCCTCCGGTGCCGTCTGCTCAGACTGCGCGTGGGCCGTCGCGGGCAGGGCCCAGGCGCTCGCAGCGGCGCCGCTGCTGAGAAGCAGGGCCGCGCCGGCACCCAGGCCGCGCTGGGTGAAGGGCCCGGAGGCTCGAGGGGCCGTGCCTCGCTCGGCGGACGGCTCGGGGACCGGCGGGGGAGTGAAGCGGGCTGCGCACTGCACGGACATGGGTGCCTCCTGGCATCAGGTCACCGCCTCTGCGCATCGTGCCCGTGCCGATCGGTGCGGGTGTCAGATCATCGCTGAATCTGCCATGTGATGCCGTTTGGTGACGTTTGATGCTCACAGCTTCATCTGAGTGTCTGCTGGTGTCAATGAACGATGAATCTCACTATGACGTCATGAGACCGCGCCCTTTCGTAGACTCCGGGGAGGCTGACCTGCCGGTGGCCATGAGGGCGCTCCGGGGCTGGGCGACCGGGGATGGGGGAGCTGATGCGCTGGGATGAGCTGTTCGCGGACATGGAGGCGCAGCTGGCGGCCGAGCGCTTCCGGGATATGGAGCGCGAGGCAGCCGAGCTGACCCGTGCCGAGACCGCCGAGGCCCTGCTGCAGGACCGCTTCCTGGGCTGCGAGGGCGCGGCCGTGCAGGTGGGGCTGCGCGGGGGCTCCTCGGCGCGCGGCGAGGTGACCGGTGCCGGGATGGGGTGGGTCATGCTCCAGGACTCGGCCGTGGAGCTGCTGGTCCCCCTGGAATCGGTGCTGTGGGTCGAGGGGCTGGATCGGCGGCGCAGCGATCCGCAGCGGCGCAGCCGGCTGGGGCTGGGGCAGGCGGTGCGCGCCCTGGCCCAGGCCAGGGCGGCTGTGCGCGTCCTGCTGGTCGACGGGGTGCCCGGCGGATCGCTGGAGGGGACGATCGACCGGGCGGGGCGCGATCACCTGGATCTGGCGATGCATCCGGACGACGAGTTCCGGCGCCGTCGGGCGGTGCGCGCCATGCGCACGGTGCCTTTCTCGGCGATCGCCTGCGTGGTCTCGGAGCCCGTCGCGGCAGGCCGGGCCTGAGGCCCTCAGTCCAGGGAGGCGCCCGCTCGCACGGCCTGGGCCGTCTCCTGATGACGCTGCTCGACCCACTGCTCGAAGCGGGCCTTCTCGACCCGCCACTGACCGCGTCCGCCGACCTGGATCGCCGGCAGCTCGCCCGAGCGGACCATCGCACGAGCCTGGGAGGCCGAGATCGCGAGGATGTCGGCGACATCGGCCAGCGTGAGGAACTGCGGCTCTGCCATGGTGCTCTCCTGAGATTCCGGGATCGGGGTCCAGACCGGCTCCGATCGGGAACATTGTGCCATCCGGTGCCCCGAGGCGGGATGCGGTTGTGGAAGAACGGCTTGGAGGCATCTCGGCAGCGGATCCTGCGGGTCCCTGCGCGGAAGGGGCAGCAGCCGAGATCTGAGCGCAGTTGAAGTCATCGACTCGTCCACAGTTGAACTCGAGCTCTCCCGAGTCCGAGCTGCTCGGGTCACGATGAGCACAGGAACGCTGCGCCGAGCGCACGCAGATCCGATCGCAGCGCCCCGGACGGCCCGAGGCACCGTGCACAGTCCAGGAGGCCCACATGCCCAGATCCGGATCCACCACGGGATCCCGCGCGGTCTCCGGTGCCTCGAGCACCGACACGGCCGGGCGGCTGCGTCGTCCCGGCTGGCGCGAGCCGCGGCTGCTGGTGGGGCTCGGGCTCGTGGGGGGGGGGGGGGGGCCCCCCCCCCCCCCCCCCCCCCCCCCCGCCACTGGATGACGGGGGAGACGCTGACTCACACTGAGAGGCCAC
>NZ_JALXVH010000011.1 GCF_025149945.1 Kocuria sp. p3-SID1428 | reverse complement strand
TGCCCGGCGGGGCGCCGGTGCTCGATGATGCCGCTGAGATCCTCAGCTGAGATCGATCACTTGCCGGCCATGAGCTCGCGCATCAGGTCGGCGGTCTCGGTGGGGGTCTTGCCGACCTTCACACCGGCGGCCTCGAGGGCCTCCTTCTTGGCCTGGGCCGTTCCGGAGGAGCCGGAGACGATGGCGCCGGCGTGGCCCATGGTCTTGCCCTCCGGGGCAGTGAAGCCCGCGACGTAGCCGACGACCGGCTTGGTCACGTTGGCCTTGATGTACTCGGCCGCACGCTCCTCGGCGTCGCCGCCGATCTCACCGATCATCACGATGCCCTCGGTCTCCGGATCGGCCTCGAAGGCCTCCAGAGCGTCGATGTGGGTCGTGCCGATGACCGGGTCGCCGCCGATGCCGATCGCGGTGGTGAAGCCGAGATCGCGCAGCTCGAACATCATCTGGTAGGTCAGCGTGCCGGACTTGGAGACCAGGCCCAGCTTGCCCTTGCCGGTGATGTTCGACGGGGTGATGCCCAGCAGCGACTCCTCCGGGGAGATGATGCCGGGGCAGTTCGGGCCGATGATGCGGGTCTTGGGACGGCCGTCCTCACCCGCGTTCGCCTTGGCATGGGCCCAGAACTCCGCCGCGTCCTGCACGGGGATGCCCTCGGTGATCACGACGACCAGCGGGATCTCGGCGTCGATGGCCTCGATCACGGCGTCCTTGCAGAACTTCGGGGGCACGAAGACGATCGAGGCGTTCGCGCCGGTCTCCTGCATGGCCTCGGCCACGCCGCCGAAGACGGGCAGCTCGACGTCGGCACCCTGGGCGTCCTTGTGCGAGACGGTCGTGCCGGCCTTGCGGGCGTTCACGCCGCCCATGACCTGGGTGCCTGCTGCGAGCATCCGGGCGGTGTGCTTGGAACCCTCGCCGCCGGTGATGCCCTGAACGATGACCTTCGAGTCCTTGTTCAGAAAGATGGACATTCTGCTTCCTCTGCTTTCGGTTTCCGGCGGTGTCAGTTGGCGGCTGCGGCGAGCTCGGCGGCCTTGTCGGCGCCGCCGTCCATGGTGTCCACGGAGGTGACCAGCGGGTGGTTCGCCTCCTCCAGGATGCGACGACCCTCCTCGACGTTGTTGCCGTCGAGGCGCACGACCAGCGGCTTGGTCGCGGTGTCGCCCAGGATCTCCAGAGCCTTCACGATGCCGTTGGCCACGGCGTCGCACGCGGTGATGCCGCCGAAGACGTTGACGAACACGGACTTGACCTGCGGGTCGTTCAGGATGACGTCCAGGCCGTTGGCCATGACCTCTGCCGAGGCGCCGCCGCCGATGTCCAGGAAGTTCGCCGGCTTGACGTCGCCGTGCTTCTCTCCGGCGTAGGCCACGACGTCCAGCGTGGACATGACCAGGCCGGCGCCGTTGCCGATGATGCCGATCTCACCGTCGAGCTTGACGTAGTTGAGGCCCTTCTCCTTGGCCTTGGCCTCGAGCGGGTCCTCGGTGTTCTTGTCGACCAGCTCGGCGTGGTCCTCGTGGCGGAAGTCGGCGTTGTCGTCGAGCGAGACCTTGCCGTCCAGGGCCACGATCTCGCCCTCGCCGGTCTTGACCAGCGGGTTGACCTCGACCAGGGTCGCGTCCTCGTTCTTGTAGACCTCGCCGAGCTTCACGAGCACCGGCACGATCTTGGCGCCGGTCTCGTCGTCGAACTTGGCCTGTGCGACGATCTCGCGGGCCTTCTCCTCGGTCAGGCCGACGGCGGGGTCGACCTCCACGCGGGCCAGGGCCTCGGGGCGCTCGACGGCCAGCTGCTCGATCTCCACGCCGCCCTCGACGGAGCACATGGCCAGGTAGGAGCGGTTGGCGCGATCCAGCAGCACCGAGAAGTAGTACTCCTCGGCGATGTCGGCGCCCTGGGCGATCATCACGCGGTGGACAGTGTGGCCCTTGATGTCCATGCCCAGGATCTGCTGCGCGTACTCGTAGGCCTCATCGGCGGTCTTGGCGACCTTGACGCCGCCGGCCTTGCCGCGGCCGCCGACCTTGACCTGCGCCTTGACGACGGTCACGCCGCCGATCTTCTCTGCGGCTGCCTTTGCTTCTTCCGGAGTGGTCGCGACGATGCCCTGGAGCACGGGCACGCCGTGCTTCTCGAAGATGTCGCGTGCCTGGTATTCGAACAGGTCCACGGTTGAGAGCCCTTCTTCGTCGAAGTTCTTGTCCGACCGCGCGGATGTGCGGCCGATCGATGCCGTCGAGGCGCGCAGGCCCTGTCCTGCCGGGTGCACCCCGGCGCAGGGCACAGCGACGTGCCTCTCCTGCACCCACCCTAGCGGACTCGCCCTCGGCTGCGTCCTGCGCCCGTCGGGGCCTCGGAGTTGGTTGACTGTCCCCCATGCAGTCACCCGAACGGCGCGGCGCCGGCCCGACCACGCGCCGCGAGCCGTCGGCGCGATCGGCCAGGACCCGGGCCTCGGCGCGGGTCCTGGCGGTGTGCCTGGCGCTGTTCGCGCTGCGGATGCCCGTGGCGGAGGCCCCCGACCTGCTGGACCCGCCGGGGCGCCTCCTGCCTCTGTGGCCCCAGTCCCTGCTGTGGCTGGCGATGGGCGCGCTCGCTCTGGGCGCCTCCCGGTGGGGCTACCGGCACCTGCAGCAGGCCGCCGGGGAGCGACGGGTGTTCGCCGCGGGCCGCCGTCAGCCAGATGTCGAGGCCGACCCCCGCTCGCCCACGCTGGCGCTGGTCCTGTTCGTCGCGGCGGTGCTCTCGGCCGTGATCATCCCGCCGCTGCTCGTGGGCGGATGGACCCTGCAGCCGGTGGAGCTGTGGCTCGGGCTCTACGGGACCTACGGGACCTCCGTTGCGGTCGCGACGACAGCCTGGGTGATCTTCCACACCGGCTACGCGATCCTCGCCGCGCTGATCCTCGCGCTGGCCCAGCTGATGGGCGAATCGCTGATCCGCAGGGCCTGGACCAGGCGCGCCCCGCTGGGCGGGCTGGCGCTGGGACTGCTGCTGGGGATCCCCGATCTGCTGCTGTTGGGCTGGGCTGACCTGCTCACGACCGTGATCAGCTGCACCCTGCTGGGTCTGGTGCACCTGCTGGTGGGCGGCCGCCTGCGCTGGACCGCGGCCGCCGCCTGGCTGCTGCTGATGCTGCTATGAGCGCCTGGGCCCGGCAGGCGAGCTCCTCCCGGACCAGCCCGCCGTCCGCGGCTTCAGCGGCTCACTGACTCACTCTGCTCAGCGGGGCCGAGCGCACCAGCAGTCGCTTCTCCTCCGAGCCGAAGCGGACTTTGGCGATCACCCGGTCCCCGCGGCCTTCCAGCTGCACCACCGTGCCGCGGCCGAAGCTCTTGTGATCGACCTGCTCGCCGACGCTCAGAGCCAGGACCTCCCGCTGCGGATCCACGCGCCCGGCGGCTGGTGTGCGGGCACCGCGCCGGAAGGAGGCCGCCGGCCCTGCCTGTGAGCCTCCGGAGCCCATGAGCCCGGAGCCGTAGGCGGCCCCGCCCCAGCCCGGCCTGGCGCCGGAGCCCTCGCGCTCCCAGCGGATCAGCTCGGACGGGATCTCCTCCAGGAAGGGGCTCGGCGGGTTGTACTGGGTCTGCCCCCACTGCGAGCGGTTCTCCGCGCGGGTCAGATAGAGCCGACGACGGGCGCGGGTGATCCCCACGTAGGCCAGGCGCCGCTCCTCCTGCATCTGGGTCTCATCCGTCATGGAGCGCTGATGCGGGAAGATCCCGTGCTCCATGCCGGTGAGGAACACCACCGGGAACTCGAGGCCCTTGGCCGTGTGCAGGGTCATCAGGGTCACGACGCCCTGCGACTGCTCGTCCGGGTCGGGGATCTGATCGGCGTCCGCGACCAGGGCCACATGCTCCAGGAACTCCGCCAGTCCGTGCTCCGGGTGCTCGCGCTCGTGCTCGCGGACCACCGCCACGAGCTCGGCCAGGTTCTCCACGCGGGTCTCGTCCTGGGGGTCGTCCGAGGTGCGCAGCGCCTCCAGGTAGCCGGTCTGCTCCAGGACTGCCTCCACCACCGACGCCGGGCTGTTGCCCTCGGCGACGGTCGCGAGGTCGTCCATGAGCTGGACGAAGGCCCGGACCGCGTTGATCGAGCGGGAGGCCATCCCCGGAGCCTGATCGGCCCGGCGGGCGGCCTCCATGAAGGACAGCCCGTCCCGCTCGGCCAGGGCGGCGAGGGCGCCCTGGGCACGGTCCCCGATCCCGCGCTTGGGCTCGTTGATGATGCGCCGGACGGTGACCTCGTCATCCGGGTTCAGCAGCGCGCGCATGTAGGCCAGGGCGTCCTTGATCTCCTTGCGCTCGTAGAACCGGGTGCCGCCCACGACCTTGTAGGGCAGGCCCACGCGCATGAGGATCTCCTCGAGCGAGCGGGACTGGGCGTTGGTGCGGTAGAAGATCGCCACGTCCGCCGGGCGGATGCCCTCGGCGTCCTGGAGTCGATCGATCTCCTCGGCGATCCAGCGCGCCTCCTCGTGCGCGGACTCGGCCGCATAGCCGATGATCTCGGTGCCCTCGCCCTCGGCCGTCCACAGCCGCTTGTCCTGCCGTCCGGCGTTCTGGGAGATGACGGCGTTGGCCGCCGAGAGGATGGTCTGCGTGGAGCGGTAGTTCTGCTCGAGCAGCACCGTGCGAGCGGATGGATAGTCCTTCTCGAACTCGGTGATGTTGCGGATGTCCGCCCCGCGGAAGGCGTAGATAGACTGATCGGAGTCGCCGACGACCGTCAGCTCCGCAGGCGGCAGCCCGCTGGGGTCGTCCTGCTGGCCCACGATCTCCCGGATCAGCGAGTACTGGGCGTGATTGGTGTCCTGGTACTCGTCGACCAGCACGTGGCGGTAGCGGCGGCGGTAGTACTCGGCGATCTGCGGGAAGGCCCGCAGCATGTGCACCGTCTGGGAGATGAGGTCATCGAAGTCCAGGGCATTGGCAGCGCGCAGCCGCTGCGTGTAGCCGCGGTAGGTCTGGGCGACCGCCTGCGCCCACGGATCCGAGCCGCTGGCTCGGGACAGGCTGGTCTCATCGTCGATCAGCTCGTTCTTCAGCGACGAGATCGCGTGCTGCAGCGCCTTGGGGGCGAAGCGCTTGGGGTCCAGCTCGTGCTGCTTGGCCACCGCAGTGATCACGCGCAGCGAATCCGCGGAGTCGTAGATCGAGAATGTGGACTTCAGCCCGATCGCGCCGGCTTCCCGGCGCAGCACGCGCACGCAGAACGAGTGGAACGTGGACAGCGACATGCTGCGCGCCGACGGCCCCACGAGCTCGACCACGCGCTCGCGCATCTCCGCGGCGGCCTTGTTGGTGAAGGTGATCGCCAGGATCTCCCCCGGATGCGCCCGCCCCGTGCCCAGCAGGTGCGCGATGCGGTGGGTCAGCACCCGGGTCTTGCCCGACCCGGCCCCGGCCACGATCAGCAGCGGGGAGCCGGCGTGCTCGACAGCCTGGCGCTGCGGCTCGTTGAGCCCCTCCACGAGCGATTCCGGGCTGCGGCGATCGGCCACCGGCTCCATGGCGCTGGCAGCGCCCGAGGCCGACGAGGAGGAGAGCAGGGGGTTGTCCGAGAGGAAGTCCATGATGGGCTCGAGTCTAGGAGAGCCGCCGGACAGCACAGCGGGCGCCGTGCTCCCATGACGCAGGGCCGATAATCTGCAGGCATGGGACTCTCGCGGGCGCAGAAGATCAGGAAGCACGGCGACAGCGCCGCGGAGGCTCCGACGAGCCACGCAGCCGCCGGCCCGACCGGATCCGCGGCCGGGCGCCCGGCCGCGGATCCGCGCCGCGAGCAGCTGCGCCCGGAGCCGGAGAGCTCCCCGTCGAGCCCCATGCTGATCGTGGGTGTGGCCATGACGATCGCGGTGCTGTTCCTGGCCTATGTGAACCTGGTGATCCTGCCGGGCTTCGCCTCGGCCATGGTCGACGGGCACGGCGTCCCCGAGCTGCGCCTGCTGGGCTTCGACGCCGAGTGGTTCCGAGGCTTCACGGAGGCCATGGACCGCGACGCCGCCGAGGCCTATCGCTCGATCCATCACACCACGGCGCTGATCGCCCCGCTGGGCATGGCCCTGGGCTGGGCGGCGTTCGTGCTGGTGCAGTCCAAGGGCTCGGCGCTCTTCCGCTGGGTCGGACTCGGCGTGGTGGCAGTGTTCGCGATCGTCTACCTGCTCGGCAGCTCGGTGCTGGATCGCGCCGTGGCCGAACCGCAGGACGAGGTCCTGGTGGCCATGGCCTCGCTGCTGATGAACCTGCGTGCGGCGCTGCTGCTGGGCATGATCGCACTGCTGGTGTGGGCCATGCTGCGCTCGGTGCGCCGGATCGCCGGAGAGATGGCCGAACGCGGTCGGCAGGACCAGCAGGCCTGAGCCTGCACTGCTGGGCGCGCGCGCCGAAGAAGTCAGAAGGGTGCCCCCGGCGCGATTCGAACGCGCGACACCGGCTTTAGGAGAGCCGTGCTCTATCCCCTGAGCTACGGGGGCGACGGCGACCATCATAGGGCCCACAGCCCCCCGCCCCGAACAGCGGGACCCCCGGAGAGTGCCCGGCGCACTCGGGCACGGGCGATAGATTGGCGGGCATGGCTGTCTACATCGATCCCGCGCGCTGGCCTGCCCACGGCACCGTCTTCTCGCACATGGTCTCCGACACCTCCTTGGAGGAGCTGCACGAGATGGCCCAGCGGATCGGGGTGAGCCCGCGCGCCTTCGACGGCGATCACTACGATGTGGCGGTGGCCCACTACGACAGGGCCGTGGCCGAAGGCGCGGTCGAGGTCGATGGCAAGGAGCTGGCCCGGCGACTGGTCCAGTCCGGGCTGCGGATCCCCGCCGCTCGACGCAGCGAGCGCGCCGAATACGCGCTGCGCTCGCGCTGGGACAGCGCCCTCGGGATCGATCCCGAGCTGCGCCGTCTGCGCACCGACCTGCTGGAGCGCTGGGGCCAGCCGCACCGGCGCTACCACGACCGCACGCACCTGCTGGCCGTGCTGCGCGCCCTGGACCTGCTCACCGAGGATGCCCCTCCGCGGTCCGTCGTGCTGGCCGCGTGGTTCCACGACGCCGTCTACGACGGCCGCCCAGGAGCCGATGAGGAGGCCTCCGCCGAGCTGGCCGAGCGGCTGCTGCCGGAGGCCGGCTTCGAGGCCGTGGAGGTCGCCGAGGTCGCGCGCCTGGTGCGCCTCACTGCCTCGCATCGCCCCGCAGACGACGACGCCGCCGGGCAGCTGCTGAGCGATGCCGACCTGGCGGTGCTGGGCGGCTCCCCGGCCGAGTACGCCGACTACGTCCGCAGGGTGTCCCAGGAGTACGCCTCGGTGCCGCGCCCGGACTTCATGCGCGGGCGGCTGCAGATCCTGGAGCAGCTGGCCGGGAGCCGGCTCTACGGCACGCAGAAGGCGCAGCAGCTGTGGGCGGGGCAGGCCGCGCAGAACCTCTCGGTGGAGATCGATGACCTGCGCTTCGAGTCCCTGCAGGAGGTCCAGCCGCCGGGGGGCGTGGACCTGCTCACGATCGTGGGCGTGTGCTTCCTGCACGAGGGCCGTCTGCTGACCGTGCGCAAGCGCGGCACGCAGAAGTTCATGCTGGTCGGCGGCAAGCTCGAGCCCGGCGAGACCGCCGAGCGGGCCGCCCAGCGCGAAGTCGCAGAGGAGGTCGGAGCCGTCATCAGCCAGGAGGACCTGCAGCTGCTGGGCCGCTTCCACTCGCCGGCGGCCAACGAGGCCGACACCTGGATCTCCTCGACCGTCTTCACCATCGATCTGGACGAGCAGGCGCAGCAGCTCCTGCCTCAGGCGGAGATCGAGGAGCTGCGCCCGCTGGATCTGCGCCCGGAGGCGGTCGCCGAGGCCGAGGCCGCCCTTGCCCCGCTGGTGCGCCGGCAGGTCATCCCACTGCTGCGCCGCCGGGATCGTCGGTTCTTCAGCGCCGGCCAGCGCTGAGGCTTCGCCCCCGGGCATCGCTCACCTGCTCGGCGGCTGCTGCCCCTGCCCCTGAGCTGAGCGCTCTTCATCCTGCTGGCGGTCCTGGTCTTGCTGCAGACGCGCCCGGCGCCTGCGCCACAGGATGCTGGCCGCCACGAGCCCGATGACGATCCCTGCGCCGCCGATGACCGAGACCCACATAGCCGCGTGCCCGAGCGCCAGCGACACCAGCAGCCCAGCGATGACTCCGGGGATCGCTCCGGCCACCATGCCCACGGCCAGGTAGGTGTACTCCTGGTCGCTGCCGGTGCGTGCTGCCGCGCTGTAGTCCGCCGGGGGGCGCTGCTGTCCTCGAGGGTGCTCTGCCATGCCTCCAGCCTATCCGCGGCGCCGCGGTGAGCGGCGGCCGAGGTCCTCAGCGCACCGTGTAGAAACCGTCCAGCGCCATGTCGTGCACCGAGTGCTCGAGGGTTCCCTGCTGGGGGTTCAGCGCCGAGATCATCCGATCCCCGCCCAGGTAGATCCCCACGTGCGAACCGTCGTTCTGCGAGACGAGGTCCCCCGGGCGCGGATCGGCTGTGGGCTCGGCGGCCGCGAACTGCTCCCACGTGACCCGGGGGAGCTCGACTCCGTGCTGGGCATAGACCCACTGCACGAATGCGGAGCAGTCCCAGGCCTTGAACTCGGTGCCGCCCCACACGTACTGCCCTCCGAGCCCGAGCCGGGCGGTGGCCAGGATGTCCTCATCCGCGATCCCGGCACCGGTCCCGGCGGAGGCGGCCGTCGCCTGCTCAGCAGTCGGCGGCTGACCGGCAGGAGCTGAGGAGCTCTGCGCGGCAGCGATCTGCGCCGCGTCGGACGGGTCTGGCACGCCCGGGGCGGATTCGAAGGGGGCGGTGGCCGCGGAGACCAGGTCGTCGAGCCCGGGGTCGAGCGCAGGCTGGGCCGGGTCCGCCTCCCACAGGGGGCTCTGGAGGCTCTGGACGCCCAGCTGATCGCCGGCGCTCAGGTCTTCGGCCCTCTGCGGGGCCGCGTGGCGGGCCGTGGGATCCAGCGAGGTGGAGCGGCTGCCGTCTGCGTAGGCGAAGGTCACCACGCCGTCGGCGTCCGTGGACCAGGAGAAGGTCCAGTCGTTGGCCTCGGCGGCGGCCCGATCCAGCCCGGAGTCCTCGGGGACTGTACCGGTGACGGCGACCCAGGAGGGGAATTCGATCGCGGCCGCCTGCGCCGGTGCCGCGCTCAGCAGCGCCGCGCCCAGGAGCCCGAGCCCCGCAGCACCCACCAGCGGGACGGCAGTGCGATCGGCGCGCGGGCGGTCGCCGACGAGCAGCGCGTTCCCGCAGCCGGGCGCGGGACCCGGACGCCGGGTCGAAAGGACGGGTTCTTGGCGCACGGCACCGCGCGGCACAGGCGCAGCGCTGCGCAGGCCTTCGAGGTCCCGGGCGTCGAAGGCCCAGGACTCCACAGTCGGAACGGCGGTTCGGTGGGCGACAGCGGTCATGACGGGACCTCTCACGGCACAGCGAGCGGCGGCCGCCCCAGCGGCGGTCGGCATCGACGACGGCGATGCCCGCGCACGCTATGCCTCGTCCCGGCTCCGCCCACCCGGAGATCACCCGATTGAGACTCGCTGAGTCCTTGAGCCCGCAGATCGGTCCTCCCTCGGGACATGATCCGCAGCCGGCGTCGCCTGTGGAGCCGCGAGCGCGCAGAGGCTCAGAACCGGCACCGAACCGGCGTCCGCACAGACGTGGGCGCCGTCGGCGAACTCATCGCCGACGGCGCCTTCACCAGCGCTACAGGTGCGCGGAGCTCACCCCTGCCGCACGACGATCGAGTGGGCGGAGGACTCCGGGATCCGGATGTCCTCGGCCTCGACGCCCTTGGCCGGCTCCAGCGCCCGCACGACGACCTCTCCGCTGTCCTCCCTGCGGGCGGCGAAGACCCCACCGGCCAGCAGGCCGCAGCGGCCCAGCAGAGTCAGCACCTCCGGGTGGGTCTGCACGACCTCCGGGATGCCCACGAGCACGAAGCGCCCGCCGAGCTCACCGGCAGCGGCCTCCGCCAGGATCTGGTCGGTGCCGGGCAGGGACTGCAGCGGCTGCAGCAGCGCCGCGTGGGCGGCTTCCTCCGAGTCCGCGCCCAGGCCCGCCAGGCCCGGGATCGGCATGCCGTACGGCGAGATCTGCGGGTTGTGCAGCAGATCGACCAGGCGCTCCTCCACAGCCTCGCTCATGACGTGCTCCCAGCGGCAGGCCTCGTCATGGACGACGGAGAGGTCCAGCCCGATGACATCCGCGAGCAGGCGCTCCGCGAGGCGGTGCTTGCGCATCACCTTGACGGCGGTCTCCCGCCCGGACTCCGTGAGGGCCAGCCGACGATCCGGCTGCACGGTCAGCAGGCCGTCGCGCTCCATGCGCGACACGGTCTGGGAGACGGTGGGCCCGGAATGATCGAGGCGCTCCACGATGCGTGCGCGCATGGGAGGGATCCCCTCCTCCTCGAGCTCGAGGACCGTGCGCAGGTACATCTCCGTGGTGTCGATCAGTTCGGTCATGGAACAGCTCCTGATCAGGGGGCGAGCAGACTTCTGGGCACCCCATTTTCCGCAGCGGGGCGGGGCGTGCCCGTTCTTCCGGGAGTCTACGCAGATCCACGGACACTGCACGGGCAGGTGCGGCACAATGGCCGGGCGGAGGATCCTGCCGGGCCTCCGCCGAACCGACGCCCCAGGAGCACCGCCCGTGACCGACCGCCTCACGATCCCCGACAGCCTGCTGCCCGTCGACGGGCGCTTCGGCGCAGGCCCCTCCAAGGTCCGCGAGGAGCAGATGGGCGCGGTCGCGCGCGCTCACCGCAGGCTCATGGGCACCTCCCACCGACAGGCCCCGGTGCGCGGCCTCGTGGGCGGCCTGCGCGAGGGACTGGGCGAGTTCCTGCGCGCCCCGCAGGGCTACGAGATCCTGCTGGGCATGGGCGGCGCCTCCGCCTTCTGGGACGCCGCGGCCCTGGGCCTGGTGCGCGAGCGCGCCCAGCACGCGGCCTTCGGCGAGTTCGGCGCCAAGTTCGCCGAGGTCACCGACGCAGCGCCGTTCCTGGCGCCGTCGTCCATCCGCCGGGCCGAGCCCGGCACACGCACGGCCGTGCAGCTCGAGGACGGGATCGACGTCTACGCCTGGCCGCAGAACGAGACCTCCACCGGCGTGGCCGCCCCCGTCGTGCGCCCCGACGGCCTGGCTCCGGCACGCAGCGCGGCGGATCCGCTGGTCGTGGTGGATGCGACCTCGGCCGCCGGAGGCATGGCCGTGGAGCTGTCCGAGACGGACGTCTACTACTTCTCCCCGCAGAAGAACTTCGCCTCCGACGGCGGCCTGTGGTTCGGCGCGTTCTCCCCGGCGGCGATCGAGCGCATCGGGTCGGTGGCCGCCTCCGGACGCTGGATCCCGGCCTTCCTGTCCCTGGCGACGGCGCTGGAGAACTCGCGCAAGGACCAGACCTTCAACACCCCGGCCCTGGCCACGCTCGTGATGCTCGACGAGCAGGTCCGCTGGCTCAATGACCAGGGCGGAATGGACTGGGCGGCCGGCCGCACGGCGCACAGCTCCGGGCTGATCTACGACTGGGCCGAGGCTCACCCGCACGCCTCGCCCTTCGCGGCCGCGGCCGAGGACCGCTCCCCCGTGGTCGTGACCGTGGACTTCGACGACAGCATCGACGCCTCGGTGCTCAGCTCGGCTCTGCGCGCCCACGGCGTGGTGGATGTGGAGCCCTACCGGAAGCTGGGGCGCAATCAGCTGCGGATCGCGACCTTCGCCGCGGTCGAGCCCTCGGACGTCCAGAAGCTGCTGGCCTGCCTGGATGTGCTGATCGAGCAGCTCTGAGGCCCGCTCAGCGGCTGCGCTGTGCGCGCAGCCGCTGCCGGTGGGCCAAGCCCACGCAGGCGCCGGCCGCACCGGCCAGCACGGCCGCGCCCAGGCCCCAGCGCGGACCGAAGGCGTCGATGACCCAGCCGATCAGCGGCGCCCCGATCGGCGTCCCTCCCATGAGGATCGCCGAGTAGAGGCTCATGACGCGGCCGCGGAAGCGCGGGTCCGTGCTCGTCTGGACATAGGCGCTGGCGGTCGTCGTCATGGTCAGCGAGGCCATGCCCAGGGGGATCAGGCACAGCCCGAAGCTCAGGGGCGCGGGCGCCAGCGCGGCCAGCAGCGCGCTGAGCGCGAACATGGCCGAACCGGCATAGAGCGTCCTGAGCCTCGCGCGGGGGCGGCGGGCCGACAGCAGCGCCCCCGCCAGGGTGCCCACGGCGAGCACGGAGCTCATGACCCCGAAGGCCTGCGAGCCCAGCCCGAAGGCCGTGCCCGTCATGGCCGCCAGGAAGATCGCGAAGTTCAGCCCGAACGTGCCCAGCAGGAAGACGGTGAGCAGCACCGCCATCAGATCCGGGCGCTGCCTCACGTAGCGGAAGCCCTCCCGGATCTGGCCGTGCGCCTTCCCCGCACGCTGACGAGGGATCAGCCGGTGCTGATCCATCCGCAGGATGGCGGTGATCATCACGGCGAAGGTCAGGCTGTTGAGGACGAAGACCCAGCCGGTGCCCGCCTGCGCGATCAGCACGCCGGCAGCTGCCGGGCCGAGCAGACGCGCCGCGTTGAAGGCCGTCGAATTCAGCGCCACGGCATTGGACAGGTTCTGATCCCCGACCAGGCTGGCCACGAAGGTGTGGCGCACCGGGGCCCCGAAGGTCGTGGTGACGCCCAGGGCCAGCGCGAAGGCCATCACCCACCCCAGGCTCACCGCGCCGAGGAGCACGAGGCCTCCCAGGCCCAGGGCGAGGGCTCCCATCGCCGACTGGGTGATCAGCAGGAGCCGACGGCTGTCGGAGCGGTCGGCCACCACGCCCGCCCAGGGCGAGATCAGCAGCTGAGGCAGGAACTGCAGGGCGAGCACCAGGCCCATGGCCCGCGCATCATGATCCGTCAGCCCGTCGAACACGAGCCAGGACTGAGCGGTGCGCTGCATCCACGTGCCGGTGTTGGACAGCAGCGATCCCACATACCAGCGGCGGTAGTTGGGCTCGTGCAGCGACTGGAAGGCACCGGTCGCGGGGGTCCGGCTCACGGAGCGGGATCGATCCCCGGGGCCTGCTCGGGATCGGCCTGCGCACCGTCCGCGGAGTCCTCTGCCGCGGCGCCATGCTCGTGGGCCTGCTGCGCCGCGTCGTCGCCGCCCTGATCCGCAGCCTCCCGGTCGTCCTGCTCGAGGTCGGCGTGCCCGGCTCCCCCGTGGTCCTGGGCGCCGTCCTCGATGTCCTCGTGGTCGGCCTCGAGCACCCGCTCGGACCAGGGCACCCACTCGGGAGCCAGCAGGGCGTCCTCTCCGGGGAGCATGCCCGACTCGCAGACCGTGGCCCACTCGGATCCGGGCACCCGCGTGAGGGTGACGTACCACTCCCAGCCCCGGTAGCCGCGCGCGAGCGCGGGGAAGAGGTGGGTGAGCACCAGCTCGCCCTCGGCGCGGACGCGGTGCCCCTCGCCGATCTGCTCGGCCGGGACGAGCTCGCGCAGCGCCTCCAGCGCGAGCTCCTTCTGCGCTGCGAGCTGGGCGTCCGCCGCCGGCGGCTGCGACGCGGCGGACAGCGCCTCAGCCGGGCTCTCGGACTCTGCGTCCTGGGTGGATGCGGGCTCCTTCGGAGCCGGCTCGTGCGTGGTGGTGGTCTGCTCGCTCACCGATGCCCCTGTCGTCATGTCGTCAGCGCCGCTGCCGCCCGCGGGAGGGCCGGCGATGACCGACCCTGCTCCGCGCAGCTCAGGCCTCCAGGTTATCCGCGACCGTGCGCAGGATCTTGGCGATCTTCCGACCGTGGGCCCGATCCGGGTAACGGCCGTGCTGCAGCCCCTCCGAGATCCCGTCCAGCAGCGTCACCAGGTCCTGGCTGATCTCGGCCATCTGCTCGGCCGGCATGCGGCTGTTGCGAGCCACGGACGGGGTCTTGCCCAGCACGGTGGCCTGCAGCGCCTGGGCGCCGCGGCGGCCCTCGGCCACGCCGAACTCCATACGGGTCCCCGGGGCGACGGTCTGCATACCCGCGGGCAGCGCCGAGACATGGAGGAAGACCTCGCCGCCGTCGTCGTCGGCCAGGAATCCGAAGCCCTTCTCCTGGTTGAACCACTTCACCTTGCCGGTGGGCACTGTGCACATCCTCTGCTGCTCATGGCGAGGCCACGGCCTCGCGGGGTGTTCTGCAGGTGCGTGCTCGGTCCGCAGAGAGCTCTCCCGGACGGGGCACGGTATCTGCCCGGCCCGTTCAGCGACCCGTCGCACGAGCGCGCGGCTCGAGCCCCGGCGGGCGTGCACTGCTCGGGGACCGGCAGAACGTCCCATCGTACCCCAGCCGGTGCGTCGACGCCCCTGTCGAAGACGGCTGTACCCTGGGTCCATGCCCGCCGAGCACTCCCCGTCGACTTCCCCTGCCCGCCCCGGCGCCGAGACCTCCCGCGCCGATAGGCACTCCGGCGGCATGGACGCGCTCGCCTGGGCCACGGTCGTGCTGGCGGTGAGCTCCGCGGCGGCCATCGCGGCCATGCTGATCACCAAGTGGGTCGTGGGCGGCGGCGAGATCTGGCCGTGGTTCACGCGCTACGCGCTGGTGGCCTTCCCCCTGTCGGTGGTGCTGCTGTTCGCGCTGCTGGTGCGCAACGCGATCCGTCGCAGCCGCAGCTGACATCGTGAGCACCAGAGTCCCGCTGCGGCGCCGGAGCTGAGATGGCCAAGCTGTACTTCCGCTACGGGGCCATGAACTCGGGCAAGTCCACTGCCCTGCTGCAGGCCGCGTTCAACTACGAGGAGCGCGACCAGCGCGTCATGCTGGCCAAGCCCTCCGTGGACACCAAGGGCGAGGCCACCATCACCTCCCGGCTGGGTCTCGCCCGGCCCGTCGACCTCCTGCTGGGGCCCCACGACGACGTCCGCGCCCGGTTCCGCGAGGCGGCCGCCGGCCGGGATCCCGAGGCTCTGCTGGAATCCGTCGACGTCCCGCCCGTGGCCTGCCTGCTCGTGGACGAGGCCCAGTTCCTGTCCCCGCAGCAGGTGGACGACCTGCTGCGCATCGCCGTGCTCGACTCCGTGCCGGTGCTGGCCTACGGGATCCGCGGCGACTTCCGCACCCGCTCGTTCCCCGGCTCGGGTCGGCTGATGGAGATATCCCATACGCTCGAGGAGCTCAAGACCATCTGCCGCTGCGGGCGCAAGGCGATGTTCAACGCCCGGACCTCCGATGACGGCATGGTGCTCGACGGCGACCAGGTGGCGATCGACGGAGAAGTCGCCTATGAGTCGCTGTGCGCGGCCTGCTACCTCGAGCGCAGCGGCGGGAGGCTGGGCTGAGCGACTCCCCGCCGCTCACCACGTCCATGAAACACCCTCACAGCGTCCAGAGGACATCCAGGAGACTCCGAGACACTGAATGCCGTGAACAACAGCAACCCTGAAGCAAAGCTCCTGGTCGTCGACGACGAGCCCAACATCCTCGAACTGCTCGCCACCTCGCTGAAGTTCGCGGGCTTCGAGGTCGTCACCGCCGCCAACGGCCGCGATGCGATCACGCGCGCCCAGGAGGAGAACCCCGATCTGGCGGTCCTGGACGTCATGCTCCCGGATCTGGACGGCTTCGCCGTCACCCGCAAGCTGCGCGCCGAGGGCCGCACCTTCCCCATCGTCTTCCTGACCGCCAAGGACGACACCGAGGACAAGGTCCAGGGCCTGACCGTCGGCGGCGACGACTACGTCACCAAGCCGTTCAGCCTGGATGAGGTCGTGGCCCGCATCCGCGCGGTCCTGCGCCGCTCGGCACCGGCCGAGGAGGACGACTCTCGCCTGCGCGTGGACGACCTGGTCCTCGACGACGACGCCCATGAGGTCTTCCGCGGCGAGCGCGAGATCGACCTGTCGCCCACCGAGTTCAAGCTGCTGCGCTACCTGATGCTCAACCCCAACCGCGTGCTGTCCAAGGCCCAGATCCTGGACCACGTGTGGGAGTACGACTTCAACGGAGACGCCTCGATCGTCGAGTCCTACATCTCCTACCTGCGCCGCAAGATCGACAACGATCCGGATCTGCCCCCGCTGATCCACACCAAGCGCGGCGTCGGGTACCTGCTGCGCACAGCCCACAAGAACGGCTGAGCCCATCCGCGGTCCCCAGCCGGCGGTGTCCGCCACCGGCGGCGCCGCCCGCCGTCCTGAGATGATGGCCCTCGTCCGCCTGTCGCCGACGGAGGTCTGATCCGTGGAGAAGCTCACTGCGCGGTGGCGCTCGTCGTCGCTGCGGACCCAGCTGATGGTCCTCACCGGGCTGCTGCTGATGCCCTCGATCCTGCTGACCAGCTTCGTATCGATCTCCGTGGTCCGGGACTCGCTGGTCAATTCGATCGACAACGAGCTGCGCGAGTCGCTGAGCACCGTCTCGACGGCGCTGATGTCGGACATGATCGGCTCGCCGACCGTCAGCGTGTCCAAGCGCGGCTATCTGCTCGACTCCGACGCCGAGGTCGTCGCCCAGGTGGGCCCCACGGCTCCCGGACTGGTCGACCCGGGCGAGCCGGATCTGTCCAGGTTCACCCGAGAGCTCGTCCTGCGGACGGATCAGTCCGGCATGACCGTGCGCTCCGCCGACGGAGAGGACGGCTCCTGGCGCGTGGTGGCCGCCCCGCAGGCCGATTCGGAGTACACGGTCGTGACGGCCGAACCGCTGGGCTGGGCCAATGGCATGATCTCGGCGGTGACCCTGCTGACGCTGAGCTTCGGCGTGGCCACCCTGCTGGTCGCCCTGACGGTCGGCTGGATCCTCATCACGCGCGCCTTCACTCCGCTGAAGCGGGTCGAGACCACGGCGGCCGCGATCGCCGCCGGCGATCTGTCCCAGCGCATCTCCGGCTACAGCTCCGCGACCGAGGTCGGTCAGCTGTCCATGTCGCTGAACCGCATGCTCGGGCAGATCGAGGATGCCTTCGAGGCGCGCACCCACTCCGAGAACCGGCTGCGGCAGTTCGTGGCCGATGCCTCCCACGAGCTGCGAACCCCGCTCGTGTCGATCCGAGGGTACTCCGAGCTCTACCGCCACGGCGCCCTCAACGACGATGAGAAGGTCGCCCAGGCCATGGGCCGCATCGAGTCCGAGGCCACGCGCATGACCCAGCTGGTCGAGGACCTCCTCTCGCTGGCCCGCGTGGACAACGGACGCGCGCTCGAGATCACCGACGTCGACCTCCTGATCCTGGCCCACGACGCCGCAGCCGACTTCGCGGCGGCCTGGCCAGATCGCCGCATCACCGTGCTCGGACCGGATGACAGCGCCGCCGCGCCGGTATGGACCCGCGGCGATGATGCCCGCCTGCGCCAGGTCGTGGTCAACCTGATGACCAACGCCGTGCGCTACACCCCGCAGGGCAGCGATCTCGAGATCATCGTGGAGAACCCCTCCTTCGACGCCGTTCCGCAGGAGCAGCAGCCTGCGGTCCCCTCGGATGAGCCGGCTCCGAGCTGGCTGGCTCAGCTGAAGATCCGCGACCACGGCCCAGGCATCAGGGGCGCCGACCGCACCCGGATCTTCGAGCGGTTCTACCGCGCCGACACCTCCCGCACCCGCGAGACCGGCGGCACCGGGCTGGGCCTGTCGATCGTGGCCTCGGTCGTGGGCCAGCACGGCGGCGTGGTGACTCTGGAGGAGACCCCCGGCGGCGGCGCGACCTTCGTGGTGACCCTGCCCGGCGGCGACTCCGCCGAGGCGGCGATCCAGCGCGCGGCGGAGGTCGATGACCCCGCCGAGCACGCCCTGCGCTCCGAGAGCACCCACGAGTCGAGGCCCTCCCGCACCGACTCCGGCACCTGGTTCTCGCGCAGCACCTGGACCCCCTCCAGGCGGCGGACGCCTCCCACCGAGGAGCAGCTCGAACGGCAGCGCCAGGTCGCCGAGGAGTCCGCGCCCTCCGCGGCGAGCTCACGGCGGATGCGTCGGGCCCGCCGCAGCGAAGAGCCGGCCCTGCCCGAGACGACCTCGGACGGATCCCCCTCTGCACCGACCCCTCCGGCGGCTGTCGAGGCGACGGACGCCGGAGGCACCGCCGCAGGGCATGAGCCACGGGTCACCGCCGCCCCCGGCGACGACGGGCTCCCCCCGATCCCCGAGATCGACGACGACGATCCCAGCATCATCGACGAGACCGGCGGGCTTCCGGATGTGTCCGAGCAGGATGCCCCGCAGGCGCACGACGACGACCGCGGAGATGCCGCGCGGGGCTGAGCGGCTCCTGGCGCTTCGCCGGGTCCCACCCGCCCGGCTTCCCGTCGGACGATGCTGCTGAAAAGGCGCCCCGCCGCCGAGCTCGGTGCGCTCTGCCGCGGGCGGCGTCGCTTCAGGACTCGAGCGTCACCTGGAGATGACGCAGCAGCCACTCACCCAGCTCATTGCGAGACTGCGCTCGCATCCACAGGGCGGTGTGCACCGACGAGCCCGTGGAGCTCAGGACATGGACGGTGCTCTGGACGGTGCCTGCGCTCGGGGCCAGGATGTCGACCAGATGCAGGTCGGCGGAGTCATCGCCCCGGGAGAGGCTCTGCGGCTCGGCAGGGCGGCCGTCCCCGTCGATGAGCACGGCCTCCGGATGCAGGGCAGCGCTCGCCAGGCCCTCGCGGATCCGTCGGCGCTCCAGGCCGAAGACCTCCTGCGCCGGGCTCGGAGCTGCGGCCAGGTCCTCGGACTGGACCTCCAGGCTCGAGAGCAGGTCTGGATCCGGATCGTCCGGGCGCTCCTGGGCCTGCGATCGCAGATCCGCTGCGGCAGTGGCCTCACCGGACGGCTCCGCTGCCCCCGAGGACGCGGCAGGTCCGCCGCCCAGCACCAGTCCCGGTCCCTCCTCCGGCTCGCGCCCTGCTTGGAACGCCTTGGCGGCGGCGTTGGCCCGAGCGTCCGCGGCCTCGTTGAGCTCGTGGCCCGCGTGGCCCTTGACCCACTCGAAGGTCACGTCCCGTCCCTGCATGGCGGCGTCCAGCGCCTTCATGAGCTCGACGTTGAGCACCGGCTTGCCGTCGCTCTTCTTCCAGCCCTTCTTCTTCCAGCCCTTCATCCACTTGGTGATGGAGTTGATCACGTACTGGCTGTCGCACAGCACCCGCAGCGGCTCCCCGAGCTGCTGCGTGGACTCGAGCAGGTCCAGTACCGCATGCAGCTCTCCCTTGTTGTTGGTGCCGTGGGGCCAGCCCCCGCTGCGCCAGTTGGAGTCGTCGATGTACCAGGCCCATCCGGCGGGGCCGGGATTGCCCAGGGCGGAGCCGTCAGCGGCAGCAGTGATCGTCATGCCGGACACTGTGGCACGTCCCACCGACAGCACAGGTGCCGCAGACTCCGTCCCAGCGGCGCTGCCTCGGCGGCTCCTGCACCGTCGGCACCGGCAGAGCCGCCGTCGTCGGACATGGCGACGGGCCCCGCCTCCCGAGGTGGGAGACGGGGCCCGTCAGGTTCGCTGGGAAGCGCATCAGGCGCGTTCAGCGATGACGCCGAGGCGTCATCACATCATGCCGCCCATGCCGCCCATGGGGTCTTCGCCGCCGCCGCCGGCAGCGGCCGGCTCCGGCTTGTCCGCCACGACGGCCTCGGTAGTGAGGAACAGACCGGCGATCGAGCCGGCGTTCTGCAGGGCCGAGCGGGTGACCTTGACCGGGTCGTTGATGCCCGCGGCCATGAGGTCCTCATACTCGCCGGTGGCCGCGTTGAGGCCCCAGCCCTTCTCGAGGCCGCGGACCTTGTCCGCCACGACGCCCGGCTCGAGCCCGGCGTTGTAGGCGATCTGCTTGAGCGGGGCGTCGATGGCAACCTTGACGATGTTCGCGCCGGTGGCCTCGTCGCCGCTGAGCTGCAGCTGGCCGAAGGCGGTCTCGCCGGCCTGGATCAGGGCGACGCCGCCGCCGGCGACGATGCCCTCCTCCACTGCGGCCTTGGCATTGCGCACGGCATCCTCGATGCGGTGCTTGCGCTCCTTGAGCTCGACCTCGGTGGCCGCGCCGGCCTTCAGCACGGCGACGCCGCCGGCCAGCTTGGCCAGACGCTCCTGCAGCTTCTCGCGGTCGTAGTCCGAGTCCGAGTTCTCGATCTCGGCGCGGATCTGGGCCACGCGGCCCTCGATCTCCTCAGCGGAGCCGGCTCCGTCGACGATGGTGGTCTCGTCCTTGGTCACCACGACCTTGCGGGCGGTGCCCAGCAGATCCAGGGTGGCGGTCTCGAGCGAGAGGCCGACCTCCTCGGTGATGACCTGGCCGCCGGTCAGGATGGCGATGTCCGCCAGCTGGGCCTTGCGGCGGTCGCCGAAGCCCGGTGCCTTGACGGCCACGGACTTCACGGAGCCGCGCATCTTGTTCAGCACCAGCATGGCCAGCGCCTCGCCCTCGACGTCCTCGGCGATGATCATCAGCGGCTTGCCCGACTGGATGACCTTCTCCAGGACCGGGACCAGATCCTTCACGGCCGAGATCTTGGAGTTGACGATGAGGATGTAGGGATCCTCGAGGACGGCCTCCTGGCGGTCGGCGTCCGTGACGAAGTAGCCGGAGAGGTAGCCCTTGTCGAAGCGCATGCCCTCGGTCAGCTCGAGGTCCAGCCCGAAGGTGTTGGACTCCTCGACCGTGATCACGCCCTCCTTGCCGACCTTCTCCATGGCCTGGGCGATGAGGCGGCCGATCTCCGGATCCGCGGCGGAGATGGAGGCGGTGGCCGCGATCTCCTCCTCGGTCTCGATCTCCTTGGCGGAGCTGAGCAGCTCGGCGGTGACGGCCTCGACGGCCTTCTCGATGCCGCGCTTGAGCGAGAGCGGATCAGCACCGGCGGCCACGTTGCGCAGGCCCTCGCGCACGAGCGCCTGGGCGAGCACGGTGGCGGTGGTGGTGCCGTCGCCTGCGACGTCGTCGGTCTTCTTGGCGACCTCCTTGACGAGCTCGGCGCCGATCTTCTCGTAGGGATCCTCGAGCTCGATCTCCTTGGCGATGGACACGCCGTCGTTGGTGATCGTGGGAGCGCCCCAGGACTTCTCCAGGACGACGTTGCGACCGCGCGGGCCGAGCGTGACCTTGACGGCCTCGGCCAGGGTGTTGAGGCCGCGCTCGAGACCGCGACGGGCCTCCTCGTCGAATGCGATGAGCTTTGCCATGTGTTCGTCCCTCCTGGACGTTCAGTCTGACTCCCACCGACCCGCTGCCCGCGACGGACGGGGCGCCGGCTCCCGCGGGATCTGCCCGCCGGGCCTGCCCCTCAGAGAGGCGGTGGCTTCCACTGCTGCATCGAGCGGATGCGCCGGCCGCAGCGGGGCCGGCTGGCAGTCTGCTCGACTGAGTGCCAAGTCCATTATTGGCACTCGGCACCGGCGAGTGCAAACCCCCTGAGCGCGTTCGACTCAGGATTCACCGTGGGCGGACGCACCGCACCAGGGCGCCTGCTCCCACTCCTCGCGCAGCATCCCGTAGATCATCCGGTCGTAGTGCTCCCCCGCCACCATGCGGGCCCTGCGGATCCTCGCCTCCTCGGTGAAGCCGAGCTTCTGGGCCACGCGGCACATGCCGCGGTTGCCGCTCCAGGTCTCCAGGTCCACCCGATCGGCGTCGCCGATCCGGAACAGGAGGTCGGCCCACAGACGCAGGGCCTCCGAGCCGTAGCCGCCGGACCAGAACTCCGGCGGGTAGATCGCCACGCCGATGGAGTGCAGCGGCAGCAGATGCGTGCCCGTGCCCGGATCCTCCGTGGGGGCCTCGGCGTGATACCAGGAGACCTGCCCCAGGAACCTGTCGGTGCCCTGCTCGGCGATCACTGCGGTGTCGCGCACGGCGGGCCAGTCGCCCCGGTGCACCCGCTCCGTCAGCCTCCCGAGCCAGCGGTGGGCCGTCTGCGCGGTGAAGTTGGGGTAGAAGGGTCCGTCCGTGCGCTGCCATTCATGCTCGCCGCCATCCGGCGGGGGCATGATCCAGCGCTCGTAGACGGGGAGGTCATCGGCGCGCCAGTCGCGCAGGCGGACACGCTGGCCCTCGACGGCCAGCGGCTCGACGGCACCCGCCTCCCCCGCCGCGCTCATCGCAGGACCTCCGCCGGATCGACCGCCAGCGCCTGAGCCGCAGCCCCCTCCTGCGGGAGCCCGGCGGCGCCCTGCGCGGAGGACTGCTGCTGGTCGCTGCCCACCAGTTCCGCTCCGACATCCTCTCCGATCACGGCCACCAGCGGGTAGGCGATGGCGTCGTCGGCCTGGATCTGCTCGATCCCCAGGGCGTCGGCCACGAACCGGGCCTGCTCCTCGGTGCCCACGTCGCCGGAGTAGTAGACCACGCTGTCCGCAACGGACATGCCCCAGTTGCCGGTGGCGACGACCTGCCAGTCCAGCGCCGTGAGCTCCTCGGTGGCCGCACCGGCCGCACCGTCGAGCTCGGTCGCGTTGAAGACCCCCACCTGCTCGGCGTCCTGGGGAGCAGCCGAGACCGCGGCGCCGCCCTCGGCTGCGGCGCTGCGGACCGGATCCTCAGCGGCCTGGTCGCCGGCTCCCTCCACGGCCGCCGGGCTGCGGTCCTGGCTCATCGTCGAGAAGACGTAGGCGCCGGCCCCCAGCAGGAGACCCAGACTGCCCACGATGACCATGGCCTTGAGGCTGCCCGGGGTCGTGGGTGCCGCGGCCTCCCGGGGGCGGTGCGCGCCCTGCCGGGATCCGCTCTCCGGGACGTCGTCGAAGACGTCGCGCGGGTGAAGGTCGGGATCCGACCACGGAGGCTGTTCGCTCATGCGCGCCATCCTTCCATCGGCGAGCCCGTGCGTGCGCGGCGACGAGCCGCCGGGACCGCCATCACGAGTCCCTCAGCTCGCTCAGCCGCCGCACCAGGGCCGGCTCCGCCGCCCAGGCGGCCTCCGTGTCCAGCAGCGCGTTGAGCCGCTGGTAGTACTCCGTCACGGGCATCCCGAGCTGCGAGCCGATGGCCCGCTCCTTGGCCCCCTGATACTTGAAGCGCCGCTTCTCCATCTCGAGGATCATCCGCTGCTGCTCGTCCAGCTCCGCCGCCTGCGCGCTCATCAGCGCTGCTCCTGGCGCGGGCGCACCGAGACCGAGGTGAGCTGCATGTCCGGGGAGGCATCCACGACCGCGCGCACGGCACCGGCCACCGACTCGGGGAGGATGTACTCCTCCGGGCGGTGCTGCTTGCCGATCGAGTCATGGATCCCCCGCAGCATCTCGGTGTCCGTGGGGCCGGGGTGCACCGAGGCCACCCGCACGAGATCCGGCTCGAGCTCCTGGCGCAGCGAGTCCGCCAGCGCCCGCAGCGCGAACTTGGAGGCGGCGTAGACCGCGTTGCCGCCGCTGGCGGTGAAGCCGGCGCCGGAGTTCACGAGCACCACGGTGCCCTGGGCGCGACGCGGCGCGGGCATGGCCAATCGGGTCAGCTCGGCGGGGACCATCACGTTGAGCTCCAGCTGCGCCTGCCAGTCCTGCGGGCGGGAGTCCTCGACCGAGAGCCGGTGGCCCAGCGCGGCGCAATGGACCAGGACATCCAGCCGCTCGAGCCCGCCCACGAGCTGGGGCAGGGCCTGGAAGTCGGTGAGCTCAGCGCGCAGGGGCTCCACACCCTCCGGCAGCTGCGCCAGGGCGTGGTCATCGCGACCCACGGCCAGGACTCGGTGATCGACGGCCAGGAAATCGACGACCGCCCGGCCGATGCCGCCGGTGGCACCGGTGACGAGGGCGACGGGACGCTGATCGGTGGGGCTGCTCGATTCGCTCATGCCGCCACTGTAGGACGCGGTCACGACAGCGCAGCGGGCCGCCACGGCCGTCGTCGTGCTCGTCGGTCCCTACAGTTATCTGCATGACCAGCACCGATTCCGCAGACCGCCCCGAGCTCGCCGAGATCATGGCGAAGGACTGGGCCGAGGCCCTGCGCCCCGTCGAGGACGTGATCCATGGGATGGGGGACTTCCTGCGCCAGGAGCACGCGCAGGGTGAGCGCACCTTCCCGCCGGGACCCGAGATCCTGCGCGCCTTCCAGGAGCCGATGGCCGATGTCCGCGTGCTGATCCTGGGCCAGGACCCGTACCCCACCCCGGGCCATGCCATGGGGCTGTCGTTCTCGGTGCGCCCGGACGTCCGGCCCCTGCCTCGATCCCTGCAGAACATCTACCGCGAGCTGCACGAGGATCTGGGGGTCGCCCCGGCCGAGCACGGGGACCTCAGCGCCTGGAGCCGACAGGGCGTCATGCTGCTCAACAGGTGCCTCACGGTGCGCGACGGCGTCCCGGCCTCCCACCACGGCAAGGGCTGGGAGACCGTCACCGAGTGCGCGGTCCGGGCTCTGGCCGCCCGCGGCGGCCCGCTCGTGGGCCTGCTCTGGGGGCGCCCGGCCCGGCAGTGCGCCCCGTGGCTCGCCCCGGCGCCCACGGTGGAGTCCGCGCACCCCTCGCCCCTGTCCGCCTCTCGCGGCTTCTTCGGCTCGCGGCCGTTCTCGCAGGTCAACAGCCTGCTCGAGGAGCAGGGCGCGGCCCCGATCGACTGGCGCATAGAGTGAGTCCATGACCGAGAGCGCACCCCAGCGACCCACCCCCGTGTCCAAGTCCGCGAAGCCGCCGAAGCCCCAGATCGACCTGACCGTCGTGCAGCGCCTGGAGCTCTCCCCGTCGATGGTCCGCATCGTGGCCTCCATCGCCGATCCGAGCTCCTTCCAGGACATCGAGCCGCCCGAGAAGTACTGCAAGCTCGTGTTCTTCGACCCCGCGCTGGGCCTGGGCGATCATCCCGACTACTGGAGCCTGCGTGAGACGCTGCCGCGCGAGCAGCTGCCCGTGACCCGGCACATGACCCTGCGCCGCGTGGATCTGGAGACCGGGCAGCTGTGGATCGACGTGGCGCTGCACGGCGATTCCGGCTGGGCCGGCCCCTGGGCCGCTCGCGCCCAGCCCGGCGACACCATCGTGGCGGTGGGTCCCGGCGGCAAGTGGATCCCCGATCCGCAGGCCTCCTGGAGCCTCATGCTCGGCGACGAGGCCGCGATCCCCGCCGTGCTCGCCAATGTCGAGGCCATGCCCGAGGACGCGCGCGGCGAGATCCTGCTCGAGGTCCAGGACGCCGATCATCACCTGGACGTCCAGGTGCCCTCGGGCTGGAACCTGCGCTGGATCCACCGCACCGAGGCCGCCGACGGCGTCCCCGCCCTGGTCGAGGCCGCGCGCACGGCGCAGTGGCCGGACACGACGGCGGGCGTGCAGGTCTTCGCCCACGGCGAGCGCGAGGCCATGAAGGCCCTGCGCCCCGTCCTGTTCGAGGACCACGGGCTGGATCGCACGCAGGTCTCGCTGTCGGGATACTGGGCCCGCGGCCGCGACGAGGACGCCTTCCAGGCCGAGAAGAAGACGCCGGTGGGCAAGATCTGATCCCCTCGCCGCAGCACAGCACGACGGCCGCGCACCTCGCCATGCGAAGGTGCGTGGCCGTCGTCGCTTCCGAAGGCCCTGCCGTCAGCGCCGGCGATTGCGACGCATGCCGATCCGGGCATCCTCGGAGCGCACGAACGGGCGCATCAGCAGCTGGCCGAGCACCAGGCCGGCGGCCATGGACAGGATCGTGGTCATGGCCGTCACCAGGGACACGATGCCGTGTCCCGTGGTCTCGGCCTCGATCGTCACCGCGTACATGCCGCGGAAGACAGAGAGCCCGGGCAGCAGGAACGTCATGCCCGGCACCGCGAGGACCAGCGACGGAATGCGGTGGCGCCCCGCCACGAAGGCGCCGATCACCCCGGTCATCGTGGCCCCGCAGACCACCTGGAGACGGGCGTCCAGCCCGACCCAGCCCACGAGGTGATAGGCCAGCAGCCCGCCGAGTCCGGCGATCATGGCCGGCAGCAGATGCCTGACCGAGGCCTGCAGGCTGATCGCGATCAGACCGGCCGCCAATGTCATGCAGATGATGTTGACGTAGGTGGGCGCCGGCTCGAACTGGGTCTGCGAGATGTCCAGTTCGCCCTGGCCCAGCAGGCCCATGATCGCGATGCCCGTGTAGATCCCCGCGACGATCCCCGCGAAGGCCATGCCCGTGGACAGCGCGCGCCCGGCCGCCGTGACGGGGAAGCCCGAGATGGCATCGTGCATGGTCGACATGAAGCGAGTCGTGGGCATCAGCATGATCAGGCCCGCCGCGATCACCTTCGGCGGCGACATCTCGATCCCGACCTGTGAGCCCAGCAGCGCCATGACCGTGATGACGAAGGCTGAGACCACCATGGTGAAGAACTCCGGCACGCGCCGTCGGCCCATCACGGCCCCGATCCTGCCCACCATGGCCGCAGAGAGGGTCGAGATCGTGGCACCCGTCACGCCGCCGCCGATTCCCAGGGTGATCGCGAACGCCGCACCCATGGTGGCCAGGGAGACCACCCAGTTGGGGAACGGCTTGGGCCGGGAGTTGATGGCCTCGAGCCGCTCGCGCGCCTCCTCCCTGGACATCTCGCCGCGGCTGATCTCGGTGACCAGCCGATGCGTGTCGGCCAGCCCGGAGTAGTTGTCCGACGACGAGCGCACCACGCGCATGACCGTGTGGCTCGTGGTGTCGGCGTGGTTGAACACGTCCTCGCGGGTGGCCGAGGCATCGAACCCCGAGAGGTCGGCCACGTAGTTGATCGTGACCGACTGGTTGGTGATGTCGACCTCGATGTTCTCCACGCCGTAGGTCGCGCACACCGCCACGACCGCGTTCTCCACATCCAGGGCGTCGGCGCCGTAGTGGAACATCGTCTCCGCCAGGCGCAGGGCGAAGTTCAGGGTGCGTCGGGCTTCGCGGTCATCCGAGTTCGCGAAGCGCCGCAGCCCGGCGAAGGGGCTGGCGGTGAGGCGCTCGACCATGGGCATGGCGGCGGTCATCGCCGCGTCGCGCTTCAAGATCGATTCCAGCATGCGCCGCGAGCGCCGCGGCAGGGGCCCCGTCGTGGTCGTGGAGCTCGACGACGGGTAGGCGGCCGCCTGCATCTGCGTGCTCGGCTGGCTGCCGAGATCGCTCGGCCCCACGTCCGGCAGCATCGAGGTGTCGGGACGCGAGACCGGGCCGGTGGACTCCGCCGAGGTGCGCCGGCGGCTCGTGGTGGAGATCGGGACCGTCTGAGCAGGCGACTGCCGCTGCAGCCGGTCCCGTTCGATGGTCTCGGTCGTGAGCACCGGAAGCGCCTCGGCCTGCGGCGGGAGCACCTCGCCGAGCTGCCCGTCCGCCAGGGCCTGGGCGCGCCGCGCCTGCGCCTCGGTCGGCTGGATCGGGGCCAGGTCGTCGTCGCTGAGCCACTGCTGCAGGCTCAGCTGCGCGTCGGGTCCGAACGGATCCGCGGGCAGCTGGTCGTCATCCACCCATCCCGAGCTCGGATAGGCGCCGGGGCGGACCGTCTGGCCGAAGGGCCGTCGGGTCGCGAGCTCCGAGACGTCCGTCAGGCCGGTCGGGGCTGCGGTCAGCGTGGCTGGGGGCACCGCGGACTCTCCTCCATGGCGTGTTCCTGCATGCTGTGCACCGGATGGTCTCGTGCGAGATCATCCGGCGCGGGCACCCTGGTATGGGCGCCCGCGCGGAGCCGGTTCTCGGCTCAGTAGAAGGCCTCGTTGCGGGAGCGGACCCACAGCTGCCGCATGACCTTCTCGATCACGGCGTTCCACAGGCGCGCGCGGCGCGGGGAGATCTCCTGATCCCACACCCCGGTGTAGTCGATCACCGTCTTGGTGAAGGACGTCTTGAACAGGCCCAGGCCGTGGAACGGGTGCTCCTTGTCCTTGAGCTGGTCCTTGGGCGGGGTGCCCACGAAGTCGTAGTCGATGATCCCGTGGTCCTTCATGAGATCCGTCAGCGCAGTCCACTGCACCAGGTGCGAATCGCCGTACTGCTTGCGCCGGGGCTTCGAGCCGCCGTCCTTGTAGAAGCCGTGGCGGCCGAAGGCGACCACGAAGGCGCCGACGGAGGGCTCGCCGTCCTCGTAGGCGAAGTACAGGCGCCCCTGGCCGGCCTGGTCGAAGTTCGTCCAGAAGCGGCGGTAGTACTCGTACGGGCGCAGCATGACGCTGGCGTGGCCCTGGCCGATGGTCTGCATCAGCCCGAACATGGCCTGCATGTTCTCCTCCGTGACGGGCACGCGCTCGACGCGGGCCTCCTCGCGGATCGCACGGCGCACCGCATTGCGGCCGCGGGAGTGCAGGGACTTGAAGACCTCGTCCTCGCTGCGATTGGTGTCCAGCAGCGCGGTCGAGTCGTTGGACTGGATGGGGAAGGCATGCACCAGGCCCGCAGCTTCCAGGGCGGAGGTCAGCTCCGGATCATCCAGCAGCACCGGCTCCATCTTGACCAGGAAGACGCCCAGGCGCTTGCGTCGGATCAGCTCCTCGGTGGCCTGAGCGAAGCCGACCATGTCCTCGCCGACCTCGACCGAGGGTCCCTTGGCCATGTACCAGAGCTTGCCGAGCCCGGGCACCGACTTCTCCAGCGCCAGCGTGTACACGGCCTGGGAGCCGTCGCTCGGCTCGTGGACCAGATGCATGGGCCGCCAGCCGTGGTGTTTCTTGACGTCGCCGTAGGAGAAGGCCTGGAGCAGGTCGCCGCCGCGCGGATCGGCCTGCACATGCTCATCCCAGGCGTCGATCTCCTGGGTCGTGGCGAAGCGTGCGGTGAAGGCGCGCACGGTGCTCCTTTCGGGGGTCATGCCCCGGGGCGTTCGCCCGGGGTCCGTCGCGTCGAGTCAGGGGCGGTGAGCCGCCCGGCTCGCGGACAGAGGTGTCGACCTCCCACCGTACCGGGTGATCTCCTCCGGCGACCCGGGCACCGCCCCTGCGCGTGCCTTCAGGCGACGACGACCTCGACCCCGGCGCGCTCCAGGGCGCGGGCGAGCCCGGTCGGCGGCGCACTATCGGTGATCATGACGTCGATCTCCCCCAGGTGGGCGTAGCGCGAGAAGGTCTCGTGGCCGTGCTTCTCGGCGTCGCAGACCACGACCACGCGCCGGGCAGAGCCTGCGATCGCCGCCTTGACCGCGGCCTCGGGAGCGTGCGGCGTGGAGAACCCGAAGCCCTCCGAGACCCCCGAGCATCCCAGGATCGCCAGGTCCACCCGATGATCCGAGTAATGGCCTGCGGTGCGCGCCCCGGCGGCGGCCCAGGTGAGCTTGCGCACCGCCCCGCCGACCAGGTCGAGCTCGATATCCGGATGATCAGCCAGCCTCCCGGCCACGTGCAGGGCGTGGGTGAGCACCTGCAGCGGCTGCTCGGAATCGGCCGCCCGCCACCCGGTGAGCTCATCGGCCACCGCCTCGACCGTGGTGCCGGCATCCAGGACGACCGTGACGGCCCCGTCGGCCTCGAGCAGGCGCACGGCCGCCGCGGCGATGCGCCGCTTGGCCGGGGACTTCTGCTCCTCGCGCGCTTCCAGGGAGAGCTCGACGGAGGCGGGGCGGTCCACGGAGACGGCTCCGCCGTGCACGCGGCGCAGCCTGCCCGCGGCCTCGAGCGCGGCCAGGTCCCGGCGCACGGTCTCCATGGTGACGTCGAAGCGCCGGGCGAGATCGGCCCCGGAGACCCGACGCGCCGCGCTCACCAGCTCGGCGATCTCCGCCTGCCGCTCCTGTGCGAACATCTGCCGCTGCCTCCTGGGATCTGGTCGTGTGCCGCGCCCCGCCGGCGACACGCGGTCCTCCCGCGGCATCCGAGATCGGGCCGCCGCGGCCCGGGGGCGTCGCCTTCGAGACTAGCCGGAAGGCACCCTGCCGGAAGGGTCTATCCTTTCCGGGACCGGGCCCGCTCTGCCAGGCCCGCCCACTCCCGCGCACCCGTCCTCGGCCATGGCCGCGCCCTGATCTGCGCTCTTCGACTGCCCCCTTGGAGGCTCCGCGTGCTCCTGCGCCTGATCCGCGACTACGCGGGCCGCTACCCCGGCTGGATCCTGGGCACCGTCGTCCTGCAGCTGGTGGCGACCATGACGCTGCTGCTGCTGCCCGCGCTCAATGCCCGCATCATCGACGACGGGGTGGCTCAGGGCCGCACCGGCGTGATCGTCTCCACGGGACTGGTCATGCTCGGCGTGACACTGCTGCAGGCCGCGGCGGCGGTGGCGGCCGTGTACTGCGGGGCGCGCGTGGCGATGGGCGCAGGGCGCGACCTGCGCCACGCCGTGCAGCGCCGCGTCGCAGGCTTCTCCGGTCGCGAGATGGACCGCTTCGGCACGCCGTCGCTGATCACCCGCGGGACGAACGACGTCCAGCAGATCCAGATGCTGACCCTGATGGGTCTGACCATGATGATCACCGCGCCGCTGATGAGCATCGGCGGGCTGGTCATGGCCCTGCGCACGGACCCCGGCCTGTCCTGGCTGGTCTGGGTCGCGATCCCGCTGCTCGTCGTCCTGCTGCTGGCCATCATGCGCCGGCTCATGCCCCTGTTCCGCTCCATGCAGGGCCGGATCGACGACATCAACGGCGTGCTGCGCGAGCAGGTGGTCGGCATGCGGGTGGTGCGCGCCTTCGTGCGCGAGGACCACGAGCGCCGGCGCTTCGCCGCGGTGAACGACGAGCTCTCCGAGATCTCCCTGCGCATCGGCCAGCTGTTCGTGCTGATGTTCCCGCTGATCATGATGATCCTGCACCTGGCCACGGCCGCGGTGCTGTGGTTCGGCGGCCACCGCGTGGATCAGGGGCTGCTCGAGGTCGGGCAGATGACCGCGTTCACGCAGTACCTGCTGCAGATTCTCATGGCCCTGATGATGGGCGTGTTCATGATGATGATGGTCCCGCGGGCGCTGGTCAGCGCCGAGCGCATCGGCGAGGTCCTGGGCACGCAGACGAGCCTCCACGAGCCGCAGCAGCCGCAGGTCCCGCAGCGGCTCGAGGGTCTGGTGGAGTTCCGGGATGTCTCCTACTCCTATCCCGGCGCTGAGGCCCCGGTGCTGGAGGGCATCAGCTTCACGGCCCGCCCGGGCACCACCACCGCGATCATCGGCTCCACCGGCGCGGGCAAGACCACGCTGCTGCACCTCATCCCGCGCCTGGACGACCCTACGCACGGGCAGGTCCTGCTCGACGGGGTCGAGACCTCGCGCCTGGCCCGCAGCGAGATCGTGCGCCGTGTGGCGCTCGTGCCGCAGAAGCCCTACCTCTTCTCCGGGACGATCGCCTCCAACCTGCGCTTCGGGCACCCCGAGGCCACCCACGATCAGCTGTGGGAGGCGCTGGAGACCGCCCAGGCCGCCGACTTCGTGCGCCGGATGCCTGAGCAGCTCGAGACGAACGTGTCCCAGGGCGGAACGACCGTCTCGGGCGGGCAGCGTCAGCGCCTGTGCATCGCACGGGCGCTGATCGCGGATCCCGCGGTCCACCTGTTCGACGACTCGTTCTCGGCCCTGGACGTCACCACGGACGCCGAGCTGCGGGCCGCGCTGCGCCCCGTCACCCGGGACGTCACCCAGATCGTGGTGGCCCAGCGCGTGGCCACCGTGCTCGAGGCCGACCAGATCCTCGTGCTCGACGACGGCCGGATCGCCGCACGAGGCACCCACGCCGAGCTGCTCGAATCCTCGGCCACCTACCGGGAGATCGTGGACTCGCAGCTCAGCCCCGAGGACCCCTCGGCCGACACGGAAGCGGAGGCCGCCCGATGAGCCCCAGCACATCCTCCAGCGGGGCCCGTCGCGCAGAGGCCGAGGCCGCCACCGGGACCGAGGCCCTGAAGGACGAGCCCCTGATCTCCCCGGAGATCGACCCCGACGACGCCGCGCCCGCCGGCGACGGCTGGGGCGCCGGGGCCCCCGCGCGCAAGCCGCGCAGCTTCTGGCCCTCGGTGCGCCGCCTCGGCGGCCTCATGGTCGACTTCAAGGCCGGGCTGTCCGTGGTGCTCGTGTTCATCACGGGATCCGTCGCGCTCTCCGTGCTGGCTCCCATGCTGCTCGGACGGGCCACCGACGTCGTCTTCGCCGGCGTGCTCTCCCGGGATCTCCCGCCGGATGCCACCCAGCAGGAGGTCCTCGACGGTCTGCGCGCCGAGGGGCGCGACTCCCTGGCCGACGTCTTCTCGACCATGGCCCTGGACCCCGGCTCCGGCGTGGACTTCGGGCGGCTGGGCACGCTGATCCTGCTCGTGCTGGTCATGTACCTGGTGGCCTCGATCCTGCAGTGGGCCCAGGGCCGGATCCTCAATGCGATCTCGGTGCGGATCATCCGGGACCTGCGCGCCCAGGTCGAGGACAAGCTGCACCGGATCCCGCTGAGCTACTTCGACACCCGCCGCCGCGGAGACGTGATGTCACGGGTGACCAACGACGTCGACAACGTCCAGACCGCCCTGCAGCAGACGTTCTCGTCGCTTCTCGAGAACATCATGCGAGTGCTCGGCATCCTGATCATGATGTTCGTGCTGTCCTGGCAGCTGGCCCTCGTGGCCCTGATCGCCCTCCCCCTGTCCGCCGCCGCGGCGGGGATCGTGGGCTCGCGCGCCCAGAAGCACTTCGGCAAGCAGTGGGCGGCCACCGGCGCGCTGAACGGCCAGATCGAGGAGGACTTCACCGGCCACCAGCTCGTGACCGTCTTCGGCCGCGAGGAGGACATGGCCCGGGACTTCGACCGCCGCAACGACGACCTCTACCGCTCGGCGTTCGCCGCCCAGTTCGTCTCCGGGACGATCATGCCGATCATGCAGTTCGTCTCCTGGCTGTCCTACGTGGGCATCGTCGTCGTCGGCGGGATGCGCGTGGTGTCGGGGTCCATGACCCTGGGTGCGGCCACGGCCTTCATCCAGTACTCCCGCGAGTTCAATCAGCCGCTGTCGCAGGTCGCCTCGATGGCCACGCAGATCCAGTCGGGCGTGGCCTCGGCCGAGCGCGTCTTCGAGCTGCTGGACGCCCCGGAGCAGGACCCGGAGTCGGCACCCGCGCTGATGCCCGAGCGCACCGAGGGCCGCGTGCGCTTCGAGCACGTGGACTTCTCCTATCAGCCCGACGAGCCGCTGATCGAGGACCTCTCCTTCACCGCCGAGCCGGGACGCACGGTCGCGATCGTGGGCCCCACCGGCGCCGGCAAGACCACCCTGGTCAACCTGGTGATGCGCTTCTACGAGATCGACTCCGGGCGCATCACCCTGGACGGCACCGACGTCCGGGAGATGACCAGGGCGCAGCTGCGCTCGCAGGTGGGCATGGTCCTGCAGGACGCGTGGCTGTTCACGGGGACCATCCGCGAGAACATCCGCTACGGGCGCCTGGAGGCCACTGACGAAGAGGTCGAGGAGGCCGCCCGAGCCACGTCCGTGGACCGCCTCGTGCGCTCGCTGCCCGAAGGCTATGAGACCGTGCTGGACGACGACGGCGGCAGCATCTCCGCCGGCGAGCGCCAGCTCATCACGATCGCCCGGGCCTTCCTGGCAGCGCCCGCCCTGCTGATCCTGGACGAGGCGACCTCGTCGGTGGACACCCGCACGGAGGTCGCGGTGCAGAAGGCCATGGCCGCGCTGCGCCGGGGCCGCACGTCGTTCGTGATCGCCCACCGCCTCTCCACGATCCGCGATGCCGACACCATCCTGGTGATGAGCGGCGGCCGGATCATCGAGCAGGGCTCCCACGATGAGCTGATGGGCAGGGAGGGGGCCTACCGCGCGCTCTACGAGAGCCAGTTCAGCGACGAGCCGCCCGAGGAGCCGGAGACCCTGACCGGTTCGCTCGAGAAGCAGTGATCGCGGGTCCTGCCGGCGGTGCGCTCAGATGCGATTGTGGGCGAGTTCACATGTAGCATGGCGCACACCATCAGCCGCCGGTCGGGAGGCCACCACCCCTGACCTGCGGCTGCGCCACGTACCAGCAGGAGCCCTCCCGTGGATTCACAGGAAGCACCCGAGTCAGGTCCCCCGGGTCGCCGGGCCGTGCTGAAGGGGCTGGGTGCGGTCGTCGCACTCGGATCCTTCGGCACCGCGGCCTACGGCTCGATCACCTCGCGCACCTCCGGAACCGATCTGCGCTCGAGCCTCACGATCATCGCCCCGGCCGCCGCGGGCGGCGGATGGGACACCATCGCCCGTGAGATGCAGATGATCCAGCGCGAGCACTCGATCATCAACAACACGCAGGTCGTGAACATGCCGGGTGCCGGCGGCACGATCGCGCTGTCCAACATGACCACCCTCAGCGGGGACCCGCAGACCATGATGGTCGGCGGCACCGGCCAGCTCGCGGCCACGATCCAGTACGACACGGACGTGACCCTCGACGACGTCACGCCCCTGGCCGTGGTGGTCGAGGAGCTCGGCGTGATCGTCGTGCCCGGGGACTCGCCCTATGAGACCCTCGACGACCTCGTGGCCGATTGGAAGGCCGCCCCGGGCACGGTGCCGTGGACCGGCGGAGGCTCCTTCGACCAGCTCGTGATCACCGACCTGGCCATGAAGTCGGGAGTCGACCTGTCCAAGCTGCAGTTCGTGTCCTCGGATGGAGGTGGCGAGGCCATCCAGGCGCTGCTCAACGGCACCGCCATGGCGGCCGCCGGCGGCTACCCGGACAACGTGGATCAGATCGAGTCCGGGAACCTGAGGGCGCTGGCCCTCGTGGCTCCCGAGCCGGTCGAGGGGATCGAGATCCCCACCACCGTGGAGCAGGGCCACGACGTTACCCTGACCAACTGGCGCCTGCTCGCCGCCCCTCCGGCGATCTCCGACGAGGAGAAGTCAGAGCTCGTGACCGTGATCCGCGAGACCATCGACACTCCCGAATGGGCCGAGGCCGTGCAGCGCTACCACTGGGCCGAGAACCGGATCTTCGGCGAGGAGCTGACCACCTTCCTGGAGCAGGAGCGCGAGCGCATCTCCGGGCTGTACGAGGAGATGGGCATATGAGCCGCGCAGCGTCCCCGATCCGGGAGCTGCTGACTCCCGCGATCCTGTTCGCCTTCGCCACCTATCTGCTGGTGAACCTGTTCCTGATCGAGGTCCCGGAGTCCACGGACTTCCCGGGCCCCCGCTTCTTCCCCGCGATCATCGTCGGGCTGATGTACCTGCTGCTGGCCATGGAGCTGGTGCGCATCGTGCGCGAGACCCGTGCCGCGCAGCCCGCCGACGCGCACAGCGCGGAGGACGCGCCTGCGGAGCCCCGATTCGACTGGGCCGCATTGGCCTGGACCGTGGGCGGGTTCATCGTCTTCATCCTCACGCTGCGGCTGCTCGGCTGGGTGCTGGCCGCCGCCGTGCTGTTCTGGTGCGTGACCCGAGGCTTCGGCAATCGCAGCCCGCTGACCGCCGCGGTCGTGGGTCTGACGATCAGCTCGCTGGCCTACATCGGCTTCGACATGGGGCTGGGCCTGAGCCTGCCCTCCGGCATCCTGGGAGGTGCGTTCTGATGGATTCCCTGTCGCTGCTTGCTGACGGCTTCGCCGGAGCCCTGACGTGGACCAACCTCATCTGGGTCGTCGCCGGCTGCCTCCTGGGCACCGCCGTGGGCGTCATCCCGGGACTCGGATCGTCCATGGCGGTGGCCCTGCTGCTGCCGATCACCTTCGCGCTGGAGCCCACAGCCGCGTTCATCATGTTCTCCGGCGTGTACTTCGGCGGCCTGTTCGGCGATTCCACCATGGGCATCCTCATGAACACGCCCGGCCAGGGCTCGGCGATCGCCTCGACTTTCGAGGGCCACCGCATGGCCAAGGACGGCCGCGCTCCGCAGGCGCTGGCCACCGCGGCCATCGGCGCCTTCATCGGAGGCTTCACCGGCTCGATCCTGCTGGTCTTCGTGGCGCCGTGGCTGGCCGCCTTCTCCACCAGCTTCGGTCCGGCCGAGTACTTCGCGCTGGCCCTGTTCGCCTTCGCCGCGACCTCGTCCGTGGTCACCGACTCGGCGGTCAAGGGTCTGCTGTCGCTGCTGCTGGGTCTGGGGATCGCGGTCATCGGCATCGATTCGGTGACGGGCATTCCGCGCTTCACGGCAGACTCGCAGAGCCTCTTCGACGGCGTCTCCCTGATCACGGTCACGGTGGCGGTGCTGGCGGTGGGAGAGGTCATCCACTTCGCCACGATCGCCCGGCACCAGCCGGGCTCCGAGATGATCGTCTCGAAGGGCCGCACCTGGCTCTCCGGACGGGAGTTCCGCGAGGCGCTGCCGGCCTGGGGACGCGGCACGGCGATCGGCCTGCCCTTCGGCGTGATCCCCGCAGGCGGGTCGGAGATCCCCACGTTCCTGGCCTACGGCACCGAGCGATCGCTCGACCGCCGTCGTCGTGATCCGCAGTTCGGCAAGGGCGCGATTCGCGGCCTGGCGGCCCCGGAGGCTGCTGGCAACTCGACCACGAGCATGGCCATGGGCGCCCTGCTGGCCCTGGGCCTGCCGATCTCGGCCACTGCGGCCATGATGCTGGCGGCCTTCCGCCAGTACGGCCTGCAGCCCGGCCCTCTGCTCTTCGAGCGCTCCTCCGAGCTGGTCTGGGCGCTGCTGGCCAGCTTCTTCATCGCCATGATCGTCCTGCTGATCATCAACCTGCCGTTCGCCCAGCTGTGGGCCAAGCTGCTGGTGATCCCCACGCCGTACCTGTACGCCGGGATCATGGTCTTCTGCGGGCTGGGCGTGTACGCGGCATCCAGCTCGCTGTTCGACCTGAGCCTGCTGCTCGTGATCGGCGTGATCGGCTTCGTGATGCGGATCGACGACTACCCCATGGCGCCGCTGATCATCGGCATGGTCCTGGGCCCGCTGGCCGAGACCTCGCTGCGCGATGCCCTGGTCTCCTCCAACGGGGATCCGAGCGTGCTCATCGACGGGCCCATCACCTGGGTCATGTACGGCGTGCTCGCGGTGGTGCTGCTGCTGGCGATCCGGGCGAAGGTGCGCAGCCGCACGAGTCGCGACATCTGAGCCGACTCGGCTGCCGCAGAGCCCTCCGTGATGCCCCGCTGCCTCTCGGAGGGCTCTGCTCGTGCGAGGCCCTCTTTCCACGTGAGCAGGGCTCCCTTGTGGGCGCACGGCCGCCGTCGCGGCTGCCGGATGGGAATGTCCTGTGCATCCGAGCCGTTGGGCCGTGCCCGGTTCCCCTGCCTTCGCGAGCGCCGATACGTTGGGGCATGAGGCATCGCATCAGCCATCGCGAGAGCGCGCCCCGGGCAGCCGGAGCCCGCCGAGAGGAGATGAAGTGACCAATTTCGCCGTCGTCGAGCGCCGTCACCTGGCAGCACTGCTGCGTCGCGTGGGCCCGGAGGCCCCCACCCTGTGCGAGGGCTGGCTCACCCGTGACCTCGCCGTCCATCTGATCGAGCGGGATTCCCGCCCGGACCTCATCGCAGGCACGGTCCTGCCCAAGATCCCGGTGCTGACCAAGCGGGCGCAGGAGGCCGACGCCCAGCTGCGCGGCCAGGACTGGGCCGAGCTGGTGGCCAAGGTCGAGAAGCCGGCCGTCTACTCCCCGGCGCGGCTGGGGCCGCTGGACAAGCGCATGAACACCGCCGAGTTCTTCGTCCACCACGAGGACGTGCGCCGCGCCCAGGAGAGCTGGCATCGCCGTCAGCTGCTGCAGGAGGAGGAGCGTGATCTGTGGGCCGCCCTCAAGCTCATGGGCAAGCCGCTGCTGCGCCCCGAGCAGGACTCGGTGCTGCTCGTGGCCAACGGCTACGGCTCCGTGAGCGGCGGCAAGGCCAAGACCTCCACCGTGCGCATCGTGCGCGGCACCCCGTCCGAGCTGCTGCTGTGGGCCTTCGGCCGCCGCGAGCAGGCAGAGGTCGCCATCACCGACGAGTGACCCCGTCACGATCGCCAGCGGCCCCCGACCGTCCGTCGGGGGCCGCTTCTGCGCCCGAGACGCGACGAGCCGCCTCAGCGTCGGAACGCGGCCCCGGGGTGGGCGCTCGGCAGGTGATCGGCTCCTGTGAGGCGCCCGCGCAGCGTCGAACCCGGTCGGGATCCTTCGGGCAGGTGCCCGCGGCGGCGCAGTTCGGGGCTCACGTGCTCGGCGAAGGCCGTCATATCCACGTCGCGCAGGCCGTAGTCGATGTTGAAGCCGTCCACGCCGGCCTCCGCCATCCAGCGCTCGAGCTCATCGGCCACCGTGGCGCCCGAGCCGATCACGACGGGGCCGCGAGCGCCCAGGCACATGTGCGCGGCCACCTCCCCCACCGTCCAGTCCCGGTCCGGATCCAGCTCCAGGAAGGACTGCAGCGCGGAGCGGTTGCCCTCGATCGCGCCGTCATCCGTCAGCTGCGCCACTGCCTGCGACAGCGGGGTCTGCGGGTCGAAGGGCGCCAGATCGAGCCCGGTCCAGCCCGCGAACAGTGCCAAGGCAGCCTGGCGGTCGGCGTACTGGGCGTAGGAAGCCGCGCGCTCGGCGGCCTCCGCCTCGGTGCTGCCTGCGATCACCGTGATCGACATCAGCATGTGGGCGGCATCGGCCCCGCGACCCTCCCGCTCCAGCCCGGCGCGGGCTGCGTCCGTGAGCCTGCGAACACCAGCCGTCGAGGTCCCGGAGAAGAACATGGTCTCGGCGTGGCGGGCGGCGAAGGCCATCCCGCGCGGCGAGGAGCCGGCCTGGAAGAGGTACGGGGTGCGCTGCGGACCGGGCGCCACCAGTGCGGGCCCGGGGACGCTGAAGTGCTCGCCCTCATGGTCTGCCCCGTGGATCAGATCGGGATCGAGGTAGACGCCGGAAGCGGAGTCGGCGCGCAGCGCCCCGGGCTCGAACGTGCCTTCCCACAGCGCGCAGACCACGTCCATGAACTCATCGGCCCGGTCGTAGCGCGCGTCATGGGGCAGCTGCCCTCCGGCGCCGAGGTTGCGCATGGCCGATTCCTGGTAGCCGGTCACGATGTTCCAGCCGATGCGCCCGTCGGTGAAGTGGTCCAGGCTCGCGAAGCGCCGTGCCAGAAGGTACGGCTGCTCGTAGCTCACCGACGCCGTCACGCCGAAGCCGAGGGTCGTGGTCGCCGCAGCGAGCGCGCTGACCGCCGTCAGGGGGTCCAGCGCCGGGTACTGCATACCGGAGCGGATGGCGGTGCGCCCGGAGCCGTCGAAGACGTCGTAGACCCCGGCGGCATCGGCCAGGAACAGGGCGTCGAAGCCGGCTTGCTCGAGCCTCTGCGCGTGGGCGATCCAGAACCGCAGATCCCGGTACTGCTCGGGCTGTGCCCGGGGATGGCGCCACAGCCCTGTGCTCTGGTGGGTGGGGACCATCATGTCCAGCGCTGCCAGGATCATGGATCACATGCTGGCACAAGCAGAGCCCCCTGTCGGAATCGAACCGACGACCTGCTGTTTACAAGGCAGCTGCTCTGCCGACTGAGCTAAGGAGGCGCGTCCTCTTCGGAAGGACCCTGCCATCCTAACGGGCACTGCGCAGATGACACGACGCCGCCCGTCGAGCCCTGGGCTCGACGGGCGCCGTGGACGCGCGGGTTCGGCAGGCTCAGCCCTCGCTGGCCGCCGCGGAGGCGGAGGATGTCGCCGATGCGCTCGAGGAGCCCGAAGCGGACGGCGACTGCGAGGCGTCGTCCGCTGCCGAGCCCGAGGCCTCATCGGCGGCGTCGTTCGGGTCCTTGCCCTCGGCGGCCGCCTTGACGGCCTCGGAGAGGCTCGATCCCTGCTCCCAGACCACGCCGTCGACCATGGCGGTAGGCGTGCCGTTCACGCCGTCGGCCTGCGCCGTGGCAGAGGTGTAGTCGACCATCGGGCGCCAGTCCTTGTCGTCCATGGCCTGCTCGATGTCTGCACCGTGCTTCGAGGCGATCTCGATGATCTCGTCGTCATCGAGTCCGCCGGTGCCCTGGTGGGTGAACATCTCCTGCTGGAAGGCGAGCGCCTCATCGGTGCCGACCTGGTTCGCGACCTCGTAGTAGGCGGCAGCCGCCCGGGAGGAGTAGTACGTGGCGTTGTCCAGGTAGTTCACGGTGCGGTACTCGACGGTGGCCTCGCCCGAGTCGACCACCTCGGCGAGGTCCTCCGCATGGGTCTGCTCGAACTCCGCGCAGTGCACGCAGTCGAAGTCCTGCCAGATCACGATCTGCACGGGCTCATCGGACTCGGCGGCCGTGCCCGGCTCGACGATGCCCTCGGCATCGGGGTCTTCCGGCGGGGTCTCGGGCGGGTCGCCGGCGTCGTCCACGGAGACCTCGTCGGTATCGGAGGAGTCCTTCGTGATTCCGTCGGCGGTGAGCTCGATCCCACCCCACTGGTTGGCGCTGGCGGGGACGGGTCCGGATTCGGGGATGCGCTGCGAGCGCACCTGCCAGAACACCAGTCCGGCGATGACCAGGATCGCGACCACGAGGATCGCGATCCCGATCTGGAGGAGCCGCTTCTGCCGCTGGTCGGCCTGGGCGTGCTTGTCGGCGATCCCCCGGGCCTGAGCCCGGAAGTCGTCCTTGTCGTGGGTGGAGGCCATGGGTCCTCTTCTACCTGAAGGTCGGGGGTCGAGGCATCGCGGTGCTCGGGGGCGTGCCGCGGGCTCGGGCGGTCTCACCGACCAGGGTAGCCGTCGAAGCCGCAGCCCTCGCGCTCAGGAACCATCCAGAGGGCCTGCAGGATCCCCGGGCCCGGGCGAGGCGCGCAGACCTAGACTGGAGTCAGCAGATCACCCGATGGAGGAGTGCACCGTGAGCCAGACCGCATCCGCGAGCACCGATCGAGCAACCGCTGGGGACGGGCAGGGACGAGACTTCGTCGTCGTCGCCAACCGCCTGCCGGTGGACCGCGCCGTCGACGAGGACGGCAGCAGCTCCTGGCACCGCTCCCCGGGCGGACTGGTCTCCGCTCTCGCCCCGGTCATGGCCCGCAACGACGGCGCCTGGGTCGGCTGGGCCGGCAGCCCGGACGAGCAGCTCGAGCCGTTCGACCACGACGTCTTCCACCTGGTCCCGGTCGAGCTCTCGGCCCGGGAGGTGGAGCGCTACTACGAGGGCTTCTCCAACGGCACCCTGTGGCCGCTGTACCACGACGTCATCGCCCCGCCGAGCTATCACCGCACCTGGTGGAACGCCTACAAGGCCGTCAACCGCCGCTTCGCCGAGGCCGCCGCCTCGGCGGCCTCACAGGGCGCGACCGTGTGGGTGCAGGACTACCAGCTGCAGCTCGTGCCCCGGATGCTGCGGCAGATGCGCCCGGATCTGACCATCGGGTTCTTCGATCACATCCCGTTCCCGCCGGTGGAGATCTTCGCCCAGCTGCCCTGGCGGCGCTCGGTGCTCGAGGGCCTCACCGGAGCGGACCTGGTCGGCTTCCAGCGCCCCGGCGACGCCCAGAACTTCCAGAACTGCGTCCGCCGGTTCATGGGGGTCTCCTTCCGCCGCGGCGAGGCCGAGATCACCGCGCAGACCACCTCCACCGCCTTCGACTTCACGGGCGGTGACGCGGCGGCCGGTCCGTCGTGGACCCTGAAGGCCGGTCCGTACCCGATCTCGATCGACGTCGAGGGCATCAAGGAGATGGCCGCCCGCAAGGAGACGAAGGAGCGCGCACGACAGATCCGCCGCGAGCTCGGCGATCCCGAGACCGTGTTCCTGGGCGTGGACCGCCTGGACTACACCAAGGGCATCCGCCACCGGATCAAGGCCTACGGCGAGCTGCTGGCAGACGGCGAGCTCGATGTCGATCACGACATCCTGGTCCAGGTCGCCTCGCCGTCGCGCGAGCGCGTGGAGTCCTACAAGGTGCTGCGCGAGCAGGTGGAGGGCATGGTCGGGCACCTCAACGGCCAGTACGACACCATGGGCCACACCGCGATCCGCTATCTGCATCACGGCTACCCGTTCGAGGAGATGGTGGCGCTCTACCTGGCCACCGATGTCATGCTCGTGACATCCCTGCGCGATGGCATGAATCTGGTGGCCAAGGAGTTCGTGGCCGCCAAGGCCGACGGCAGCGGACGGCTGGTGCTCTCCGAGTTCACCGGTGCGGCCGATCAGCTCAAGCAGGCGATCCTGGTCAACCCGCACGACATCGACGACCTCAAGCTGCTCATGCTCGAGGCCAAGGCCATGCCGGAGGACGAGGCCCGCAAGCGCATGCGCGCCATGCGCCGGCAGGTGCTGACCCACGACGTCGACACCTGGCAGGCGGCGTTCCTGAACGACCTCGCCGCCCTCCGCCGCCGCCAGGACGACACCCAGGAGTCCTGAGCCCATGACCTCCCCTGACGACGCCCTCGCTCCTGAGCTCCTGGAGGCCCTGCAGCGTCTGGCACAGGCGCCCGTCCTGCTGGCCGCCTTCGACTTCGACGGCACCCTGGCGCCGTTCACCGAAGACCCTCAGGACTCCCGGGCGCTGCCCGAATCCCAGGAGGCGCTCGACCGGCTGGCCGCCATGGAATCCACCCACGTGGGCATCATCTCCGGGCGGGACCTGAGCTTCCTGCGCTCCGTCGTGGACACGGACCGCACCAAGCTGCTCTCCGGGTCCCACGGGGCCGAGCTGGACCTGCATCCGCTCGGGCCCGACGCCGGCGACACCGCCATCCGCCTGTCCGGTGAGCAGCTCGTGGCACTGGACCGCGCTGTGGACGCCGTGCGCGAGGTCGTCGAGCGCTACCCCGGCGCCAAGGCCGAGCTCAAGCCCGCCGGGGTGTGCCTGCACACCCGCCCCATGAAGGATCAGTCCCTGTCGGATCAGGCGCTGGCCGAGATGCTCGAGCGCTTCGAGGCGCTCGACGGGCTGCGCATCACCCCAGGTCAGCAGGTCATGGAGTGCTCGGTGCTCTCGGCCACCAAGGGCGAGGGCGTCGAGGCGCTGCTCCGGGCCACCGGTGCGGATGCGGCGCTGTTCGTGGGCGATGACGTCACCGACGAGGACGGCATGCGAGCGCTGCGCCCCCAGGACGTCGGGGTGAAGGTCGGCGACAAGGAGACGATCGCCCCATTCCGCGTGGCGTCCCCCGAGGCCCTGGCGCGGATGCTGACGCAGTTCGCGCAACTGCGGGCCGAGGCTCTCGGCTGAGCCCAGTGGCGCTCAGCCCTTGACCGCCCCGCCGGTCAGTCCGGCCACGATGTAGCGCTGCAGGAAGAGGAACAGCAGCACGACCGGCAGCGCCGAGAGCACGGCTCCTGCCGTGAAGACTCCCCAGTCCGCCCCGAAATCGACCGAGACGAACTGGTAGAGGCCCACCGCGAGCGTGTATTGCCTCGGGTCCTGCAGGACGATCTGCGCCAGCAGGAAATCGGAGAACGACGCGATGAACGACAGCATCCCCACGACGACGATGATCGGCGTCACGAGCGGCAGGATCATTCGCCAGTAGATCTGGGCGTGGCTCGCCCCATCCAGCGTCGCCGCCTCGTCCAGGTCGCGGGGGATGGTATTGAAGAAGCCGTACATCAGGAACGTGTTCGCCCCCAGTGCCCCGCCCAGATAGACGGCGATCAGGCCGAAGCGCGAGTTCAGTCCCAGGAACGGGTAGACCTCCGAGATGGCGAACAGCAGCAGGAAGATCGCCACGAAGGCCAGCAGCTGCGGGAACATCTGGACAATCAGCAGCGCCATCAGGCCCTGCTTCCTGCCGCGGAAGCTGAATCGCGAGAACGAGTAGGCGGCGGCCGCCCCCATGAGCACGGTGCCGATTGCGGTGAGGGTGGAGACCAGCATGGAGTTGAGGAACCAGCGCGGGAACGGGTTCTGCGGGTCGGAGAACAGCTGCTGGTAGTTCGCACCGGTGATCGAGGCGAACAGCTGATTCGAGCCCACCAGGGATCCGGAAGCAGACAGCGAGGCAGACAGTGCGTAGACGAGCGGGAAGAGCGCGAACACGCACATGGCCACGGCCGCCACGTGTCTCCACCAGGCGTTGGAACGGGCGTGGGCCGTACGGCGACGCCGCCGAAGGCGGGATCCTGAGGTGCTGGTCATGTCAGTTGATCTCCTCGAGAGCCTGGGATCGGCGGAAGGTCAGCAGCGAGATCAGCGCGACCATCAGGAAGATGAGGATCGAAAGGGCCGCCGCGAGACCGTAGTCATTGGTGCCGCCCGCGAACGCGATCTTATAGACGAACGTGATCAGGATGTCCGTCCCGCCGACTCCCGTGGTGGACTCGAGGTCCACAGGTCCGCCGCCGGTGAGCAGGTAGATCACGTTGAAGTTGTTGAAGTTCATGGCGAACGAGGCGATCAGCAGAGGGCCCACGGCCACCATGAGCATGGGCAGCGTGATCGAGCGGAAGCGACGGACCGGTCCGGCGCCGTCCATCGAGGCCGATTCGTAGATCTCCGACGGGATCGACTGCAGGGCGCCGGTGCAGATGAGGAACATGTAGGGGAAGCCCAGCCAGAGGTTGACCAGCAGCACAGAGGCCCTGGCCAGCCAGGCATTCTCCAGCCAGGGAATGCCTGCTCCGCCCAGCAGCGTCTGGTTGATCCAGCCGTAGTCCGTGTTCAGCAGCCCAGCCCAGATCAATGCCGAGAGGAACATGGGGAAGGCGTACGGCAGGAAGAGGATCGCTCGGTAGATCCCTCGGCCGCGCAGCTGGGGGTCGTTGAGCAGGATCGCCAGCAGCAGCCCCAGGAAGAACGTCAGGGCGACCGACAGGACAGCGAAGGCGAAGGTCCACAGCGTGACCGACACGAAGGGTCCGCCCAGCACAGCGGGATCGAAGATCGCAGCGAAGTTCTTGAAGCCCACGAACTCCCGCCAACCGGGACGCAGCTCCTCTCCGTCCTCGGAGACGAAGGCGCCCTCCCCGGTGTCGCGGTACACGGTGCCGTCATCGGCGATCATCGAGTCGGTCGCCTCGTCGTAGCTCAGCGTGGGCTCCCACACGTAGGCGGTGCGGCCATCCGCAGTGCGCAGAGCGCCGTCGACGGGATCCTCGGACACCGGGACCCGCAGCTCGGCGAGCTCCTGGGCGGAGGAAGCGACCTGGGCGTAGTCCAGGACGTCGTAGCCGTCGACCGAGGTGACTCGATCGCCGTCGGTGCGCGCCGAGGTGTCCACGGTCAAGGGCTGATCAGCGGATCCGACCTCCACCTCCTCGCCCTGCACCGCAGCCAGTGCGAGATCGCCGTCGTCCTCGCGCAGCACCGTCACGACTCGCTCCGGGGCGCCTTCCACCCGCTGCTCGTACGTGGTGGTCAGCTGCGCGACGGCGTCCTCCTTGGACCCGTTGTGCCCGTCTCCGTAGTTCGTGAATGCGGTCATCCCGGTGTAGAGGATGACGAAGACCTGGAACACCACCAGCATGAGCAGGCCCGGATAGAGGTACTTGCCGGGCAGCAGCCGCCGTGCGGGCACGAAATAGATCACATCGGCGAGGATCAGAGCGATCGCCAGGAAGAGGCAGATGGCCCAGCTGCCGACCATGGCCGAGACCACGATGCCGTAGATCCCGAAGGCGTTGACCAGGGCCATGAGTCCGAGCTTGACGAGGAATCCCGCTCCGAAGCCCCTCGAATGGGACCGGCGGGGACTCGTCCCACCCTGCTTCTCGACCGCCTCGGCAGTCTCTGAGGAATCGGTCATCAGATCTGCCCCTCGATGTTCTCGATCATGGACTCCCATTGCGGGATCGGCTCAGCGCGTCCGTCCAGGATGGCGTTCTCGGAGATGCCCCAGAAGTTCCAGACCGCTCCCATGGCCGGGATCGAGGGCATGGGAACGGCGAACTCAGCTGCGATGCGCGCGTATTCGGTGCGCATGGGGTCGCCCTCCATGGCCTCGACTGCCGAGAGGGAGGCTGGTGGTCGCCCGGTGGACTCATACAGGGCGGTCTGCGCCGATGTCGTCGTGACCCAGTTGGTCACGAAGTCCTGCGCTGCCACCGGATTGGCGGCGTGGGCGTTGACGAACAGCGCCTGCACGCCGGCGAAGGGACGCGCTTCGCGGTCTCCGGCAGGCGGGACAGGGACGACGGTGCAGTCCATCCCTGCGGCTTCGATCTCGGCCAGCTCCCAGGGCCCGCCGATGAGGAAGGCGGTGTCGGCGCCGAGGAAGGCCTCGGTCGCCACGTCGCGAGTCATGGATGTCTGCACATCGCCTGCCGCCCCCAGCTCGGCCAGGTATGTGGCGAAGGCCTCTCCCTGACGTCCGCCCATGGCCAGATCGGGCGTGTACTCCCCGTCCTCGGTGCGATGGAAGACCTCCGCGCCGAAGGACGTCTGGATGGGATAGAGATGATAGGGGTCCCCCGAGGTGGGCGATTGGGAGACAGCCAGCGGATACGCGAGGCCTTCCTGCTCCATCAGCGCCCGCCCGATCCGCCGCAGGTCGTCGAAGGTCTCCGGCTGCTCCCGGGTGATCTCGTCGTTGCGGATCAGCGCAACGCATTCCACGGCATAGGGGACGCCGTAGGACACCCCGTCGTAGCGCGTCGCGGTGCGCGCGTTGTCCGTGAAGTCCTGTGCCCGATCCCCCAGCTCCACAGGAGCGATGACGCCGTTGGAGGCGAGCTGTCCCAGGTTGTCGTGCGGCGAGATGATGATGTCCGGCGCCTGCCCCATGGGCGCCTGGGCGATGAAGTCCGAGATCGAATCGGCGTTGATCTCCCGCTGGATGTACTCGACGTTCACGCCCGTCTGCTGCGTGAATCCCTCGGCGATGCGCCGCAGGCCGGGGATCTCGTCGTCACCGGCCTGGATCTTCAGCGTTCCCGCACCGAGTCCCAGACCGGCGCCCGATTCGGTGCAGGCGCTCAGCGCCCCGAGGGCAGTCAGGGCCAGGCCTCCGGTCAGCGCGGTCCGTCGCGTCACGCCGCGCGAGACCGGAGCGCCCTCGCCTGCGTCGCCCGCAAGCAGTCTCCGAGCCACCATAATCCTCCATCTGATCTGGCGCGATGCAGTCATTGACTGAACCGCCTGGCCTCTGACCGTAGATTGGAAGGGTCCCTTGTGACCCGAGACACGCCGTGTGGTCGGGGAGCTCGGCCGATGCGGGCGCTGCGACCATCGGCTGAGCCGATCAGGGTGCGAGTAGGCTCTTGTGCCATGTCGGAGTCCCCCACCGCCGCGCCCGAGACGCATCGCCTCGGGCGCCGCGTATCCATCCAGACCGGCTTCCCCCAGCCCGAGCTGCTGGATCTGCCGTGGCAGGTACCGCTGGCCGAGTGGCCCGAGGACGTCCTGGTGGCCTACCCCCGGGGCATCTCCCGTCACGTCGTGCGATTCGCCCGGGTGGGCGAGCGCGTCCTGGCCGCCAAGGAGACCACGGCCCGCAATGCCTCGCGGGAGTACGAGGTCCTGCGCCGACTGCGGCACATGGGCACGCCGTCGGTCGTGCCGGTCGCCGTGGTCACCGATCGACGTGCGCCGGACGGCACCGAGCTGCCTGCGGTGCTGCTCACGGAGCATCTGGCCTTCTCCCTGCCCTACCGGGTGCTGTTCTCGGACAATCCGGACGCCGAGATCGCGAACAAGCTCGTGGATGCCCTGGCGCTGCTGCTGGTCCAGCTGCACCTGGCCGGCTTCTACTGGGGGGACGTCTCCTTGTCGAACACCCTCTTCCTGCGCGACGCCGGGGCGTTCGCCGCCTACCTGGTGGATGCCGAGACCGGCGAGCTGCACCCCCGCCTGACCGACGGGCAGCGCCACTACGACCTGGAGCTGGCCACGACCAATGTGGCCGGGGAGCTCATGGACCTGCTGGCGGCCTTCGAGCAGGACCGGGACCCGGCAGACATCCACGAGGACCTGCGCGGCGACGAGCATCTCGACCCCGACGACCGCGGCACGCATTCCGGCCCCGGCTACGAGCCGGCGGCCGCCACCCAGGCGCTGACAATGCTCCCGGCCGAGGCCACCGCCTCGACCCCGGTGGACCCGTTCGCCACCGCCAACCGGCTCTCGGAGAGCTACGAACGCCTCTGGGAGGAGCTCACCGGGGAGCAGCGCTTCCCCCATGAGCAGAAGTGGCGGGTGGCCGAGCGGGTCCAGCGCCTTCAGGACCTCGGCTTCGACGTGGAGGAGGCCTCGCTGGACACCGACGACGACGGCGTGGTGAGGCTGATCCCGCGCGTCGTCGAGCCAGGGCACCACACCCGCGAGCTGCTGAACCTGACCGGTCTGCACGCCCGGGAGAACCAGGCGCGGCGCATCCTCACGGACATCCGCCAGTTCGGCCGCGCCCTGTACCCGGGGCTGCCCGACGACATGACCGCCAGCCTGTGGAAGCAGGAGGTCTTCTCGCCCATGATGCAGGCGGTCCCCGCGGAGCTGCGCGCCAAGCGCGAGCCCGCCGAGATCGTCCACGAGGTGCTGGAGCACCGCTGGTTCCTCTCCGAGCGGCGGAAGGCCGATGTCCCCACCGATGTCGCCACGAGGGACTACCTGGAGTCCCAGCTGCGGCGCAGGCCCGATGAGCGGATGAGGCTCTGAGTCCTCAGGTGCTCCGACTGCTCCCGAGCTGCCCGACGAGCGCGTCGCGGACCTGCTGCGCCCAGTGCTCCCCGAGCGCACCCTCGCGCGCCAGGCGGACGTAGGCCGAGCCCAGCACGAAGTCGATCGCGACCTCGAGGTCCAGCTCCGGGCTCAGCCTCCCAGCCCCGACCTGCAGCTCGAGCAGACGGCGCAGCTGCAGGATCCGGGGTCGGACCAGGTGCGCCCGCAGGATCCGGGCCGTCTCGGAGGTCGGCTGGCTCAGCAGCGCCACGGCCGTTCCCGTGCCCAGATCGAGGATCAGGGCGCGCACGGCCGTGTCGAGGGCGTGGGTCCACTGCTGCTGATCCCAGCTGCCGTCCTCGGGCAGCTCGAGCGGGCGCGGGGCCAGGGCGTCGCGGCTGCGCTCCAGGACGTCCTCGACCATGGCCTCGGTATTGGCGTAGCGGCGGTAGATCGAGGTCTTGGCCACCCCCGACTCCGCGGCCACCGACTCGATCGTGACGCGCGCGGGGCCCTCCCGCACGAGCAGCGACAGGACTGCCGCGACGATCTTGCGATCCGTCGTGGCGGCTCGCCCCCGTGCCGGTCCCGCGGGGGCCTCCTGTCGCTGCGAGCTCATGCGACCTGCCGCTGGGCCGATCCCGCCTCACCGGGCCCGGCGGTCTCCTGATCTGCGGGCTCGGCATGCCCGATGGCGTCCTGGAACAGGGTGAGCCCCTCCATGCCGGGCAGACGGGCGATGTTGGCGTCGAGCTTGCGCATCTCCGCACGCCCCTCCTCACCGGCGAAGAGGTGGCCCATCACGTGGCGGACCTCCTCATCGCTCATCACGCCGGAGCCCACCGGGCGCCAGGCGCTGCGCAGCGCGAGCCGGGTGATGCGCTGGGCCTTGACGGAATCCCCCAGGCGCTGCCGGGCCTGGGTGGAGTAGAAGGCCACGTGGCGCGACTCCTGACGGGCGATGCGCACGAGCAGCTCCGAGAGCACCGGGTGGCTCTCGATCGCGGCCATCCGCTTGTAGGCCGCCACCGCCGAATACTCGTTCGCAGCGCCCCAGGTCATGTGCGTGGCCACGAAGTCGTGGCCGATCAGCGTGGACAGCAGCGACTGCTTCAGCGGCTTGAGCGCCTCCGCCCAGCCCAGCTTCACGCGCTTGGCCTTGATCTCGTCGTAGTCCACGACGATTCCGTGCAGCCCCAGCACCTCCGCCAGCGCCTCGCCGTGCCAGAACTCCTCGCGGTTCCACATGGTCATGAACGCGGAGACGTCCTCGTCGTGGTGCGACGGGGTGATCAGCAGATCGCGCAGGTAGCAGACGGTGTGGAACTCGACATCGCACATGTAGCGCAGCACCCGCAGCGACGACTCCGGCAGGGGGTTCCTGCGGAAGCTGTCCATGTCGAGGTCCTCCCACGCGACGCGGTGGGAGGACTCGGCGAAGCGGTCGATGTCGAATGCCATGCGATCAGTGCCTCTTCCAGTCTTCGATCGGCCAGTGGGAGCGCTTGGCCAGGCGGTACAGGGGGATGTCCGGGTTCACGGCGGCCGGGTGCCCGACCAGACCGAGCCACGCCGCATCGGCCACGGAGTCGCCGTAGCCGAAGGAGCGGGACAGGTCCAGGCCGTGATCCTGCGCGTAGCGCTTGAGCCACTGGGCCCGGGCCTCATCCACCAGCGGCGGGGTGTCGAGGTAGCCGGTCAGCACGCCGTCGCGCACGCCCATGCGGGAGGCCACGACCTCGTCGAACAGATCCGCGACCGGTGACACGAGCAGCTCCGGGCTGCCGGTGACCAGCACGGTGCGGTGGCCTGCTGCGCGGTGCTCCTCGAGGCGAGCCAGCGCCCCCGGGTTCAGCTTCTCGAGCATCTGCTCGCCCAGAGGACCGTCGACGGCCTCGCGGATCGAGGACTCCGAGAGCCCCTCGTAGCGGCGCAGGAACGAGCGCAGGAACTCACCGCGATCGCGCCGCTCGGCCTTGAGGTAGGTGGGCACGGTGCGCACCATGCCCAGGATGTCGCTCGGGACGCGCGACGGCGCGACCCTGCGCTGCACGGCGAGGTACTGCGACACGACGGTGGAGTCGAGCACGGTGCCCTCGAGGTCGAACAGTGCCAGGACGTCGGTGCCCGGCTTGAGCTCCCGGCGCGGGCGCTCGGTGCGCTTGCGCCGGGCCGCCGAGGCCCGCGAGTACGCCTTGGTCATCTCCGTGAGGGCAGGCAGGTGGATCTGCTGCCAGTAGGAGCGCCACTCGATGTCGCGGGGGTCGAAGGACGAGTCCTCCGGGCCATCCTCCGGCCGCTGGGCGTTGAGCGCACGCGTGCCGGAGTCGTCGAAGATCATCTCGGTGCGCGTGTAGTTCTGGTAGAGATCCACGTAGGTGCGCAACGACCCCAGCCCGGACTGGGCCTTGTGCAGCTGATTCGCCCACTGCAGGGTGCGCTTGGTCGAAGGCAGCAACTCGTTGAGCCGCCCGCCCAGATCGACCAGCCGCTCGCGCACGGCCAGGGAGCTCTCCACCCCGTTGTTGGCAGGGAACTTCCACTCGGGGACGATCACGGGCTTGCCGTCCGGCCCCTCGACCGGGTGCTCGAGGAAGTACTCGCGGACGTACTCGTACATCTTGTGGAACGGCAGCGGGTTCGAGGCCCCCGTGCAGATCTGGTAGTACCCGGCCCGGGAGCGCTCCCCCTCGGCCTCCCCGCGGTGGCCCTGCAGGGCGAGGGTCACGATCGCGTTGACCACGAAGTCCACCGGGGTCACGTCCAGCACGGAGTCCGGCAGGCCCGGGAACTCGGGCAGCGCGCCCTTGGCGTAGGCCATGATCAGCGGATCGGCGACCTTGTAGCCGTCGATCCAGCCCGGGAAGGGGTGGCGCAGGGAGGACTCGATGATGGCCGGGCGCACGACCGACAGACGATGGCCGTCGCCGGCCCACAGGTCCTCGGCCACACGCTCGCCCATGGCCTTGGTGAAGGTGTAGACGTCGGTCCAGCCCAGCGACTGCGCGCGGGTGCGGCCCAGATCCACCAGGCGCTGGGTGATCCAGCCGGTGCGGCTGGCCTCCGCCGAGCCGGCCACCGACTTGGGGCCCTGCTTGCCCTCGGTGCGGGTCGCCGACTCCACGAACGCGTGCAGCTGCTCCGGGGTCCGCGAGGCCGCCTCGGCCTCGGCGCGCGCGGCGAGCGCGTGCTCGAGCTCCAGGCGCCAGTCGACGTCGTGGTCCACGGCCGTCTCCGGGCGCAGGCCCTTGGCGATGCCGCCCACGTAGCAGGTCGAGACGTGGATGACATGAGGGTCCTGGCCCGAGGCGCGCAGGGCCTCGTAGAGGCTCAGCGCACCGCCCACGTTGGTCGTGAAGGCGTCGTCGATCGGCGGATCGAACGAGACGGTCGAGGCTGAGTGGATCACGACGTCGAACGGCTCGCTGATCTCGCTCAGCGCGGAGAGATCGCCCGAGAGCACATCGGTGCGCTCCTCGAAGATCCGGCGGGCCTCGTCGTCGCCGACGGCCGCACGCCAGGTCTTGAAGACGGGCTTGCGGAACAGCTGCCCGAGCCGGGTCTGGGCGGTGATCTCCCCCTTGGGGCGGATGACGGCAGTGACGTGCACGTCCGCTCCGGAGGAGAGCAGGCGCTCGAGGACCGCCTGGCCGAGGAAGCCGGTGGCTCCGGTCAGCAGCACGCGCTTGGTGGTGGTCTCGCTCAAGAGGACTCCTTGTGCAGGGGCGGCCTGTCGGCCGCCTCGAAGGGCGCGGCGCCTGCCGCGCGATGTCGGGGACAGGGCTTGGGTGCTACCAGTGTGCCGGACGATGGCGACGTCACAGGCACAGCCGCGGGCCTGGTGAGGGGCGTCTCAGCTCGGCGCGCAGGCCACCGAGGGCTCACAGGCCGCTGCGCAGCGCCGCCGCCAGCGGCTCGGGCCCGCGCAGGCCGGGCAGGGAATGGACGGGGGCGTCGGCCCGGCTGCTCAGCTGCCGGCGCTCGCGCACCCCGGGGGCCAGGACCTCGAGGGCGCGCCGAGCCCGGCGGGCCGACATCCGCGGCACCACCAGCGGCGAGTAGCCGACCCCGAGCGCGCGCCTCGCCGGCGCTGCGGCCGAGGCATCGGCCAGCAGTCGGACTCGGGCCTCCTCGCGGAAGAACGCGATGTAGTCCTCGGTGCGCTCGAGGGACTCCCGGCACAGTCGGTCGATGACCGGGTGATCGGCCACCTCGCTCAGCCGCTGCAGCAGAGCCGCCGCCGTGGATTCCCGGGACAGCTCCCGGGCCATCTGGCCGGCCACGATCCGCTCACCGCGCAGGTTGGTCCACACGGAGTCGGTCATGGGATAGACGTGGTCCAGGAGCCGGCCCAGGCGCCCTCTGAGATCGTCGTCCGGCTCGACCTCGGGCGGGGTGGGAGCGCCGTGAGCGCTCAGCACGCGCTTGAGGGCATCCGCGATCCAGAACTTCTCATAGGCCCAGGTGGTCAGGAAGGCGTCGATCCGCGCCTCCTTGGAGGTCCATCCGGCGAACAGATCGCGCAGACGGCCGGTGGTCGAGCGCTGCAGATCCCACAAGTGGCGCACCACCTCCAGGACATCGTCGTCCAGCCGGTGCTGCTCGAACTCCTCCAGACCGAGATCCGAGGAGAAGGCCCCGCGCTCGCGGCGGAAGAACTCCCGCACGGAGAAGTCCGTGGAGACCACCTGCAGCTGCCCGGGAGTGCTGTAGAGCCTGCCGGATCGGTGCTGGTCGAGGTACCCGAGCGGGGGCTCTGGTGCGGCTGCTGCCAAGGGGGACTGCCTCATCTCTGCTGAATCGCTACGCTGACCGTAGTGTAGCCTGTCGATCATGATGACTGCTCTGATCACCGGCGGCACCTCGGGCATCGGATCCGCATTCGCGGAGGCGCTGGCGCGGCGCGGATTCAGCCTCGTGCTGGTTGCCCGCGGCGCCGAGCGACTCGAGTCCACCGCATCCCGGCTGCGCACGCAGTTCGCGGTCGAGGTCGAGACCCTCGAGGCCGATCTCAGCGTCGCCGACGACGTCGCCCGCGTCGCGCAGCGCCTCGAGGACCCGCGCTCGCCGATCGACATGCTGATCAACAACGCCGGCTTCTCGGTCAAGCGCACCTACGCGGCCGAGGGCCTGGACCTGCACCACCGCGGCATCGACGTCATGGCCAAGGCCGTCCTCGATCTCTCCTCGGCCGCCGCACGCGCCATGACCGCTCGCGGCGAGGGCTGGATCCTCAACGTCTCCTCGACCTCCGGGGAGGTCACCATGGGCCCCTATTCGGCGCTCAAGGCCTGGTGCACCACCTACACCGAGTCCCTGGCCGTGGAGCTGCAGGGAACCGGCGTTCGCGTGATGGCCCTGCTGCCCGGCTGGGTGCGCACCGAGTTCCACGCCCGGGCCGGCATCAGCGGCTCCTCCATCCCCGACTTCCTGTGGCTGCAGGCCGACGACCTGGTCGAGGAGGCCCTCAAGGATCTGGCCCGCGGCCGCGTGGTGTCGATCCCCACGCTGCGCTACAAGGCGATCATGCTCGGCGCCAAGCTCGCCCCGCGCGCCGTGGTGCGCAAGTGCTCCGGGCTGCTGATGGGCTCGCGCGCCAACGAGACGCCGCTGGCCAAGCCCGCCGCCTCCGGCGCCACCTCCCGAGCCCGCGCAGGACAAGGGGAGCACGCATGAGCACTCAGGACCGCGACAGCTCCGAGGCCCGCGACCAGTCCCCGTCCGCTCCCGCAGCGGGGCAGGCAGCCGATCCGGACGCGCAGCAGCCGGCTGAGACCCCTCATCGCTCCACCCCGTGGGGCGCAGCGCAGGAGCGTGCCGGCCGCGAGGCCCGCGAGCTGCGTCAGCGCCTGGACGGCTGGGCCCATCCGGAGCACGAGCCGGTCCTGGAGAGCATCGACTCCCACGGCCATCGCGAGGAGCGCAGCGGTCCGGACCCGGTGGCTCCGCCGGCGGCCTCGGCGCACATCAGCCTCACCGACTTCACCGCTCCGGCCAAGCGACGAGCGCGCACGATCGCGCAGACCGTCTTCTTCCGCGGCATGGTCGATCGCGTGGTCCGTCGTCGTGTGGTGCGCGCCCCGGGAGCCGAGCAGCTGACCGGCGGGTGCGTGGTGGTGTGCAACCACTCCAGTCACCTCGACGCCCCCATGATCATGAGCTCGCTGCCGCCGAACCTGCGCCACGAGGTGGCCACCGGGGTGGCCGCCGACTACTTCTTCACCGCCTGGCACAAGCGGCTGTTCACGCAGCTCGTCTTCAATGCCTTCCCCGTGGACCGCAAGGGCAGCGGGGCCAACCGCGGGCTGACCAAGAAGCTGATCGCCGCCGGCATCCCCGTGCTGATCTTCCCGGAGGGCACCCGCTCCAAGGACGGGCGCATGCGCGAGTTCAAGATGGGGGCGGCCGCACTGGCCCAGTCGCTCGAGGTCCCCGTGCTGCCGGTCGCCCTGATCGGCGCCCACGAGGCCATGCCCAAGGGGTCCTCGTGGCCGCGCTGGGGCCGTCCACCGGTCGTCGTGGCCCTGGGAGAGCCCCTGCGGCACCGGCCCAACGAGTCGGTGCCGTCGTTCAACGAGCGGATCCAGGCCACGGTGCGCGCGCTGTACGCGCAGAACCGACCCATGATCGAAGACCCCGACTCAGACTGAGCTCGCGGGGCCGACGCACGCGGACCCTGCCGGGCTCAGCAGCGCTCGGCGGAGGATGATGGGCACCACACGAGCAGAAGGAGCACGAGCAGCGATGCCGAACGTCAAGCACATGAAGTGGTGGGGCTGGGGAGAGGAGGGCGTCTTCTTCAACTGGCAGAACAAGCCGGCCTTCGCCCCGATCGTGCGCCGGGCGGTGGGCGTCGATCTGCGCCCCCGCGAGATCGACACCGTCGACTTCGCCACCGCCCAGGTCCCCGAGACCCGCCTGCCGGAGGAGATCCGCTCCGAGCTCACCGCGATCCTCGGCGCCGAGCACACGGTGACCGATGACCACGACCGCGTGGTGCACTGGGCTGGCAAGGCCGTGATGGACATCGTCAAGACGCTGCAGAACCGCTTCGAGCGCCTTCCCGACGTCGTCGTCTACCCCGCCGATGAGCAGCAGGTCGCCGCGGTGACCCGCCTGGCGGTCGAGCGCGATCTCGTGCTCATCCCGTTCGGCGGCGGCACGAGCATCTCGCGCAGCCTGCAGCCGCGCCCGGAGGAGACCCGCACGGTGGTCTCCGTGGACCTGGGCCGCATGAACAAGGTGCTCGAGATCGACGAGACCTCCTGCATCGCCCGCATCCAGGCAGGCACGCTGGGTCCGGACATGGAGGACCAGCTCAACGCCCGCGGCTGGACCCTGGGCCACTTCCCGGACTCCTTCACGCACTCCACCGTCGGTGGCTGGGCGGCCACGCGCTCGTCGGGCATGCAGTCGGACAAGTACGGCGACATCGCCGAGATCATCCGCGGCATGAACGTGGTGCGCCCCGGCGGCACCGTGAAGCTGCGTCCGCTGCCCTCCACTTCCACGGGGCCGTCGCTGCGGGAGATGTTCATCGGCTCCGAGGGCCGCCTGGGCATCATCACCGAGCTGTGGGTCCAGGTCCATCGCATCGCCCCGTCGCGCCAGGTCATCGCCTACATGTTCCCCACCTGGGAGCAGGGCCTGGACGGCATCCGGCAGATCAAGGAGGCGGAGATCCCCACGACCTTCGCCCGCATCTCCGATGCCCGCGAGACGGAGTTCTCGCTGGCCACGCAGAAGGCCCCCACCTCCCGGAAGTCGGAGATCGCGGCCAAGGGCCAGGAGGCTCTGTGGGCGTTCATGCGCAAGCGCGGCTGGGACACCCAGGCCATGTGCATCGCCTACGTCTGCTTCGAGGGCACCAAGGCGGACATCGCCCGCCATCGCAAGGCAGTGACCGGCATCGCCAAGGCGAACGGCGCGATCGTGCTGGGCTCCGGACCCGGGGCCCTGTATGACCAGAAGAAGTTCGACACCCCGTACCTGCGCGACTTCCTGCTCGAGCAGCAGATCATCGGCGACGTCTCCGAGACGGCCGCCCCCTGGTCCCGGCTGACCGCCGTGCACAAGGCCGCCTACCGGGCAGCCGAGTCCGCGTTCGAGGAGCTCGGGCTCAAGGGCTGGATCATGAGCCACATGTCGCACTCGTACCACACGGGCGCCTGCCTCTACTTCACGTTCGCGTTCCCCTTCACGGACGAGAACGTCGACTACGAGTACGCCCTGGTCAAGACGCGGATCCAGCAGGCCTTCATCGACGCCGGCGGCACCCTGTCGCACCACCACGGCGTGGGCGCCGAGCACAGCCCCTGGATGGACCAGGACGTCTCCCCCGAGGGCGTCGAGCTTCTGCGCGGACTGTTCCGCTCGGCTGATCCGAGCGAGAACTTCAACCCGGGCAAGATCATCGACTCCCCTGACACGCAGACCGGGGTGCTCGCCCAGCACCGCGACCAGCAGGGCTGAGCCCCGCTTCAGCGCGCACGGCCCCGTCGGAGATCTCCGACGGGGCCGTCGTGCGTCCTCCCTGCGGCACCCAGCTCCTGCCCGACGACGGTCCGCCCCGACAGCGAGCGGAATAAACCCCCGGGCCACGAGGCGTTATGCGGAGGACATCCCTTCCGGGCCCTCGAAGTTCCTGCGGCCCGGCGCATCGATCAAGGAGCATCCCATGGCAGCATCCGCACGCATCCCCGGCATCGACGCCCAGTTCCTCCCGCTGAACCTCGGCGGCAACACCTTCGGCTGGACCTCGGACGAGCAGCGCTCGTTCGAGGTCCTGGACGCCTTCGTCGCCGCCGGCGGCACCTTCATCGACACCGCAGACATGTACTCGGTGTGGGCCGAGGGCCACACCGGAGGCGAGTCAGAGACCGTGCTGGGCCGCTGGCTGGCCGCGCGCGGCAATCGCCAGAACGTGCTGATCGCCACCAAGACCGGCGCCCACCCCGATTTCGAGGGCCTGGCCGATCAGACCGTCAAGGCCTCGCTGGAGGCGTCGCTGCAGCGCCTGCAGACCGATCAGATCGATCTCTACTACGCGCACTACGACGACGAGTCCGTCGCGATCTCCGAGCAGGTCCGCACGTTCCATGACCTCGTCCAGTCCGGGAAGGTGCGAACCTACGGGCTGTCCAACTACTCGCCGCAGCGCATGCGCGAGTTCTTCGAGACCGCTCGCCGCGAGGGGCTCACTGCTCCCGTGGCGATCCAGCCGCAGTACAGCCTGGTGTTCCGCAAGGAATACGAGCAGGACTACTCCCCCATCGCCCGCGAGTACGGCGCGGCCGTGTTCCCGTACTTCTCCCTGGCCGCAGGCTTCCTCACCGGCAAGTACCGCACGAAGGCCGATCTCGAGGGTGCCCAGCGCGGCGGGATGGCCGAGGGCTACTTCTCCGAGGACGGCCTGCGCGTGGTCGAGGCCGTGGAGCGCATCGCCGCTGATCGCGGCGTCGAGATGCCCACCGTGGCTCTGGCCTGGCTGCTGGCCCGCGGCATCACCGCCCCGATCGCCTCGGCCTCCCGGGTCGAGCAGCTCCCGGCGCTGATCGCAGCCGCCGAGCTCGAGCTCACGGATGCGGAGGTCACGGCGCTGAACGAGGCCTCCCAGCCCTTCGCCTGATCCCCACCCCTGACCCGCTCCTCGTCCGCGCGGCGTCGGAGCAGGTCAGGGGCTCCAGCACCCCGCACCGCCCGGGGGGGGGGGGGGGGGGCCTTCGCCGACGGGA
>NZ_JALXVH010000010.1 GCF_025149945.1 Kocuria sp. p3-SID1428 | reverse complement strand
ATGTGCTCGGACGCCTGCGCCTTGGTCAGATCGGTCGGAACGGACTCCCCCGCCTGCTTGGCCAGGGTGTCCAGATAGGACTTCTGGGACTCGGTCATGGGCTCGTCGCCGCTGACCCACTCCTCCGGGTCCTTCTCCAGGGACGAGGCGCCGCCGGCGTCGCCGGTGGCGCCCATCATCTCCGCGCCGCCCTCGGTGTCGTCCGTGACGGGCGTGTAGAGCTCGTCGTCGCCCTGCGTGTTCTCTGACATGGGAACCTCCTGGATCTGCGGCCGCCCGCGAGGGCGACCGGTTCGGGACATCGGCGCGCATCGCGGGCTCGGGCCTGCGCCTGTGCGCCTGATCTCATCATGGCACCGCCCACCGACGGGACGTCAGCCCCGCGAGGTCGGGCCGCGGTGCGCGCGGGATGCTGCGGATCAGAAGGTGCCGAAGTTCTGCGTGGCGTAGACGTTGCCGTCGGCGCCCTCCGCCAGACCGAAGCCGGCGGCGTTGAACTCGGGATTCATGATGTTCGCCTCATGCGAGGGGCTGTTCATCCAGAAGTCCACGAAGTACGAGGCCGTGGCCTCGACGGAGCCCTGGGAGCCCACGCTGTAGGCGATGTTCTCGGCCATGCCGGTCGAGCCCGCGGCGCTGGTCTGCGCGATGAACGACGGGTTGTGCGACGGCGCGCCGGCGGCGGCCTGCTGGCCCGACCAGTCGGTGCTCATGGCGTCGAGCTGCCCATTGCTCGACAGCGGCGACAGCCCGGCCTGGGAGCGGTGCTCGTTCATCTGGGCGAGGACCTCCTGGGAGACCTGTGCGGAGAACGATGCATCGGAGGCCGGCGCGGCCTCGGGGGCCGGAGCCTCACCGGCCGATGTCTGAGCCTGGGTCTGCATCGGGGTCTCGGCACCCGAGACGGAGACCGCGGCCTGCGCGGGAGCAACGGCGGCGCTGGTGCCGGCGAAGGCGAGCGCGGCGGCTGCGGCGTAGCGAGTGGTCTTCTTCTTCATGGCGTGCTCCTCAGCGGATGTCGATGCGGGCGTGCTGCCCGGAGTCCGCCAGAGAACCTAGGAGGTCACGCAAGACCCGCTCAAATCGCATTCGTTATCAAACCGTGATTGTACCGTGATGGAATTGTAACCTGAACAGTGGCTGAGTACGGCACATCCCTGCCATGACAGGGATGATGTCCTCGCCCACCTCGATCGTCATCGTAAAGCTGGGAGTTCCCCCAGAATCGGTGAGCTCGGCTGCTCGCACCCCGCCTCGCGAGCAGTCCGCGCTGCCGCACGGGTTCTGCTCAACCTTGCGTCGCGATGCTCGCGTGAGCCGCGCCGCAGGTCGTCCAGCCCCTAGGCTCCGAAGAACCCTCCACCCGGTCGTCGCCGTCTTGGCCCTGATCGGATCGGACGCGACCACGACCCGGTGCCACCGCACCGGCGGAGGCGGATCCGCGGCCCCACCCGGCCGACCGTTCGAGGAAAGACGAGCCCCGTGCGCGCACTCACCAAGCTGTCCGCCGACCCCGGACTGGAGCTGCTCGACCACCCGGAGCCGGGCTGCGGCGCCTGGGACGTGAAGATCCGCGTGCTGCGCGCCGGCATCTGCGGCACCGATCTGCACCTGGCCGACTGGGATGACTGGGCCCGCTCCACGGTGGACCCGCCCCTGGTCATCGGCCACGAATTCTACGGCGAGATCGTCGAGGTGGGCTCGGAGGTCACGAGCGTCGCCGTCGGCGATCGAGCCTCGGGTGAAGGCCACATCGTGTGCGGGACCTGCCGCAACTGCCGTGCCGGGCACCGCCACGTCTGCATCGCCATCGAGGGCCTGGGCGTGAACCGCGACGGCGCCTTCGCGGACTTCGTCGTCCTGCCGGCCACGAACGTGTGGGTCCACCCCGCGGATCTGGACCCGGACCTGGGCGCGATCTTCGATCCCCTGGGCAATGCGACCCACACGGCCCTGCAGTGGCCGATGGTCGGCGAGGACGTCGTGATCACCGGCGCCGGGCCGATCGGCGTGATGGCCGCGGCGATCGCCCGTCATGCCGGGGCGCGCTATGTGGTGGTCTCGGATGCCAGCGACTACCGCCTGGAGCTCGCCCGCAATGCCGGAGCGGACGTCACGATCAACGTGACGCGGCAGTCCCTTGCCGACGCGCAGGACACGCTCGGCATGAAGGAGGGCTTCGACATCGGCATGGAGATGTCCGGGGCCGGGCCCGCGGTCTCGGACATGATCAGCAACATGAACCACGGCGGCCGCATCGCCCTGCTCGGGCTGCCGCATCAGTCCTACGACCTGGACTGGGGCAAGGTCATCACCCACATGATCACGCTCAAGGGCATCTACGGACGTGAGATGTTCGACACCTGGTACGCCATGTCGCAGATGGTCGCCACGTCCGAGCGCTTCCGTTCGGCCGTCTCGCAGGTCATCACGCACCGCTTCCCCGCCGAGCAGTGGGAGGACGCCTTCGGGGCCGCCCGCTCCGGCCGGTGCGGCAAGGTCATCCTGGACTGGTCCTGACCGCACCCGCCCCCGCACCGACGACGACACCCCGAACCACCGACCCCCGAAGGAACCACCATGTACGGCACCCTCAAGGATGAGCTGAGCGCCACGCTGCAGGAGATCCGGGACTCCGGGCTCCACAAGGACGAGCGCGAGCTGACTTCCCCGCAGTCCGCCCACATCACCACCCTGAAGTCCGAGGCGCTGAACTTCTGCGCCAACAACTACCTGGGCCTGGCCGATGATCCGCAGATCATCGGCGCCGCCAAGACCGCCCTGGACGACTGGGGCTTCGGCATGGCCTCGGTCCGCTTCATCTGCGGCACGCAGAACCTGCATATCCGGCTCGAGGACAAGCTCTCCGAGTTCCTGGGCACCGAGGACACGATCCTCTACTCGTCGTGCTTCGACGCCAACGGCGGCGTCTTCGAGGTGCTCTTCGGCGCCGAGGACGCGATCATCTCGGACGAGCTGAACCACGCCTCGATCATCGACGGGGTGCGGCTGTCCAAGGCCCAGCGCTTCCGCTACAAGAACGCGGACATGGCGGATCTGCGCGCCCAGCTCGAGGCGGCGGCGGACGCGCGCCGGAAGGTCATCGTGACCGACGGCGTCTTCTCCATGGACGGCTCCTACGCCCCGCTGGATGAGATCTGCGACCTGGCCGAGGAGTTCGGTGCCCTGGTCTTCGTGGACGACTCGCACGCGGTCGGCTTCATCGGCGACGGCGGGCGCGGCACCCCGGAGCTGTTCGGCGTGATGGATCGCGTGGACATCCTCACCGGCACGCTCGGCAAGGCCCTGGGCGGGGCCTCCGGCGGCTATGTGGCGGCCCACCAGGAGATCGTGGATCTGCTGCGGCAGCGCTCGCGCCCCTACCTGTTCTCGAACTCGGTGGCCCCGGCCGTCGTCGCCGGCTCCTTGGCGGCCCTCGAGCTGATCGAGTCGTCGGCCGACAAGCGCAGGCAGCTGCAGGCCAACACCGAGCTGTTCGACTCGCTGATGCGCGAAGCCGGCTTCGACGTCCTGCCCGGCACGCACCCGATCCGCCCGGTCATGTTCCCCGGCGACGACGGCGCCCGCCAGGCGACCCAGATCGCCGATCGCATGCTCGAGGCGGGCGTCTACGTGATCGCCTTCAGCTTCCCGGTCGTGCCGCGGGGCAAGGCGCGGATCCGTGTGCAGCTGTCGGCCTCGCACTCGGAGCAGGATGTGCGCGAGTGCGTGCGGGCCTTCATCGACGCCCGCGACGCCGTGGCCTGAGACCCGCACGCAGCGGCCCGCGCCAGGGCACAGCGACAGGCGGACCCGACGAGCTCGTCGGGTCCGCCTGTCGCTGTCACGGGCAGGGGTCTCGTCGTCGCGCTCAGGCCGCCTGCCGGCGTCGGGCCGCCTGATGCCGGCCGTGCACTGCGTGGTAGAAGATGCCGGCCACGACCACCACGACCGCCAGCCCCGCGTACATGGGGCCGTAGCCGGTGGCCGAGAGGATGGCGCCCAGCAGCACCGGGCCCAGCCCGATCCCCACATCGGCCAGCAGCAGCAGCGTGGAGATCCCGGTGCCGAGCTTGTCGGCAGGCACGGCGCTCACGGCGATGGCCTGGGCGGCCGGCATCAGCGTGCCGTAGCCCAGACCGGTGAGCGCACCGGCCACGACCACCTGCCAGTCCTGCTGGGCCGCGGACAGCACGACGAGCGCCAGGACAAAGCACACGATGCCGAACCACACGACGATGTTGTCCCCGCGCTGATCCTGGACGCGGCCCAGCACGAAGCGCATCACGAGCATGGCCAGGGCATAGGCCACGAAGAACAGTCCGGCGCCGGTGGCGACATCGCGCTGCACGGCGTAGGCGTTCAGGTAGGTGATCACCCCGGCATAGCTCAGTCCGATCAGCACCATGAACAGCCCGATCGGCACGACGGCCGGATGCAGGATCTCCGCGAGCGAGAACTCGGCCTTCCGCGCGGCGACGGCCTCGTCGTGCTCCTCGGCCTCCTCGTCCGTGCGCGCCGGGGTGCCCTCGGCAGGACGGCGCAGGAACAGCGCCAGCATCAGCCCCGCCGTGCTCGCTCCCAGCGCAGCCGCGAACAGGGTCCCGTAGCCGAAGGAGCCGACCAGGAAGAGCCCGAGCGCCGGCCCCACGGCCGTGGCCAGCGTGGTGCCCAGAGCGAAGAAGCCGGTGCCCTCGGCACGTCGGGCTGCGGGGATCACCGACTGCACGATGGCCATCACCGCTGTGGAGGCGAAGGCGTAGGCGAAGCCGTGCAGGATGCGCACCGCGATCAGCAGGGGCAAAGAGGCGGTGGGGAGGTAGAGAGCGCAGGCCAGGATCGTCACCGCAAGGGCCGCGAGCATCACGCGACGGCGCCCCAGCCGATCGACGATGAAGCCGGTGACCAGTCGCGCGACGGTCGCCCCCACCACGAAGGAGCTCGAGGCGAAGCCGCTGGCGGCATCGTCGGCGGCGAACTCGCGCACGGCGTACAGCGCCATGGTGGTGACCAGCAGGTAGAAGACGAGGTACTGCGAGAAGTTGACCATCCAGGCCAGCACGAAGGCCGGGGTGACCAGGGGCTGAGCGCTCGGGTGGTCGATGCGCGGGATCTCACCGGTGGCGGCTGACAAGGATCATCTCCTGGGATCGAGGTTTGTATGATGCAAATCTAGCACTGAGTTTGCACGATACAATTCGAGGTGACGAGATCGCACCACTAAAGGGGGCCGCCGCATGGACGAGCAGAGCGACAGCCGGACGCTGCGGGCGCTGATGTACGAGCACATGCTGATGTCCCGGCACGCGCTGCAGGGCTCGGCCCCCCGTCTGCGCTCGGCGACCCTGGAGCGCAGCGCCGCCGTTCTGCTGGCGCGGCTGGAGGCCTCGGGGCCGCTGTCCGTGGGAGAGCTCGCCGAGGCCTTCGACCTGGACGTCTCCACGGTCCACCGCCAGGTCGCGGCCGCCATGAAGGCCGGGCTGATCGAGCGGGTCGAGGACCCCGACGGAGGCTCGGCCCGCAAGCACCAACCCTCCCCCGAGGGCGCGAACCGGCTCCGCGAGGACTTCCGCGGCCGCACCGACTCCGTGGCCGCCGTGACGGCCGAGTGGGCGGAAGAGGACGTCGAGCAGCTGACTCGCCTGATGCGCCGCTTCAACGAATCGGTCGAGGCCATCCGCGCCCAGCCGTGGCCGCGCCCCGATCCCGAGTGAGCCGCGACCGCCCGGTCCCTGCGGGCTGGAGCTATGCGGAGACCACGACCTCCGAGAGCTCGAGCCACTCGGCCATCGAGCGCAGCTGCGCAGCCAGCGCCTCCCGTGCCGCCCCCGGCGCCTCAGGCTCCCAGGTCAGGCGCTGCACGCGCAGGGCGCCTGCGGCTCGATCGGCCTTGAGGTCCGCTCGTGCGACCAGGGTGTCGCCGTAGACGAACGGCAGGACGTAGTAGCCGTGGCGGCGCTGAGCCGCCGGCGTGTAGATCTCCAGCCGGAAGCGCATGCCGAACAGCGATTCGGTGCGCTCGCGCTGCCACACCAGGGAGTCGAAGGGACTGACCAGGGCTTCCACATGGGCTCTGCGGGGCCGTCGGGCCTCGGTGTGTAGGTAGGCCGGGCCCAGGCCGCGGACCGTCACCTCCTCCAGCTCACCGGCCGCCACCAGATCGACAACGGCGGCGCGGGACTCGTCGGCGCGCAGCCGGAAGTGATCGCGCAGGGTGCGCAGGCTCGCCACCCCGTGGGCGCGGGCGGCGATGCGGATCAGCTCCACATGGGCCTCATGAGCATCCATCTGCCGCGAGCGCTCGAGCAGCTCGGGAGGAAGAATCCGCTCGGGCAGGACGTAGGTGCGCTCGAACTGCTGGTTGCGCCCGCTGCTGATGATCTGCCCGGACCAGAACAGGAACTCCATCGCGGTCTTGACCGCCGACCAGTTCCAGCCCCAGCCGTTGCCGCGGCCGGGGACCTGATGCTCCACGAGCGCGTCGCACTGCCGGGCGGTCAGGGGCCCGTGGGATGCCACCACGGCGAGCACCCGCTCCACGAGCTCGGGCTGCTCCTGGGCGATCCGGCGGATGCCGCCCCAGGCCTCGTCACGGGCGCGGTCGCGGCGGAAGGCCAGCAGCGGCCAGGTCTGCAGCGGGATCAGGCTGGCCTCGTGTGCCCAGTACTCCACGAGGTGTCGGGGCGAGCGGTCGCGCAGGCGGTCCAGTCGGGCGCGGTCATAGGGCCCGAGCCGGGAGAAGAACGGCAGGTAGTGGGAGCGGGTGAGCACGTTGACCGAATCCACCTGGACCACGCCCACGCGATCGATCACCCGGTTCAGGTGCCGCGCCGTGACAGCGCCCGGAGCCGGGCGCGGGTCCAGGAAGCCCTGGGCGGCCAGGGCGATGCGGCGGGCTGCCGCAGGAGCCAGCTCGGTCATCGGGACTCCTGGCACAGCGCGGATTCCAGCTTCGCCAGGGTCCGCGCGCACGTGCGCTGCCCGATCAGCCCCTCCCGGGCATGGGCCGTGGCCTCGAGCCCGTGCTGCGACCACACGATCTGCAGGACGCAGGGGTTCAGGCCGCCGGTGCCGGAGCCGACCATGCCGGTCATCAGGATGACCGGCCGATCCGGTGCCCATCCCCATTCGGCTCGACCCCCGAAGACCTCCCGCAGCACGTGCTGGACCAGCTGCTGATCCAGCGCCACCGGCAGCTGGGCCCGCGCCCCGTCCAGGTGCGTGAGGTGGCGGGTGCCGACCTGCGCACCGAACGCACCTCCGGAGCGGCCGCCGACGGCACCGGGGATCCCGGCCCCGACCCCGCCGCCGATGCTTCCGCCCAAACCGCCGAGCTGCGACAGGCGCCCGTCCAGCATCGCCTCGACCTGGGCCACGGGCAGCACCGGAGAGGGCACCTGCGGTCGAACCGAACGTCGGCGGCGAAGCAGCGGCAGGAGAACCAGCAGCACACCGCCGAGGCCGAAGAACAGGGCACCGATCAGCATGATCGCGACCATCACCCAGTCCCCCGCGTCGGCCGGCCCAGCGCTCAGCCCGCCGGCCAGCATCGCCAGGCACCCCAGGCCCATGCCGATGGATCCCACCCCCATGAGGATCGGGGTGGCGGGGTGATCAGCGCCCAGCAGCTGCGTCAGCCCGATCAGCGCACAGCCGCCGAAGAAGGCGATCACGACCAGGCCGAGCATCACGGGACCGAAGAGCAGGACGAAGACACCGGCCGCCACAAACAGCAGGGAGATGACGAGCAGCAGGATGGCCTTGAGCCGGCCGGGCTGAGATCCGCCCATCGCTCAGGACCCCGACGGCCAGGTGTCGCGGACGGGTGCTCCGCCTTCGACCACGTCCTCGGACTTGCCGGTGAAGCGGGTCCAGGAGTCCTGCGGCCGGTAGCCCAGCTCGACCATGGTGCTCGTGATGTCCCAGCGCCGGTTCGGGTTCTCCGAGATCGCGTAGTACGCCCCGAAGCCGCGCTCGGCCTCGATCGCGCAGCGGAAGACCTGGACGCAGTCGTCGGGGGAGAGCCACATGGCGTGCAGCAGCTCGTCGTCGGCCTCCAGAGGATCCTGGGCGTACCAGCCGATGCGCAGGGCGATGAACTCGAGGCCGAACTCGTCGTGGTAGTAGCTGCCCAGCGCCTCGCCGAAGACCTTGGAGACCCCGTAGAGCGAGTCCGGTCGCGGCAGCGTGGTGGGCAGGACGGGCCACTGCTCGTTCCGGTCCCACATGCCGAAGGCGTGATTGGAGGACGCATAGACCACACGGCGCACCCCGGTCTGCCGGGCCGCTTCCAGCACGCTGCGGGTGCCCACGATGTTGGCGTCCAGGACGTCGTCCCACTCGGCCTGCGGGGCCGATGCCCCCGCCAGGTGCACCACGGTGTCCACGCCGTCCATCAGTGCCAGCATCTCGTCCAGGTCGGTGATCTGCGCTGGGCGCAGCACGCGCTCCTGCTCCTCGTTCCTGGGCGTGCGACCGTGCTGGATGATCTCGTAGCCGGGGCCCTGCTCGTTGAGCCGCTCGGCCAGCAGCAGCCCGATCCCACCGGTGGCTCCGGTGATCAGGACGCGGCGGCTATGGGCAGTGGGAGCTGATGACGTGGTCATGGCTCCATCCTCCCCCGGCGCATGGATCGGCGCACGCGCCGCAGCAGGGTCGTGCTCGGATCCTGGTCGCGCTCCACCGACGGCTCGTGGGAGGCGCCCTCTACCACGGCCTGCGCCGCCGAGGGCTCCACGCCCGCGTAGAGCATCGAGTCCAGGGCCAGAAGGCGGATCATCCGCACTGTGGGATCGCAGTCCCGGGCGGAGCCCAGCTCGGACAGCGCCGCCGGGAAGTCGTCGACGACGCCCTGGCGGGCGCTGCGGCTCGCGGGATCCTCGGCCAGGCGCTCGATCAGTCCCGCGAAGCGCTTCAGGGAGGCACCGTGGGCCATCCGGAACGACGGGTCCGCGGCGATCGCCAGGCGCACGGCCATGATGGCGTCATCGCCCAGCAGGTCCAGATGACCGGCGTTCTCGGTCATGGCCACCAGGGGGCGCCTCCCGGAGCGGCGGGTCAGCGAGTGCCGGGCCACGCGCTGGCTGCGCTCGCGCGCTGAGGCCACATCGGCCAGGTCGTCGCGCGTCTCGCGCAGGCCCGCGAGCGCGTCGACGGCCGCAGCCTCGTCGTCATCCTCCAGAGCCTCGGCGGCCCGGTGCAGCCCGGAACCGACGGACGACAGGGCTTCCGACTCCGCGACTCGCAGCAGCTTGAGCGGATCCGGGGTGAACAGCAGCTGCGTGAACACGAGCGCGACTCCCGCCCCGATCAGGGCGTCGATCAGCCGCTCAGGGCCGGCGCTGCCGTCGGAGATCGACACGGTCAGCACGGCGGAGGCCGCTGCCTGGGCCACGAGCAGACGCGAGCCGCCGGCCAGTGTGGAGATGCTCAGCGACACGAGGACAGCAATGCCCAGCGCGAGCGCCAGATCCGAGACGACCAGGAGGGTCAGCTCCCCCACCACGATCCCGAGCAGGACGCCCAGCAGCAGCTTCAGGGCGTTGAGGCCGCGCTCGCCCAGGTCCGTGTTCAGGGACACGACCGCAGCGATCGGGGCGAAGAACGGCTCCGAGTGGCCCCCGAACCAGCGGGCGAGCAGGAAGGCGAGCAGCGCGGCGGCGGCCCGCTGCAGGATGGTCCACCCGTCCTCGCGCAGCCGATCGCGCACCTCAGCTCTCCAGCTCACCGCACCTCCCCCGTCCTCCTCGGCGCCCTGCGCCAGCAGCCTCAGGCCATCGCCCTGCCCTTGGTCTCGGGCAGGGACTTCCACACGAAGCACACGCCCAGCAGCGCGAAGGCCGTGTACAGACCGTAGGCCAGATCCAGGCCGATACCCGCCAGGACGGGGAAGGTCAGCGTGATCAGCCAGTTCATCAGCCAGTTCACGGCCGTGCACACGGCCACGGCGACGGTGCGGAGGTCCGAGTCGAACAGCTCGCCGAGCATGAGCCACATGACCGGTCCCCAGGTGATGCCGAAGGAGATCGCGAAGCCGTTCATGCCGATCAGGGCGGTGAGCGCAGCCCCGCGAGGCAGAGCGTCCTCGGCGCCGCCGCCCTGGGCGAAGGCGATGGCCATCGCGGCCATGGAGGCGATCATGAACGCGCCGCCGACGATCAGCATGCTCCGGCGCGGGATGCGGTCCATGATCAGGATCGCCACGACCGTGGCCGCGATGCTCAGCCCGGCGGTGAGCATGCTGACTTGGAAAGAGGCGTCGACGGGCACGCCCACCGACTGCCAGATGGTGTTGGAGTACATCTTCACGACGTTGATGCCGACGAGCTGCTGGAAGGCGGCCAGCAGGATCCCGGCCCACACGATGCCCTGGAGCCCCAGCCGGCTGCCGCGCAGGTCCTTCAGCGACGCGCTCTCGGATCGGTCCGCGAGCTTCTCGCGGATGCGCTCGAAGCGGCCCTCGATGTCGTCGCCGCCGGCTTGCTCCATGAAGGCACGGGCCGAGTCGTGATCGCCCAGGCGCACGGCATCGGGCGGGGACTGCGGCAGGCGCAGCGAGATCAGCGCATAGGCCAGCGCCAGGACGGCGACGACGGCGAACATCCAGCGCCAGGCCTCCATGCCCCACAGCTGGGCCGATTCGGAGCCGGCGGCCCGGGCGAGCAGGTACCCGGAGACCAGGCCCAGGAACTGCCCGAGCACGATCGACATCTGCCAGAACGTGCCCATGGTGCCGCGGATGCGCGGCGGGGAGACCTCGCTGACATAGGCCGGGACCACTGCGCTGGCGGCGCCGATGCCCAAGCCTGTGCAGATGCGGAAGACGAGGATCAGCCAGAAGCCGTCGGCGAGCTGCGTGAGAACCGAGCCCACGAGCATCAGGGTGCCGGCCAGGGTCATGACCCGGGTGCGCCCGATCCGCTCGGAGACATCGCCCGAGAACCAGGCACCCGCAGCCGCCCCGATCATCGCGATCGAGGTGATCAGCCCCGTCTGGAACGAACTGAGCTCCAGCGACGGCGCGATGCCGTTGATCGCCGAGTTCATGGTCGACATGTCGAAGCCGAACAGGAAACCGCCGATCACCGCGCCGACCGCGAGCACGGCGATGAAGGCGGTCTGATGACGGGCGGCCGGCCTCGCCTGGGCGGGCGCGGATGAAGTCACGGGGGAACCTCGCTGACGGGGGAAGGAAGAGTGCTGTCCTTCACCGTATCCACGCTCCGGATCGCCCGTGCCCGGGAGGTGAGCCGGGTCTCAGCCGCGCAGTCCTGCGGCTGCCCGGTGGAGGGCGTCGGCGGAGGCGTGCAGGCGCTCGAGCTCGCCGTCGTCGAACGGAGTCCGCTCGATGGGGTGCGCCCCTGAGGCGCTGACGATGCTCGGCACCGGCAGCGCGGCTCCGTCGATCCCGTGCAGGCCCGAGAGCACGGTGGAGACCGTGAGCACGGCGTCACGGTCGTCTCCACGAGCTTCCAGATCGCGGGCTTCGTCGGGACCTCGCTGGCCGCCGGTGTCTACGGCGCGCTCAGCGCCCCCGGCACGGCGAGGAACCGCGCCCCGTGGGGATCGTGAGCCGCTCGTCGAGCAATCGCATGGTGGTGGGAAGCCGTCTGCGCCGGCACAAGGACAGCAGGACCCTGGTGGAGACCAGCCTGTGATCAGGCGGCCCGCATGGCGCGGGGCTCAGCGCAGCAGCCGGCTCAGCAGCCGGTGGGCGCCGCGGCGGCCCATCCGCTTGCCGAGGGCCTCGGGGCCGCGCTGGGCCGCGCGGGCGTCGCCGCGCATCCGTCGTGCCTTGAAAAGCCAGTTCAGCATGGTGTTTTCCTCCTGCGCGTCGTCGGTCCGGCGCGGAATCAGCGGCAGGTGCCGTGGTAGCGGACCGCGTGGTCCGGCTCAGCCTACGGACCCCGTGCGACGGGCGGGAGACCCTCAGTCGCCGCGCATGTCCTGGGCGAGCATCACCACGATGCCGCTGGGCCCGCGCAGGTACGTCAGGCGGTAGACGCCCTGGTAGTCCGCCACTCCGCGCAGCGGGTGGCAGCCGTGGGCGGCCGCCTTCTCCAGGGCGGCGTCGAGATCGTCGACCTGGAAGGCGACCCGGTGCATGCCCAGGTCGTTCGGCTGGGTCGGCGGCATGGGGCTGGCAGGCGGGTGGATGTCCTCGAACAGCTCCAGGACGCCGCGTCCGTCGGGAGTGGACAGCACGGCGATCCGCTCGCACATCCACAGCGGCGGCCGCGCCGGTGTTCACGTGCGCCCCGCCCACCGGTCGAGCACGCAGACCGTGGTGAGCCAGCACGGCTGCCAGCGCCTTGCGCGCGTGGTCGGGGTTGGCGCTCACCCGCTCGAGCCTGCCCGCCTGCAGCATCTGCTCGATCTCGGCCGGCCGTTCAGTCATGGATCTCTCCTGTCATCACGTCGACGACCGGACGCTGGCGGATGGTCTCGACGAAGGGAGAGGGCTCATCCGCCTCCCACTTATGGGAATGGTCACGGGTGCGCTTGAGATCTCGCTGCGACGTCAGAGCAGGCCTGTAGCGTGCGCCGAGATAGATTGCACCGACGAAACTCGTGAAGGGAATCCGATGACCGAGACCACGCAGGACCGCACGCCCACGCAGGACCCAGCGGAGGACGGGGCCTTCTTCCCGTCTCCGTACTCACTTTCCCAGTACACCGCTCCAACCACGGACTTCGACGGCCTGGCCACCGAGGAGCAGTACCGCGGCGGCCGCTGGAAGGTGCTGGTGATCGCCGCCCACGAGCGCTACATGCACATGCGCAACGGGACGTTCTTCTCCACCGGCAATCACCCCGTCGAGACCCTGCTGCCGCTGCACCACATGGCCCAGGCCGGCTACGGCATCGACGTCGCCACGCTCACGGGCGGGCCCGGCAAGTTCGAGTGGTGGGCCTACCCGTCGCAGGACCAGGCTGTGGCCAGCACCTGGGAGGCCGCCCAGGAGTCCTTCAAGACCCCGCGCGCGCTCGCCGACGTCATCGCCGACGGGCTCGACGACTACGCCGCGATCTTCATCCCCGGCGGCCACGGCGCCATGACGGGCCTGCCCGACAGCCGCGAGCTGCGGTCGGCACTGGACTTCTTCCTGGAGCAGGACCGGCTCATCATCACCCTGTGCCACGGCCCCGCCGCCCTGCTGGCCGCGGGCATCGACCGCGAGAAGAACCCCTTCGCCGGTCGCCGCATCACCGCCTTCCCGGATTCCCTGGACCTGGGGGCGAACATCGAGATCGGCTACCTCCCCGGGCAGATGCCGTGGAACCTGGGCGAGCAGCTCACCGCCGCCGGTCTCGAGATCGTCAACGACGACATGTCCGGAGCGACCACCCGCGACGGCAATCTGCTGACCGGCGACAGCCCTCTGGCCGCGAACCAGCTCGGCAAGGATTCCGCGCTCGCGCTGCTGGAGTCGTTCGGCGACTGAGCCGTCCCCTGGAGTCGGCACACCATCGCAGCTCCTGCACCGAGCCCGCCCCGGAGCCTCTTCCGGAGCGGGCTCGGCCATGAAGCCCCCGGCCCTTCAGCTCCGCGCGGTGACTCGGGCGATGAAGCCGAGGATCTCCTCCTCGGCCTCGGCGCGAGTCAGCGGCTCGTTGTGCACCTCGTGGCGGACTTCGGGGAAGACGCGGGTGCGGACGTCGTCATGGCCGCTGCCCCGCAGTCGATTAGCCACGTGGAACGCGCCTTCGCCGAAGTTGGCGACAGGATCCTGCTCCCCCGCCAGGATCAGCACCGGCAGGTCCACGGGCAGAGCGGCGTAGAAGGAGTCGTCGTTCGCCTGGTCGTAGAGGTCCACGAACCCCTTGAGGAACCGTGCGCTCAAGGGCGCCCCGAAGTTGTTGAAGGGGTCGCGGCCGTGGTCGGCCACCACGTCGGCGTCCAGGGCCACCCAGGCCGTGGGGCCCGCGTCCTGGCCGAAGCGGGCCAGGAAGCCGTCGAAGAGCTGTCCCACCAGAAGATCCGGCGCCGGCTCGGCACGGCCCTCTCCGGCGGACAGGCCGGCGAGCATGTCCCGGTCGATCGTCGACTCGATGCCGCGCATCTGCGCCGCGATGCCGCCCAAGGCCAATCCGGCCAGCTCGACATCCGGCTGCGCGGCCAGGACGCGGGCGATCATCGAGCCCCAGCTGTGCCCGAACACGACCACCGGGACCCCGGGCAGCTCCTGGCGCACCCTGGCCAGCAGCGCCAGCTCGTCGTCGACGACCACACGGGCGGCGTCGTCGCCGACATCTGCCCAGATCCCGGACCGCATGGCCGTGCGACCATGCCCGCTGTGATCGCCCGCCGCCACTGCGAACCCCTCGTCCAGCAGCGCGCTGATGAGGTGGAGGTAGCGCCGCGAGTGCTCGCCGAGGCCGTGGACGATCTGCACGATCGCCTTGGGCTCGGCGATCGGCGTGTGCAGCCATGCCTGGATGGTGTCGCGGCCATTTGCCGACGCGAACTCGATCTCCTGCAGTGCCATGGGTGTCCCCTGTGCTGGATGCGCCGCCGGTCGGCGCTGGGAGCCTCAGCATAATTCGGCGCGGCCTGACAGCTCCGGTGGAATGCAGCCGCCCCGCAGCTCACTGCCGGGCGCTGCCGCCGTCCACCGCACGGGCCAGATGGGTCATGGCCAGCTCACCGTGGACCCCCGCGCCTGCCATGACTCCGGCTGCGGCGGGCGAGACCACCATGGTCATGGGCTGGCTTGGCGTTGCCTGCGCTCCAGATCCCCGGGATCGGTGTCATCCCCTGCGGGTTCGTGGGGAGCTGCCACCCGAAGGGCGTCTCCCCGGGACAGGCCGCGGAGTTCTCCACCATGACCCTGCACGCGCTCGAAGCCCACCGCGGGCCGGCGGAGATCCTCACGATCTTCGATCACGACGGCGAGCAGGCGCACCTCCTTGGACGGCCCCAGGGCTGAGGCTCGCCAGACCGGATCAGCCCCTGGCGAGCTCGGGCGGCTGACGCATGCCGTGCGTCGCCACGCGCCGAGTAACGTTGGCTCTATGAACACGATCTTCGATTCAGTGCGCGGCCTCGGCTTCCGACGCGGACCGCAGCGGCTCGCCGGAGGCATCGGCGGCGCGATCGCCGCGCGGCTCGGGATCAACGTGTGGGTGGTCCGCGCGCTGCTGCTCGCCTCCTTCCTGCTGCCTGTGCTGGGCGTGGGCGCCTACGCGCTCGTGTGGGTGCTGACCCCTTGGCAGGACGGCAGCATCCCGCTTGAGCGGGCTCTTCGAGGCTGACGACCGTGGTCCTGGCCTCGCGAGTGCTAGCGCTGCTCAGCGCCGCGCTGTGGGTCCTGAGCCTCACCACGCCCGTCCTCGATTCACGGGACAAGGACGGCATCTCCATGGTCCAGACCGCCCTGGGTGGCACCGAGAGCGGGCTGAAGGCGGACTGGCCGCTGTTCGCCGCGCTCGGTGCGGCCGTGATCCTGTGCGCGCTCAGTGCCTGGATCGGCCGCTCGCGCCGGTGGGCCCTTGCGGCGCTGATCGTCGCGGCCGTGTGGGGCTTCGTCCTCTGGCACATGATCGACACCGCGCCGTTTGCGCTCTGGGACGGCATGGACGCACAGGGCCGACCTACCGGCGGCATGGTCGTGGCGGAGCCCGCGGCCGGTGCCGCCCTGTGGGGTGCTGGCATCGCCGCCCTGGGGCTGGCGGGACTACTCCGGCTGGCGGTGAGGCGGACTCAGGCGACTCGCGCCGACTGACCCGCCAGCCCGGTCCTTGGGACCGGGCTGGCAGCGAGATCGGGGGACAATGCAGTTCGATCCCACCACCGCAGGTGGAGTCGTCCTTGCACGTCATCTGCTGATGGTGCTCCAGGACCAGCGCGAGCATCGGCCCGTCCAGATCGTCTCGAACGATGACGTCTCGCTGCTGGTGGGCCACCCGGAGGACCTTGCCGTCGTGCGCCCCGCCGTGGAGGCCTCGCCGGTGCACGGCCGCGCCGGGCTGGTGGCCGCGGTGACCGCGGTCGCCCAGCAGGCCGAGGACGCCCTGGAGAGGATCGACGACGACAGCCAGCGGCTCGGGGACGAGACGCTGGGGTTCGCTTCTGCGCCGCGACGACGGGAGCTGGGCCGGCTGCGCACGGAGCTGTTCCGCCTCGGCCAGACGCAAGCCGCGCACCGCACCATGCTCATCGCCCACGACGAGCTCTCGGATCTGCTCGAGCAGCAGCATCGCAGCCGCCTGAGCCAGGCCGCAGCCACCTTCGGGGCGAACCAGTCCACCGCCACGAGGCTTTACGCGATGGCCGGGGACGTCCTGGACGAGCAGGCGACCGTGGTCTCGGAGCGCCTCACCGTGGTGGCCACGATCTTCCTGCCGCTGACCCTGGCCACCGGCTTCTTCGGCATGAACTTCCAGTGGATGCTCGACCGTCTGGACTCACCGGCCTCCTTCCTGCTGCTCGGACTTCTTGCCCCTGCCGTCCTGACGGTGCTCACCGTGTTCGGGCCGCGCCCGCTGAACCGCCGGACCTGAGTCGGCTTCTGCCCCAGGGCAGTTCGACGGGAACGACCTCGAGCACCCGGAGCAGGAGAACATCTGCCGTGCTCATCGTGAGGACAGTTCCTGTCCTCACGATGAGCGCCCGCACCATGCCCCTCCAGCGCCTGCAGGAGCTGAGCGCTCGTCGGCCCGAGACCCTGATCTGGGCAGCTCCTGACTCGACTCCGCGAGGGCTCGACAGCCCACTAAGTACATCTCATACTTAGATACATGACAGACGCCGATCCGCTGTGGCCGACCCCCTGGGTGCGCGCCGCCATGGGCACCGCCCTGTTGGCGGTGCTGGCCGAGGAGCCGCTGCATGGATATGCGATCGCCGAACGGCTCGCCGAACGCGGGCTCGGCCGCCCCAAGGGCGGCTCGCTCTATCCGCTGCTGAGCAGCCTCGAGCAGCAGGGCGCCATAGCGGCGTCGTGGTCCCAGGGCGACAGCGGCCCCGGGCGGCGCACCTACCGCCTCACCGACGTCGGACGAGAGCGCCTGTCCCGGGAGCGCGGCGACTGGCATCGCCTGGTCGCAGCTCTCGAGCCCTCTTCTCCCGCAGCTCACTCTCAGGAGGACGCACGATGACCGCGCAGAGCGATTTCCGGGCCGCCGTCGACAGAGTGGGCACCGCCCGCGGAGCCGAGGAGGATCAGGACTGGGCGCTGACCGCAGGTGGTCGGCTGCTGATGGAGGAGGTGCTGGAGCGTCGCATCGTCGAGGCCCTCGACGAGGTCGCCGAGCAGGTGGCCGCGGCACAGGAGCCTGCGCAGGAGCTCTTCGGCGACCCGCTGACCTGGGCGCGGGGGCAGGAGGCCGCCTGGCGCGAGCAGGGCGTGGCCCTGAAGGCGCCGCCGACGACCAGCCCGCGCGACTTCGCGGTCGAGACGCTGATCATCGCGAGCTTCTACGCCGGCCTGTTCCTGCTCTACGAGCTGATCACCTGGTCCTGGGCCGACCCGCTGAAGCTGTCTTTCCTGTTGGCGCCGCTTGCTCTGGCTCTGACGTCGCGGACGATCGCAGCCGTCCACACCGCGGTGACGGCGGCTCGATCGCACACCGCCGGAGTCCTGGCCGCGGTGGCCGCAGCGCTTCCCGGCATAGCGCTGAGCGTGGGCGTCTTCGCGCTCGGCAATCCCGTGACGCTTCCGGGCACGGCCATGCTGGGCTTCCTGGGCGCGGTCGTCGCCTATGCGCTGCTCGCCTGGGCCACCGCACTGGCCTGGCCCGCGCGGCCCGCCAGGACCGCAGCCCCTCACGACGACGCCTCCTGGTACGACGCCCTGGGCGCTGCACTGCGCAGCCGCGGGGACCTCACGGATTCGCGGGTGAAGGAGATCCTGGCCGAGGCGCGATCCCATGCCCAGGAGGCCGGCACCTCGCCTGCCGAGGAGTTCGGGGCGGCGGAGGCCTACGCGCAGCGGTTCGCGCCGAATCGGGCAGTGGCGGCTCGACGCCGGGCCTGGCTGATGACCGGCGTGGCCGGGCTCGCGCTGCTCACCGGCGTGCTCAGCCTGATCGACGGGCAGCTGCGGCCGTGGCCTGTGCTGTGGCTGCTGCTGGTTGTGGTCATCGCTGCGCTGGAGTGGCGCAGGGCGCGCAAGCTGAGCTGATTCCTTCCCGCCGGCGCCGATCATCAGGCCCGTTATGACGAGATTCTCCGCCGGATCGCGATGCTGTGGCGAGCAGAGTCGCCACAGGCCCGGTGGGCACTGGATCACCGCCATACTGAGCCCATGAAGGATCGTCTGGCTCCTCTGGACCTGCCCGACCAATCCGGGCGCATGACGAAGACCCGCGGCTGGCGCCCCTTCCGGGCCTACGGACGGTCCAAGCTCGCGGACATGCTGTGGGGCCTGGAGCTCAACCGTCGGCTCGCCCCGCGCGGGATCCCCGTGATGCTGGCCCACCCCGGCTGGGCGCTGACAAACATCCAGAATCAGTTCGGCGAGCGCGCCAACGCCCTCATCACCGCGGCGACCTCGCCCATGGCGCAATCCGCGGCCGACGGAGCCCAGAACGTGCTGGTGGCCGCCACCTCGGAGCTGCCGCCGTGCAGCTACGTGGGCCCATCGGGCTTCAAGGCGCTGCGCGGCACACCGACCCTGCTGGGCCGCTCCCCCGAGGCCTCCGATCCGCAGCTGGCCCGGCGACTGTGGGAGACGGTCGCGCAGCTCACGGGAGCCGCCCTGAGCTGACGCCGGAGCCGGCGGAGGCCCCGCGCGACCTGCCATCAGGGCCGCGCAGGGCGATCACCGCTGCTCGAGCAGCTCCACCACCGACGTCGAGAGGAACGGATCGCCCCCGTAGAGGGAGCCCGTCTCTCCGGAGTCCAGACGCTCCCGGACCTGGTCGTAGGACGCCTCCGGCAGCCGGTAGAAGAACACCCGCGGCATGATCTCGTAGGCCGAGTCGATATAGGACTCGGTGAAATCCTGCAGCGTCTGGCTCTCATCCAGCTTCTGCTTGTTCACGTACAGGAACAGCGGCCGGGTCAGCGGCTGATACTCACCGGACTGGGCGTTCTCCAGGCTGGGCTCCACGCCGTCGACGGCCACCGTGGACAGCTGCGACCTGGCCTCGTCATCGGCGGAGAGGTAGTTGCCCGCGCCCATGAAGCCCAGGCCGTTCGGCTCCTCAGCGATCCACTCGGTGAGCTCGTCGAGATCATCGGTGGACTCGTAGTCCTCGCGGATCTCACCGGCCTCGCCGGTGACGCTGTGGGTGAAGTACTCGAAGGTCCCGGAGCCGTCGTCGCGGCCGAACAGCTCGATCCGCTCATCCGGCAGGTCCGCACGCAAGTCGGACCAGCGCTCGATCGACGAGTCCGGCTCCCAGATCTGCTGCAACTCCTCGAGGCTCAGATCCTCCACAGCGTCGTTGTCCAGATTGCGCACGACAGACAGCGCATCCAGGCCGATGGGGACCTCGATGAACTCGACCCCGTTGTCCTCGCACTGCTGGAGGAACTCCTGTGTGATCGCCTCGGAGGCGTTGTTGATGACGGTCTCGCCGCTGCAGAAGCGCTCGAAGCCGTCGAGGGTGCCCTCGGCCTCCATGTCGATGCTGGTGCCGGTCTCCTGGGCCACCAGCTCGGTGATCGGGTACACCGTGGCCGAGCCGCCGATGGTGAGGGTCTCAGCGTCGTCCGAGGATCCGCAGGCCGCCAGGGTCACGGTGAGGCCGCTGACGAGCAGCGCGGCGGACAGTCGGCGTCGCATCATCGGCTCCTGTCCTGCGCGGCGTCATCGGCGGGACCGGTCTGCGGCTGCTCACCCGTGTCGCGCAGGCGGCGGAAGTCCGAGACCAGGTCGTCCAGGAAGATCTTGACGCCGGCCCACTTATGGCTGGTCTGAGCCAGGTGCTCCGGGAGACGGTCGATCTGCTGATGCTGCTGAGCGAATCGGCGCTGCTCCTCGAGCTCCTCGCGCAGGCTGCGCAGCGAGGCCTCGGCCTCCAGGAGGATCTGCTCCAGCCTGGCCTCGACGGGCGTGGCGGTCTCGGCGTCCGGGGTGCTGGTGTTCTGGGGCATGTCGGTCATCGTTATCTCCTGGGAGCGGTCGGGCGGACGGTCAGAGCACGACCGTCAGGAAGATGAGCACGGCGGGCACCACGACGAACACGCCCAGTACCCACGCGACGACGAAGAGCTTGTTCCGGGCCCCCAGCTCGCCGAGCAGCGCCGCTCCCTCGAGCGGGATCACCCGCAGGAAGGGAACGCCGAAGATCAGCGCGGTGGCCAGCAGGTTGAACAGCAGGTGCACGAGCGCGGCCTGCAGGGCGAACTGCGCCTCGACGCCGGAGAAGGCGAAGGCCGCGATCAGCGCCGTGACGGTCGTGCCGATGTTGGCGCCCAGGGTGAACGGGTAGATCTGCTTCACGGAGAAGGTGCCGGAGCCGGCCAGGGGCACCACCAGCGCCGTGGTGGTCGACGAGGACTGCACCATGATGGTGATGAGCATGCCGGAGAAGATGCCGGTGATCGGGCCGCGGCCGATGGCGCTGTGCAGGACCTGCTTGGCCCGGCCCACCATGACGACCTTCAGCAGCGAGCCGATGAAGTTGATCACCGACAGGATCAGTCCGATGCCGATGAAGATCAGCAGGATGCCGCCCCACGGCTGCGGGATCCATTCGGCCAGCATGCCGATGAGATCGGCAAGCGGCTCGGTCACCGCCGTGACCCCCGCCCCGATTCCGCCGAAGATCACGGCGACGATTCCGCCGTCGCTGCCCGCCATCTGCTCGGAGAGCCACCCGGAGGACTTCTCGAGGATGCCGGTGAGCATCTCCAGGGGCAGGAAGATGACCACCGCGAACAGGTTGAACATGTCGTGCACGCTGGCTGCCGCGAAGCCGCGGCGGAAGGACTCCTTGTCGCGCACCATCCCGAGCGAGACCAGCGTGGAGGTCAGCGTGGTGCCGATGTTCGCGCCCATCAGCATAGGGATGCAGATCTCCATGGGCAGACCGCCCGCTGCCAGGCCCACGACGATCGAGGTGGTCGTCGACGACGACTGGATCAGCCCCGTGGCCAGCACGCCGATCATCAGTGCGATGAGCGGGTTCTCCGCGAAGGCGAACAGCTCCTCGGCCTGACCGCCGGTGGCCGATTTGAAGCCGTCGCCGATGACGTTGACCGCGGTGATCAGGATGTAGATCCCGACGGCCACGGCGATCCAGTTGCCGTACTCGAGGGCCTTCCCGCTCAGCCCGAAGCGCTCCAGCGGGCTGCGCAGCTGCGCGGCCTCGTCCTGATCGATCGTCTCCGGCGCGAGCTCATCGGCGGTCTGAGTGCTCATGGGCGCTCCAAGGTTCTGACCGGCCGGGAGCCGGCCGCTGCTGGCGAGGGAGTCTGCGCAGTCGCAGACACGCATCGACCCTAGCCGCGCCCGGTGTCCGCCCGGCTGGCGGCAGATGAACGCCAGGTGGCCGAGGTGATGACCGTGGTCGCGGCGGGCACATAGCCGATCGAATCAGGCCACACGACGGCCAGCGCCCCTGGAGGTGATCTCCACGGGATCTCGCTGAGCTGCGGCGATGTCATCGCTCTGGCGGTTCCGGAACTGCGACAGGGTCACACTGGTCATGGCGTCATGAGTACAACTTGTACACGTTGTACTCAATCGTCTTCGGGTCGAGCGCACTGCGCCTCTGCTCGAGTGCCCTCATGACGATCTGCGCCGTGCGCTCCCCCTGCCTCGACCTCTCGAACCAGTGCGGCGTAGGCGTCATCGGGCATGCCGGTCATCTCGCGCATCTGCTGCAGCGCCGCGAGCTGCTCCTCCCGGGGCAGCGATGACGTCATGCGCGCATCCGGCTGCGCGGCGCGGGTCTGCGCATCAGCTGTCCGCGTCGCCTGGAGGTCCTGCGCGAAGGGGTCGATCTCACGGCTGAGGATGCTCAGCCCGTCCGGGAACAGCACGGCCACCTGCTCGCGCTGCTGGGCGATGAAGCAGCCCACCGACACCCTCGTGGGCTCTGCCCCTCCGAGACAGCCAGGCGATAGAGCTCGAGGAGGCTCTCATCCGGCACGTCATTCGCCCTGGCCAGGGCCCCGAGCATCGGCGGCGTCAACGACGGGTGCGGCCGGGGACCGATCAGTCGATCGGGTACCCGGTGACCGGCCCCTTCGTGTTCGGCTCCCACCCGAGCTCCGAGGCCACGTGCTCGGCGAAGCTGCCCAGCAGGTTGAGGTTCAGCCCCGGACCCATGTGGGCGGGGATCGTGAGTGTGGCTTCGTTCGCTTGGTGGCGGGGTTTTTGCAGCGCTCCGTGGCGGTCTTGTTGCCACGATCACGCAGGACTGGCTGCAGGTAGGTGTCGCGGTCTGAACCGAGAGGGGTGCGCCCGGTCGGGGCCGTTTGGATCGCTGCCGCTACGTCAGAGTCCGAAGGCTCCGCCGCTGACGAGGATCACGATGCCGAGGCCGATGAGAACGATGGGGAAGAGGATGTGCTCCCAGCGTTCGAGCACTTCGGCGATCGGGGGGCGGGTGGCGACGAACTTTGCCAGGGCCACCAGGACCGCGACGAGCGCGAGGAAGACGATGCAGTAGGCGACTACTGCGAGAGGTTCCACGCTGAGGAAGACAGGGGTGTAGACGCCGATGTTGTCGCCGCCGTTGGCAAGGGTGACGCCTGCGACTGTCCACACGCCGACCTTCTTGCCGGCAACCTTGGCCTCGTCGTCATCGTCGTCATCGTCTCCGCGCCAGGCCTGCCATGCGGCCCAGAGGCCGAGGCCCAGAGGGATGAGACCGAAGTACGGGATGGCTGCCGAGGGCAGGAATGCTCCGGCACCGATGGTCACCAGGACCGCGGCACCGAGGATGCCGGCGAATCCGAGGTACTGGCCGGCCAGAATGCGGGCGGTAGTGCCGCGCTGGCCTGCCCCTCGCGCGAAGAAGAGGGAGAGCACAATGATGTCGTCGATGTTGGTCGCTGCGAACAGGCCCATCGCCTGCAAGACCGAGGTGAGGATCATGCGCCCTCCCCAGCTGCGTCGCATCCGGGAAGCGAGCAGGCGGGATCGATGCACGGGGCGTCTTCGTCCACTGCCAGGGTGGCATCGACCAGTGCCGTCAGCGCCTGCGCCAGGTGCGAATCGGCGATCTCATATCGTGTCCGACGACCCTCGGGCTCGGAGACGACGATCCCGCAATCGCGCAGGCATGCCAGGTGGTTGGACACGTTCGGGCGTGTCAGGTCCAGATCTCGGGCCAGTTCCGCCGGGTAAGCGGGATGGTCGAGCAGGGTCAAGATGATCCGGGATCGAGTGGGGTCGGCCAGTGCACGACCCAGGCGGTTCATCACGTCGAGACGCGAAGCAATAGTCAGCATGGACTGAACTATACAGCGCGCACTGAACACTCGGTCACAGGCGTCAGCCCAGATCGCATGCCCGTAAGGGGAACCCTCACCGGACACCACCGCTACTTATCGAGAGGAACGACGGCACGGGACTGCCCCGCCGGGTGAGACCTGGAGAGCTCCGGCGGGGCATGTTCAGAGGGTGGTCACGGGCGGTCGCCTCGGCCGTGCTCTGGGTAGTCCGAGCAGCCGAGGCGGCTGGTTCAGGCCACGGCCTTCTGCTCCTTCGCGTTATCGTTGATCTGCTGACGCTTGGCGTCCCGTCCCTGCTCGCCCTTGAGGGTCGGGCGCAGCAGGAGCATCGCGATGGCGATGACCAGCAGCACCGACGCCTCGTGGACCAGCATGCCCAGCGACATCGTCACGCCTCCGAAGAGAACGCCGGCCAGCAGGAGCGCGACCGTGAGCAGGGCGATGGCGATGTTGACTCGCATGGTGCGCACCGTCCGCCGTGCCAGGCCGAGCGCGTGGGGCAGGCGCGGCAGCCGGTCGGCCATGAGCGCGATGTCAGCGGTCTCGATCGCGGCCGGTGAGCCGGCCGCTCCCATCGCCACGCCGATGTCCGCCTGCGCCAGGGCGGGGGTGTCGTTGACCCCGTCGCCGACCATCGCCACGGTGTGACCCTGTGCCTGCAGCTCCTTGACGATGATGAGCTTGTCCTCGGGCATCAGCTCGGCGCGGACCTCGTCGACGCCGAGTTCGGCTGCGACGTTGCGGGCAACGCGTTCGGCGTCTCCGGTGGCCATGATGACCTTGACGCCTCGACCGTGGAGGGCCTTGATGGCCTCGGGCGCGTCGGCGCGGATGGTGTCCGCCACGGCCACGATTCCGATCGCTCTGCCGTCAACTCCCACGAACATCGCGGTCTTGCCCTGTTCGTTGAGCTCCAGGATCCGGTTGAGGCCGGCGACAAGCTCGGACACGGAGTCCGCGGCGGAGTCGGAGGCTGCGTCTCCAGCGGAGCCGAGCAGGTCCGCAGAGCCGACGGCTACCGTGCGGCCGTCCACCTGAGCGCGGATGCCCTTGCCGGCGACCGGCTCGGCGTGCTCAACATGGTCGACTCGCAGGCCCCGCCCCTCGGCTCCCTGGATGATCGCCTCGGCGAGCGGGTGCTCCGAGGCGGTCTCCGCGCGGGCCGCCAAGATGAGGACCTCCTCGGCCGTGTAGGAGTCGTCGAGGACGTCGACGTCGGTCAGCTCGGGGCGCCCGTTGGTCAGCGTTCCGGTCTTGTCGACGACGATCGCGTCGACCTTGGCGGAGGTCTCCAGGTATTCGCCGCCCTTGATGAGGACGCCGTCCTTGGCCGAGCGGCCGATCCCGGCCACGATCGACACCGGGATGGAGATGACCAACGCGCCGGGGCAGCCGATGACCAGCAGGGTCAGGGCGAGTTCGACGTTCCAGGACAGCAGGCCGACAGCGAGTGCGGCGAGCATGACGCCGGGGGTGTAGTACTTGGAGAACCGCTCCATGAAGGTCTGGGTCTTGGCCTTGTCGTCCTGGGCGTCCTCCACCCGGTGGATGATCTTCGCCAGCGTCGAGTCGGAGCCGATCCCCACGGCTTCGACGCGCAGCACGCCGGAGCGCAGCCAGGTGCCGGCGTAGACCTCGGAGCCCTCGGACTTCTCAGCAGGCACGGATTCGCCGGTGATGGTGGCCTCGTCGACTCCCCCGTTGCCGGTGATGACCCGACCGTCGACGGGCACCTGCTCACCGTTCTTCACCAGCACCACTTCGCCGGGGACGAGCTCCCAGATCTCGACGGTTTCCGGCTCGCCGTCGCGCAGCACGGTGGCGGTGTCCGGAGCGGCCTCGACCAGGTCGGACAGTGCCTTGCGGGTCCGGTTGAGGGTGGCCTTCTCCAGCGCCTTGCCGAGGGCGAAGAGGAACGTGACGGCGGCCGACTCCCAGTAGTTCTGGATGAACAGGGCGCCGACGGCTGCCACCACGACCAGCAGGTCGATGGAGATCATCTTGATGCGCAGCGCGTGCCACGCGGAGACGGCGATCGGCCAGCCGGCGACGACGGCTGCCGCGATCATGAGGATGTCCCAACCGGTGACGAGGGCGAGGGCGATCAGCACGCCCGAGGCGGCGACCACACCCCAGGTCTTCCAGGTCTTCATGGTTCTTCCTTCCGTTGAAAGCGGTCCTTTCGGGATCACTTCCAAGCTACGGTCGGGCGACTCCTCGCGCCTTGACACGGATCGAGTCTTCATGGCTTTATCCGACTCAGCTCCAGACAACTGCGGATACAGAGCGCGACCCGCCGACACCGGAAGCGTCAGCGGGTCACTGGCTCTGAAGCAGTAGGCCGGTCAGATGATGTATGTCAGATGGCGGATGGTTTGGCGGTGTAGCCGACTTCCGCAACAGCCTCCACCAGGTCACGCACCGAGACCTTCTGCGGGTCGTGCTGGGCGATGATCCGGCCGGAGGAGAATTTCACCTCGGCCGACTCGACGCCGTCGAGCCCGGTCAGCTTGGTCTCGATCTTCTGGATGCACGACGGGCAGGAGAACTCGTCCGAGCGGAGGGTGGTGGTCTTCAGGGTGGGGGCCGAGGCAGTCATTGGGCTGCTCGTCTCCTTTCGTTTCGGTTCTGGTTCCTTGGACATCTCTTAAGTTACGCAGAACCGAGCGAACTTCCCTTGCCGTGGATCAAGAACCACGGAGAATCTCCGTTGCGGCGGCCAGGCCCTGGTGATGCACGGCAATTTCCAGGACCAGAGACTGGATGCACGGCGAAGGAAGCGACCTGGGGAGTGTCAAACAGCAAGCCCGAATAGGGATCCGACAACGTATGTCAGCGCCAGTCCGAGAGCGCCGCCGATGACCAGGCGCAGGCTCGACCTGAGCGGTGAAGTGCCCGACAGTCTCGCGGAGATGTGACCGGTCAGGGCCAGAACGATGAGAGTCACGACTGTGACCACAACGGCGTCAGTCCCCGAGGGGGCGAAGAAGACCGAGATCATGGGCAGCAGGGCTCCGAGCACGAATGCCACCGCCGACGACAGCGCCGCCGTGATCGGGTTCGTCAAGTCCTCCGCATCGAGGCCGAGCTCAAGTTGCAGGTGAGCGGCCAGGGGGTCGCTGGCACCGATCTCGGTAGCAGCCTTATCAGCGGTGTCCCTGGTGATGCCATACCCCTGGAGGATGCCGGACAGCTCGGCGTGTTCGGCCTGCGGATCATCGGCGAGCTCGGCGCGCTCCTTGTTGATCAAGACCTTCTCGGTGTCCCGCTGGGCGGAGACGGAAACGTACTCACCCAACGCCATCGAGACCGCACCGGCAACGGTCGAGGCCAACCCGGCGACGAAGACCGCAGTGTCACCGGCGCCGCTGGCGATCACTCCCAGCAACAAGGCGGCAACGGAGACGATGCCATCGTTGGCGCCGAGCACTCCGGCGCGCAGTGCGTTGAGTTTGGCGTGGTGGCTTGGTGCGTGCGGTTCACCGCTGTGCCCGGACTCAGGCGGGACAGTCATTCGACGATCCTCCTCCCAATGTCGGTCAGCTTCCAACCCCACGTCCTCATCCTGGCCATGATGGCCACGGCCGGTTGTGTCGTCACCGCAGGCGCAGCGGAGCGGCGGCAAAGCCACCGACGGGCGGCAGCGCGCGCTGTCGGCGCCTGTCCGGATTGGGTTCGATCGTGACCGTCGTCTCGAGGACGGCCCGGGTCAGTGCCCGCAGTTCGAGGGTCGCGAGCGGGCGACCAGGACAGACGTGTTTCCCGATACCGTACACGAGGTTGTAGGGCGCATTACCAAGGGGATCGAATGCGTCCGGGTCACCGAACATCTGCGGATCCCGATTGGCGGATGCCCAGTTGAGGAAGACTCGTTCGCCGGCGGCGAGCTCACGGCCGCCGACCGTGACGGGCTCGGTGGTGATGCGTCGGTTCGCCACGAAGGGATCATCAATTCGCAGGATCTCATCGAGGATCGCGTTGAACTCCCGATCGGACACTCCGGAGCGCAGCCGGGCTTGCACGTGCGAGTGGTCGGCGAGGTAGGTCAGAATCACGCCCGTGCAGAGGGCGATCGACCCCAGGTCGCCACCCGTCCAGTTGCGCAGGATCGAGACGATCTCTTCGTCGGTCAGCTCGCGGCCGTTGACACGGTCGCGGAGAAGCTCGGTGGTGACATCGTCGGGTGCGGCGTCACCAGCCTCGCGGCGAGCGTCGATGAGGGACCGGATGATGGCATCGAAGCGCTGGGCGACTTCCGCGGTGCGCGCCCCATCTCGTGAGCGAGTGGCTGCATGGTTGTCCGCCATCCACTGCAGGAGCTCGCCCTCGAGGTCGAGGGGCCACCCGAGCCAGGCGCTTTGCGCGCGCACCGCAAAGCGAGCGCCGACCTCGACTGCGTCGATGGGCCCGGGAACGTCGAATTGCGAGACGAGTTCGGCCGCGACTCGCTGCACCGCAGGCTCCAAGGCTGTCATCCGTTTCCGAGTGAAGTAGCGATCCACGAGAGCTCGGAACTCCGTGTGCGTGGCCTCGTCCAAGCCGTTGGGCACCTGGAGGTGGCGGGACACCGCGTTGGAGAAAACTTGATGATCCAGGGCGGCAGCAGTGACATCAGCATGCGAAAACAGCGTCCAGGCACCACTCGCCCCGCGCGCGACGGGACATCGCGATCGCATCTCGTCGTAGGCGGAAACGGGATCGCGACGAACCCGCGGACCCCGCGGATTCCAATCGGGGAGAGGATCCTTGATCGCCTTCGGTGGCGCCACGGCGCCGGGACTCAGGCGGGTGCCGGGGGTGACCTCGTCGGTCGGCATGTGATTGGTCATGCATCCAACCTACCCGCGGAGCCGGAAACTTCGGGAGCGGGGCTGCGCGTACCCCGGCGGGTGTTGGCGGGCTGTCCTAGCGCATGTTCGTGTTATGGCTCTCGTTTTCTCGGTCCGCGTCCCTCTACAGGTACCGGCAGACCTGGTCTGGGCTGCATGTGACGGGGTCCGGGTGCGCGGCGTCGTGCCGGAGGTCGGCGATGGTGCCGTGCAGGGCGGTGAGCTGGGCGATCTGCTGCTCGATCTCGGCCAGGCGCGCGTCGAGGAGGTCTCGCACGTGCTCGCAGGGCGCGTGGCCGCTGTCGCGGATGTCGAGGATTTGGCGGATCTGGGCGAGGGTGAGGCCTGCGGCCTGGCCACGGTGAACGAAGTCGATCCGGGCGACGGCGTCGGGCGCGTAGTCGCGGTACCCGGATGGCGTCCGGTCGGCCGGGGGCAGCAGTCCCTGCTCTTCGTAGAACCGGAGCGTCTTCGAGGTGGTGCCCGCGCGTTCGGCGAGTTCTCCGATGCGCATTGCGGCCTCCGATCATTCGGCAGGGGCCACGCTTGACCTTCCCCTGCACTGGAAGGTCCAGTATGGCTGAAACGGAACAGAAGTCCAAGCCTTGACGGGAGCAGCGATGCCTACGAAGTACGATCTCGCCATCATCGGATCGGGCGGCGGAGCGTTCGCCGCCGCGATACGCGCGACCATGCTCGGGAAGTCGGTGGTGATGATCGAGCGTGGCACGCTCGGCGGCACCTGCGTGAACACGGGCTGCGTGCCGTCGAAGGCCCTCATCGCCGCCGCCGATGCACGGCACGTCGCCGCCGACGCCGCCGACCGGTTCCCGGGGATCGCGACGACGGCAGGCCCAGTGGACATGCCCGCGCTGATCGCCGGGAAGCAGGCGTTGGTCGAGACGATGCGGGGCGAGAAGTACGCCGACGTCGCCGATTCATACGGGTGGCACGTCCGGCGGGGAGACGCCGGGTTCGCGGGCACCCCGGACGCGCCGGTGTTGGAGGTCACCGCCGCAGACGGAGCGGTCGAGACGATCGAGGCCGAGCACTACCTGGTCGCCACCGGTGCGCGGCCGTGGGCTCCGCCGATCGACGGCCTGGACGAGGCCGGGTACCTGACCTCGACCACGGCGATGGACCTGACCGAGGTCCCCGAGTCGATGCTGGTGCTCGGCGGCGGCTACGTTGCCCTGGAGCAGGCGCAGCTGTTCGCCCGCCTCGGCTCCCAGGTCACCGTGCTGGTGCGGTCCCGGCTCGCGTCGAAGGAGGAGCCGGAGGTGTCCCGGACACTGCAGGAGGTGTTCGCCGACGAGGGCATCCGGGTGGTCCGCCGCGCGGTGCCGACCCGGGTGTCCCGGGACGCGGCGACCGGGCAGGTCGTGGTTACCGCGGACGTGTCCGGCGGCTCGCAGGAGTTCCGCGCCGACCAGGTGCTCGTCGCCCTCGGACGCCGTCCCGTCACCGACGGCTTGAACCTCGATGCGGTCGGGGTGAAGACCGGGGACTCCGGCGAGGTGGTCGTCTCCGACCATCTGCAGTCGTCGAACCCGCGGATCTGGGCCGCGGGCGACGTGACCGGGCACCCGGAGTTCGTCTACGTCGCGGCCCACCACGGCACCCTCGTTGCCGAGAACGCGTTCGCCGACGCCGACCGGTCCGTCGACTACTCCCATCTGCCGCGGGTGACGTTCACCGGACCGGCGATCGGCGCGGTCGGGATGACCGAGAAGGAGGTCGTCGCCGCGGGGATCCGCTGCGACTGCCGCGTGCTGCCCCTGGAGTATGTGCCCCGGGCGGTGATCAACCGCGACACCCGCGGGTTCATCAAGATCGTCGTGAACGCCGATACGAGCGAGATCCTCGGCCTCACCGCCGTCGCCAAGGACGCCGGGGAACTCGCCGCCGCAGGCGTCCACGTGCTCGGCAAGACCATCGCCGAAGTCGCCGACGACTGGGCCCCCTACCTGACCATGACCGAAGGCATCCGGATCGCCGCGAAGTCCTTCACCACCGACCCGTCACTGCTCTCGTGCTGCGCATGAACGGCAACGCATGCAATCGGGGAGATCTCATCCGGAAGAGGTGCAGACGATGAGCGCCGATCACGACCGCGACGAACGGCGCGCCGGTCCCATCGTCGCCGCAGGGACCGGGCTGCTCCTACTGGCATGCTGCGCGCTTCCGTTGCTGCTCTGCTGCGGCCTGCCGCTCATCGCGGCGGGCGGAGCACTCGCAGGCGTCGGAGGGCTCCTCGGCAATCCCTGGATCATCGGTGCCGGGATCGCCGTCGCGATGGCCGTCACGGCCGGGATGCTCGTCAGGCTACGGCGGCGGCACCGAGGCCGCAGGACTGGCTGCTGCGAAAATCCTTCGACTGCTGATCGGAACCGGTAGCTCGATCGGATCCAGCCATCACCGCCAACGGGGCCACCTCGGCATCCCGCGGCCCTTCCAGGTCTCCACGAGACCGGCGACCCAGCGGACGGACGCGAAGAGTCCGTAGCCGGCCCCGGCGAGGCCCATGGAGACCACGAGCCAGCGACCGATCCCGAGCCACACGCTCCCGTCCACGTCGAGGGCCCACTGAGCGCCCGTGATAAGCCCGGCGACGGCCATCCAAACACCCGCGACGATCACTGCGACCGGCAGCAGCGCGAGGCACATCGACGCGGCGACAGACCAAAGCTGACGGGCCTCCAGCTTCGCCGTTGTGGCGATGATCTTTTCGGCCCGCTCGTTCGCGGCGTCAATCTTGGCTGTTGCCACGGCCCCGGCGTCGGCAGCGGCCCTCTCGATCGACTGCACAGCCTGATCCCGGGCCGTGCTGATCGCACTCGTCGCCTCGGCGCTGGCTTGGGTGATCGACTCCCGCCAGGCCTTCTGCGCACCGTTCGCGGCCCGCTCGAACTTAGCCCGGCTCTCATCGAGATGCTTGGCGGCAGCCTCGGACTTAGAGGCTGAGCCCTTCAGACTCTCCCCGTTGAGGTTCACGCTCATACCCGCGAGAGTGGACGCGATTCCGGCGAGCAGTTCGCTGTTCTCGTTCGACTCCGGCGGCGGCGACGTTGAGGTCAGCTGATGCGAGATCGCGGAGAGCTGCTTCTCCTGCTCCTCGCTGTCCACCTTCACGAACCCCGCGAGCTTCTTCTGCTGCTCGGTCAGCGTGGCGATCCTCGTATTCTGCGCCTCGACGGCGGCGAGGATCGAGGTCAACAGCTCCATCGTCTCCGGACTGCCGAGCGGTTGCGGCGACTGCACGGGCCCGTTCTGCTGCTTCAGCCTGTCGAGTGCTGCGCTCATGTTCCTGCTCCTTCTGCTGCTGGTGGTAGTCGAAGAACGCCTGCGCGCCCTCCGGGGTGAAGTCCGCCGAGAGTGCGCTCGTGCGCTTGCGGCGCTCGGCACGCCCGGACTCGCCGCGGCGGTCCTCGATGTAGAGCGTCCAGGTCTCCTGCCCGGCGCGTTTGCCCTTCTTGCTGACGGGGCTGTGCAGCCGCATCCGTGGCACCCGATCCCCGTCATCACCGAGCTGCTGGTTCTGCTCCTCGATCACCGAGACCAGACCGGCCTTGTCCACCGCGCGGGGATCGGCCAGCGCCGCACTCATCCGGTCGCCCATCTCGCGGTCGAGCGACCCCTCGGCGAAGTCTTCGCGGCGCAGCTCCCAGTCCTTCGGCGCGTGCTCCAGCCGCTTCACGACCGAGAGCCCGTGCTCGCGCATCAGCTCGTCGTTCGCCGACTGCACGCCCTTCTGATTCCCGGCCTTGCGGTCGTGGAACGTGCGATAGTCCGAGAGCGCCTTTCCCGTGCGGTTGTTGTGATTGAGAACCAAAATATGGTTGTGCGGCTTCTTTCCCCGCCCATCCACATGACTGACGACGAGGCAGTCGGAATCCGGGTGCATCTTCTTGGCGAGCTGGTAGCCCAGGTCGTTCACCCGCTGCACGTGTTCGGGGTTCTTCGGGTCGAACTCCTCGTCGCTGAACGACTGGCGGTAGTGCAGCGCCTCGACCTCGCGCGTCGTGTTCTGCGTGAGCGCCCGAGCGCGCGCCGAGAACGCGCCGGGGCCTCCCGGCACATCGCACGTGATCGCGACGCCCCGCTCGTCCTCCTTGCCCCGGATATAGCGCTCCGTGTCGGCGGCGCTGGCGCTCGGGCTGTAGTGCGTCGTGCTCATGACGCCGTCCGATCACCGAGCAGGGCGCGGACCTCGCGCAGCAGCTCGATCAGCTCGGGCACCTCCGACGACAGCGCCACCGCCTCACCGGCACGTGCTCGGTGGTCCAGGTCGTTGACGTTGATCGCCAGCGGGCGGATCTGCGCGGCCAGCTCGCGCGCGTCCGCCGACACCTGCGCGCGCGCCTCGACGCCGAGCAGGTGCGCGGCCACGGCGGCGTCCAACTCCTCGCTCCGAGAGGCGTGGAGGGCATCGCGCACGACGGCCCGCACCCACGTGCTCGGAGCCAGCCCGAGCCGCTTCGCACGAGTGCGAAGCGCCGCGAGCGTGGCCTCTCCGAAGTCGGTATCGAGCTTCGCGCGGCCCCCACGACGACGCTTCGCGCCGCCGTGACTCTGCCGCACAGCCTCCGCATCAGCCCGACCCGTGTTCACCTGGGAGTCGGTCTGCTGCTCCACCTGTACGCCAGAGTGGCAAGCAGTAGGCATGTCGAACACATCGCTGACGCTCGTGTCCTCCATGCCTGCTTGCGAGGGGCCTCCGGCCCCCTCGACCCCCTGGAAGAGCGCGTCCAGTTCGGTGCTCATGCGGCACCTCCGATCAGTGCCAGCGGCACGTCCGGACTCCGCACGGCGAGCCCGCTCAGCAGCTCCGCGACCGCGCCGTCCGCGTCGTGGTCGGCCGAGGTCTCCGGACCGTAGGTCAGTTCCCGCGACCCGGCGTTCCGGTGGTACGCGTTCCCGTACATGCCGGGCGTGTGCGCGGCGGCCGGAACGCTGCACTGATGCCACTCGTAGGGCTCGATCCTTCCGATGTGCTGCACGAGGTAGCGGTTGATCTCGTCGGCACGGTAGACCTTCACGACCGAGGCCAGGCGGCGGATGAACTGGTCCAGCGCCTCGTCCACGTTGCCCTTCTGACGGGCGTAGTAGAAGAACTCGACGGGCTCGATCGTCGCAGTGATGACGATGAGACGCGGGGCCACCTCGCCCTTGTTCTTATAGCGCGCCTTCGCCGGGGAGGCGTTGTACGGATCGAGCAGCAGCAGCCAGTCGTTCGCGTCCATCGCCGAGGCGCGCAGATCGTCGAGCAGCAGCACTTCCTCCCCGCGCCAGTCATCGAGGGGGTTCCCCGTGGCGGCCCGGTAGACCTGCCACCGCTCGCCGTGGGCGTTCGCCGCGTTGATCGCCTCGGTGATGAAGTCCGTGGCGAACCGGGTCTTGCCGATACCGGCATCCCCGTGCACGAATACCACGTGCGTCGAGAACTCACCGGCGCGGAGCTTCGCCGCCGCCCGGTACGCGCGGCGTTGACCGTAGGCGGACAGGGCATCGTCGATCTCCCGCTGATGCCGCGAGTAGATGTCGAACAGTTCATCGGTAAGCATGATCTGATCGCGCGTGATCTCGCCCTGGAGCACGCGCTCGCGCATGTCCTCGAAGTTCTCGGCGACGACCTTCTTCTTCACGTGGGCGCGACCCTTGAGCCACGTCTCCCGGCGCTGGGCGTCGATGCCGAGGTAGTCCGGCCCGCGCACCGTGGCGACCTCCGAAGGCGCGTACTGGTGCTTGTCCGCGTACTTCACGTGCGTCAGGTACGAGAGCATGTTGTCGAAGGCGTACCGCCCGCGACCGGGCTTCTCGACGTACTGCGGTTCGACGCCGATGCCAAACGCGAGCCGATCCAGAGGCGCGCTCTTCGCGCGGCTGGCGAACTTGATCACCGCGTGCAGGTGATCCGGCTTCGGCTCGACCACGAGGGTCTTCTCGGTGTCGCTCCAGACCTCGCGCTCGTCCTTGTCGTGCACGATGCCGTAGGCCTCGACGACCTCACAGCCGATCGCCTCGAGCCGCTGCACCACGTAGGCGAGGATCGCCCCGGCTCCCTGCTGGAGCAGCGCGGCCCCGTTCGCGTCCTCGGCGGCCCAGGTCCAGTACGACGGATCGAGGTACTGCGTGAGCCCGATGCTCGTCGGGTTGTTCTCCTGCTTAGCCACGGCGACCACCGCCCAGGACGTCGGAAGGAGCGTGCGGCGCCTTAAATGACCCCCTATTGACCCCCAAATGATCCTGCGGGGTCACGCGGTGGAGCGAAGGCGAAACCGGCAGCTGACCAGGCATGTTGTTGCATGGCGCGGCAATCGACAAGCCCTTGCCGCGCCCGTAGGAACGGATGAGGCTTCCAGAACTCTTGGAGTGCGGAGCACGGATGAGGACGGGCATCACGACGACGGGCAGCCCGCCTCCGGCGGATGCCAGGCCAGGCCCATCGGTCGGGCTGGTCAGGTCAGCGGGAGCGGTGGCGCTGGTGCGTTCGGCGGCGTTCATCGGGCACCACCCTTGCGGTAACGCTTGATGACGGCCTGATGCGTGACGCCGAGGGCGTCGCCGATCTTGGCCCAGGTCACCCCGTCGGCGCGGGCATCGGCGACGGCGATCTCGACGGCCTCCTCCAGCACGGAGCGGAGCACGCCGAGGTCGTAGAGCTGGGCCTCGCCATCGGCGAGGGACGGGTCGCCCTGTCGCCAGCGGAAGCTGGTCAGGTGATCGAAGGCGGCGGAGTTCGCGCTCATCAGCGACCACCGCCCATCACGGCGGCGACGGCGGCGCGCTGTCGCGGCGTCAGCGGAGTGAGTGCCAGGCGCTCACCGGCTCGGCGACCGGCGGCGCGGGCGGCGGCGATGACGGGATCGAGCCCATCAGCATGCGGAACGGGAGACGAGTCCTGATCGAGAGCAGGGCAGTCCAGCGCGGATGCGCGGGGAACGTCGATAACGACAGACATCGGAAGTCCTCAGATATGAGTATCTTCCGGTTCCCCGCCACGGTAGTTGGGCTGTTTGACCGGCTACTCATCCGGGAGCAGAACCCCGCGCTTCTAAGTCGCGGCCCCGGTGGGATCTTCTTGTCTGCAACCACTCTCCCACGAGTCGACTCACCAGTCCACTGACGAGTTGACTCATGAGTCAGTCGCGACGCGGCTCTATACGAATGAGGTCGGGGTCGAACTTCACGTGACCGGGCGCGATGGGCTCGATGGTCACCGTCACCAGCTCGTCCACGAGCATCCGGCGGCGGTCCACGTCCAACGTCTTCCACTTCGCCTCGACCACCTCGCGGCGCTCCGCGGTGCCGACCGGCTCGTCCACGTCCGCGAGCAACTTCGCCGCCACCGACACCGAACGGTCGAGCAGCTCCGCGTCGATCTCATCGATGCGGGCCTTCACGTCGTTGATCGCCGCCGTGATCTCCAGGACCGGCTGATGGATGTCACGCAGCAGCGGGCTCAGCTCCTTCACCCGCTCGACCAGGGCGTTCCGCTCCGTCAGCAACTCCTCGTGATCTGGCCCATCGTCCTCCTGCGGCATCACGAGGTTGTGCACATCCACCGAGGACAAGCGGGTGAGCACCGCCTCGGTCACCATCGCATCGACGGGCTCGCGCTGGCGGGTGAGATGGAACTGCTCGCCGCAGCGGTACGTCGGCTGCTTGCGACTGTTCGTCCCGGAGACGAGCGTCGCACCGCACTTCCCGCACAGCCCGATCGTCGACAGAAGGTACTTCGGCTGGTTACCCTGCCTCGCCGACCTCCGCACGTTGTCCTCCAGCTTCGCCACCGCGGCCCGCCACGTTTGCTCGCCGACGATGGGCGGGAACGCCTCGCCCTGCACCGGGTACAGCTCGCCCGACGCGTAGTGCTTGATGTAGCCAGCGTAGAGCGGGTTCGCGAGCAGGTAGCGCACGGCATCGACGGAGAACTCCGACCCGCGGGCGGTGAGATGACCGGCACCGTTCAGATCCTCGCGGATTCGCCGGATCGACAGCGACGGCTCGCCGAGGAACGCGGCGAAGGCCCGCCGGACGGCGTCGGCCTCCTCCGGGATCAGCTCGCCCTCTCGCGTCCACCCGAACGCCTTCCAGGCGCTCGTCGGGATGCCCTCGAAGCGTCGGCGCTCGTTCGACCTGATCTGACGCTCCGCCTTACGCCTGGCCTCGAACCGGGCCAGTGCCGCGAGCATCGTCGCTCGGAACTCACCGTCGGCCGTCGAGAGGTCGATCTCGCCGTCCACGGTGACGACCCGCAGCCCCAGGTCAATCAAGGTGTTGAGGTCCTTCGTGCTGCGCAGCAGCCGGTCCATGTCCACGGCGACCACCATCGAGAAGCGGCCCGCGCGGGCGTCGTCCAGCATCTCGGCCCAGCGGGTGCCAGCGCGGCGCTTCTTCGTCGCCGACACGGCGTTGTCCTCGTAGACCTCGACGACGTTCCAGTCCTTGGCCTCGGCCAGCGCCCTGATCTTCCTCAGCTGCGTATCGACCGTCCAGCGGTCGCCCTTGCGGTCCATGGAGGCGCGGACGTACGCGGCCACCTCGTTCGTCTTCCTCAGCGCTACCAGTTCGACCATGCAACCAAGCTTACGGAACGAGTGTCACAACCGCGACATGCTCTAGCGCATGTCGATGACGCCGGTGCCCACCTCGATGCGCTGCGTGCGTGCGGCGATGGCGCTGAGCAGCGGCACCGGGGCCGCGCCCTGGCGCGCGAAGTGGTGGACGCGGAAGTACGCGCCGTTGACGCCCATCTCGTCGGCGCCCTCGGCGATCTCGACGGCGTCACGGAGGACCTGACGCGCGTCTGGGTCGCCGGGGCCGCGCCCGGAGCCGTAGTGACCGAAGCTGAGGAATCCGAATGCCTTCATGCCCCCATCAACCTGGTGGACGTGTCAACTATTCCCGGCGGTGGAGGACCCTGACAGCGAGTCGAGTGGCCCGCTCGACGTCATGCCATGATGTTCCGGCACGACTCGAGCTCATAGACCCAGAGGCAGGCGCCATGACGCCCCAGGACGCACGGGAACCCAGCTGGGTTCCGCAGGTCTCGCGCATGTCGTGGTGGCAGCGCCTCTGGGAGCCGTTCTGGGCCGTTCCCTGCGCCATGGCCGTGGCCGCCGTGGCCTTCGGGCTAGGGCTGCCTCTGGTCGACGAGACCGTGTGGCCATGGGCGGCCGTGCTCTTCCAAGGCGGCCCGGACAGCGCCCGCAGCGTGCTGGGCACCATCACCTCGGCCATGATCTCGGTGACCGGTCTGGTCTTCTTCGTCACCATGGTCGTCCTGCAGCTGGCCAGCAGCCAGTTCTCCCCGCGCGTGCTCGGCTCCTTCCTGGACAGCCGCATCACGCAGGTCACGCTGGGCGTGTTCACGGGAACGTTCATCTACTCGCTCACCGTCCTGCGCTCGGTCCGGGGCGCCGCCGAGGGGGACGATGCTTTCGTGCCGCAGCTCGCCACGAGCGCCGCCTACCTCCTGGTGGTCGCCAGCGTCGGCTGCTTCCTGGCCTTCATCCACCACATCACCATGTCGATCCAGGTGCAGGAGGTGGTGGCCCGCACCCTCGCGGCGACGACCACGACCCTGGATCGGATGATCCCCGCCGACCAGCACGAGACCGGGAGGCAGAGCCGCCCGCCGCGGTGGAGCCCTTCGGCCGAGGGCACTCCCACCGACGTCTTCGCGAAGGCCTCGGATCAGCGCATCACCGACATCGACTACCGACGCATCGTCTCGCTGGCCGAGCGCCACGACGTCGTCGTGACCATCGACAAGCAGGTGGGCGACCACGTGGTGACAGGCGTGCCCGTCGCCCAGATCCAGCATGCCGCGGACGCCCCGGTCCCCGACGCCCTTATGGACGACCTGCGCGGCCTGATCACCCTGAACCGCGACCGCTCCCTGCGCCAGGACGTGGCGTTCGGGCTGAGGCAGCTGGTGGACATCGCCGAGCGGGCGCTGTCGCCCGGGATCAACGACCCGACGACGGCGACCCAGGCCATCGAGGCCCTGCACAGCATCCTGCGCCGGGCGGTGCAGCGCCCCGTTCCCAGCGGCCATGCCGCCGACGGCGAAGGGGTGACCCGCCTGATCTACCGCCCTCAGTCCGTCGAGCAGCTGCTGGAGCTGGCCTTCACCGAACTGGCCCACTGGGGCAGTGACTCGACACGCATCCCAGACTGCCTCCGCGAGGTCCTGGATGATCTCGACACCGTCGCGCTCCCGCCATATCGAGGCCCCATCCACCGGATGCGCCGTCTGATCGACGAGAAGGAGAGCCGATGAATGCGCTGCCGCCCGTGACCATGGAGGGCATCCTCTACGGCCTCGCGGTGATCATCGCGGCATGGGTCCTGTCGCGCCTCGTAGGACTCGCGGTGCGGACCCTGCTGCGCTGGCGCCATCGCAGCCCCAGCGCCGCTGCGGTCTTCGGCCGCCTGGCCGGCTGGGCAGTGCTGCTGCTCGGGATCGGCGCCGGACTGACCGTCGCCTTCCCCAGCGTCCGCCCGGTCGACGTGCTCGGCGGCGTCGGCGTGATCTCCATCGCCGCCGGCATCGCCTTCCAGACGGTGCTGGGCAACATGTTCGCTGGCATCGTCCTGGTCAGCCGCGACATCTTCCGCGTCGGCGATCAGATCGCCGTCGCCGACCACGCAGGGACCATCACACGGATCGACGCCACCTCGACGACGCTTCGCACCTTCGACGGCCGCCTGGTCATCGTGCCCAACGGCGTGCTCCACTCGGAGGTCGTGGCCGTGCAGACCGGCTTCGAGCGCATCCGCACGACGGTGGCGGTCGACATCGACGACTCCGCAGACCTCGCCCTGGCCCGGAAGGTGGCCGTCGAGGCGATGGCGGGCCTCCCCTCGGTGCTGGATGAGCCAGCACCGGACGCGCTGCTCAGCGAGGTGGGGACCACCACCGTGCGCATGGAGCTTCGGTTCTGGTCCGGGGCGCTGCAGCTGGAGACACGGGCCGCGCAGCACGACGTGATCCTCGCCGTGCTCGCCGCGCTGCGCGAGCACGACATCAAGACCGGCTCGGACGTCCTGGTGATCGAGCCGGGGCCGCAGGCGCAGTCCCTGCTCCGGGACCCGGAGCACCACGACCAGCAGCGCGAGCACCTGCCCCGCACCTCGAGACCCGCAGCGTCCACGCAGGATCTTCCGCCGGATTCGTCGCGCAGCTGATGCCGCCCCGTGGGCCGCACGGATTCTTCCTGAGAGACCTGCTTGATTCTGAGCCGCACCCGACGGACGAGGCACCGCGAACCCCCTCGGCCTCGACGTCATGACGCCCGGAAGCGGGACTGCCCCAGCCTGGCGATCTGGCTGAGCGTCGGCTGGCGGCCAATGAGGTGCGAGACATGTCTCACTGCAGTCTCGAAACCGAAGCTGCGGGAGGTCACGTCGAACGGTCTCGCCGACGCGGGCTCGGGGGCTCTTCCGCGGGTCTTGACGCATAGCTCGAGACGACATGCCGGCCGCCGGAGATCGGCTGTTCGTCGCCCTCGCTCAGATCGATGGGCATATCGCAGTTCGGGACGCGGACATCCCGCACTCGGTTGTCCGGATTCTCCTGGTCGACGACGAAGCCGAGGCTTTCGAAGACCGGGCGAGCAGGCCTGCTCGCGTGCGTGTCGATCCGGGACATCCTGGCCTGCCGGGCATGATCGAACACCGCCGATACGAAAGCCCGCGCCACCCCGCGACCGCGAGCGTCCGGGTGGACGAACAGCATGTCGAGCAGGCCCCCGTCGCAAAGGTCCGCGAACCCCACGACGCGGCCCTCCAGCTCGGCCACGACCGTCCATGCTCGCATGCGCGCCTTATTCCACGACGTCAGCTCGACGTGGCCACCCTGTCACCTGATCGGGCGGCAGTCCCAGTCTCGACAACCCCTTACCGCGACGGGCACTTTCCGAACCGGCTTTCTGAGACTGAGGAACGCGCAGGAATGCGGGGGCCTCGTCAAGTCTCATCAAGGAGATGTTCATGAGACGGTCCGAGACCACTGGAATGTCGGACCTGCATGGGAACATTGAGCGGGCGGGACATGACGAGCCGCGTGCAGATCGAGGCACGCGGACGTGGGCGGCCGGGGAGGGGAGCACATGGCCATGGAGGCCGAATCATCACAGGAGTGGCTTTCGCCTGGAGCCCTCGATCACCTGAAGGTGAGCTCGGGCGGGCGGTGCTGGTGGTGTCGCGAACGTTCCGCCACCACCGGTGAGCACAAATACAAGCAGACCGACCTCGCCCGGCTGATGGGGGATGATTATCTGGTCTGGGTCGGCGACGGAGATACGCGTGAGATCCGCGGCAAAAGCGGGATCAAGCGCGACCGCTACGGAGTCGTGAAGTTTCCGAAGTCCATGTGCGACACCTGCAACAACGCTCGCTCGCAGCCGTTCGACCGGGCGTACGCCACGTTCTCGACCTACCTCGACTCGAGGCGGGTACGTATCCAGCCAGGGGTTTCCTTCGAGGCGATCTATGGTGACACATGGCGAAAGGACACGCTCGACCTCGCCCGGTACTACGGCAAGCACTTCGGCTGCCGCATGGTCCGCTCCGGCCTGCCGGTCCCCGACTCCCTCCGAGCATTCTTGGACGGAGACGATGACATGCCCGACGCCCACATGGCGCTCGTGACCACAGACTCAGTCCACCGAGTCGTAGGCAGAGGGCTGACGCTGAGCGGGGACTTCGTCTGGACCGATCGTGAACGCACAGAGATCAGAGGGTGCGTGATGGCGGCCTATGTCGGATCAGTCGGTGTCCGATACCAGTGGTGGGCGGAAGAGCAGAGGCCCGAGGGGTGGGATTCTCAGTTCTTCGACTTTCCGATGCCGGTGATCAACTGCTTCAAGGACGAGCAAGACTTGATGGAAGGCAGAACTAGGCCTCCCGGGTGGTTCGCCAGATTATCGCAGTGGCTCAACCGGCCCTCAAGCCACCACAACGCCGAACCAGGCTGATACCGGTCGTAACTACAGGTTCACCCCTTTTCGGTCCACCCCGGTCGCTCGAACCTTGTTGGCGGCGTGGGCTCGGCAGGCGGTGCCAACCACGCGATGCGTTCGTATCCGGTGACTTACTTCGCGAAGCTGCGCGGTCCGCGCTCCTGCTCCGGCTTCGGATGGGGCACCCTCAGGCCCAGCATGCGGCGCATGTGCTCACGCTGTGGCCCTTCCTTCGGGTATGACTCCGATCCTTCTACGGCCCAGAGCTCTTCGAGCTCCCGTCGCATCTCGTCCCTGCGCTCGATCGTGACTCGGTGAGGCTCCTGGCCGGGAACGAAGTCGAGGTCTGTGAAGACGTCTTTGAATCGGTCCGGGTTCTCTGCCGCTACTTTGTGGGTGCGGGCTCTCGGGTGAGGGCCTCGTAGTGCAGCGTCTCGAACTCTACCGGGGTCAGCATCCCCAGGGAGCCGTGGAGGCGGCGGTTGTTGTACCAGTCGACCCAGCCGGCAGTCGCGAACTCGACGTCTGAGAGCGTCCGGAACGGGCCGTGGTGGAAGACGGTGGTGCGGATGCACTCGGTCTTGTAGAGCCCGTTGATCGTCTCCATGAGCGCGTTATCGAACGCATCGCCGACGGTCCCGATCGAGGCAGCGATGCCCTCGAGGTCGAGGTGCTCGGTGCACCGGATCGACGTGTACTGCGATCCGCAGTGGCGTCATGACGAGATCGGTGCGCATGCTCGAGGACGCGTGCCAGCCCACGATCCGCTGAGCGAACACGTCGACGACGAACGCGACGTACACGAACCCGGCCCAGGTGCCGACGTACGTGAAATCGGTGACCCAGACCAGGTTCGCAGCCGGGGCCGTGAAGTCGCGATTGAGCAGGTCACCCGCCCGTTTCCCCTCAGGGCCAGGGATCGTGGTGCGCCGCTTCTTCGCCCGCCGGATGCCCTCGAGGCCGAGGGGGCGCATCGCCCGGTCCACCGCCGCGCGGGAGGTGCCGGCGAGGCGGGCCGGCTGCTTCCAGGACCGGTAGGTGCGTGCAGCGATGCTCAGGCCCTGCTGGGACAGGACGCGCAGGATCGACTCGACTGCGTAGCCCTCGGCACGCATCTCGTCGATGAACGCTCAGATCAGCGGTTTCGGGGCTCGAGCTCCCCGCGAAGAAAATCGAGGCCCGGCGCAGGATCTCATTGTCCTCCCGCAGCCGCTTATTCTCGGCCTTCAACCGTTTGACCTCGACAGACTCCTCGGTCGTGACGCCGGGACGGGTCCCATCACCGACCTCGGCCTGGGCCAGCCAGTGCCGCACGGACTCCCGCGAAACGCCCTCCCGCCGGGAGACCGCGGTAACTGCGGCAGTAAGGGTGGGGTACTCCTGGGAATGGTCCCTGAGGAGCCGCGCGCACCTCGTTCGCAGCTGGGGATCGATCTTCTTCGGCATGCTGTCCATCCTTCCGGACTCAAACAGCAGCGGCATCAAACCCGGGCCGATTCATACTCCGACGGACGCGTTCTACGTTCGCGGACACGGCGAGGTGCCCGAGGTGGATCCTGACGCGTGGCGTCTGCGGATTCACGGTGCGGTTGAACGCGAGCTCGAGCTGTCGTTGTCGATTTTGCGCGAGGTGTTCGCTGAGCGCGAGGTGACCGCTACCCTGCAGTGCGCCGGCAACAGACGTGCGGGACTCATGGCGGTCCGTGACCTCCCTGGCGAGGCGCCGTGGGGACCCGGCGCAACCGGCACGGCGACGTGGAGCGGCATCGTCTTCGCTGACGTGCTCGCGCTCGCCAATCCGCTCCCGGGGGTCGAACACATCGGGTTCGTCGGGGCCGACATCTCCACCGAGGCCCGACCCGCGCAGCGTTTCGGAGGCTCCGTCCCGTTGGCGAAGGCCGTCCGCGCAGAGGTCATCCTGGCGTGGGCGATGAACGGCGAGCCCCTCGCCCCCGTGCACGGCGCCCCGGTGCGCGTGGTCGTCCCGGGCTACATTGGCGCGCGTAGCGTCAAGTGCTCGAGGAGATCGCCGTCCGCAGCACTCCCTGGGCCGGCTACTTCCAAGACGTGGTGTCCCCGGACGACGGTGCCAGGGCCGCCCCGGGCCCGTTGGAGATCCGCGGTTACGCCTTCGCCAGCGGCGAGCGGTCGGTCTCTCGCGTCGACGTCTCGCTGGACCGTGGAGTGACCTGGGAGCCGGCCGAGTTGTTGGACGACCTCGGACCGTGGGCTTGGCGGCATTGGAGGATCGAGGTTGATCTTCACCAAGGTGAGCACCAGATCATTGTTCGCGCATGGGACACCTCGGCCGCCACGCAGCCAGAGGACGAAGCCGCGCTGTGGAACCACAAGTGGTACGTCGACAACGCCCGCCCCCACATCACCGTGCACGCGGTGTCGCCCGATGAGCGCAGCATACAACCTGACGGCTAGGTCCGAACCTCGCGCTGCGACGCGGTTTCATCATCCCGCGACGGGTCGCACCGCGAGCGGATCCCGCTGCGGCACCTCCGCGTACCGATCCTCACGATGAAGACACCCCATGACAAGGTGGTTGAGCCGGTGACTGCTGTCCAGCCGCGACTTTTGGGTTGACCCAGGGCGGGCTGCCGTTGTCCTCGACGAGGAGACGTTTACCCATTGAGTGCGTCCGTTCTGGGGTCAGGCGAACTATCGCTGGGCTTCGCCGAGGCGAGCGGCGGGCGTGAGGTCGGCGGCGAGACCGCCGCCGGTGGCAGCCCGGGCAAGAGCACGACCCAGCGCAGGTGCCTGCTTGAACAGATTGTGACCGGCCACAAACATGACAGAGTCTGCCTCCCACACGGCCACGCCGTCCTCGCTCCATGGGAGGTCGGTCACCCAGCAGTGAAGAAAGTCGCGCGGCTCTGGGTGGAGACCGGGCAGCGCCCGTGTCACGTATTCGCGCGCGCGTTCGTCCAGCGATCGAATCGCCGCAGGGTCGATGAACGTTCCGTCGTCGCGGACGCCCACGGTGTCGCTGAGTCCGACCGAATAACTGCTGTTGCCCGGTAGCGGCGTCGCGTAAACGCCGACTTCGCCGAAGACGCCGCTGCTGTCCTGCAGGCACGCTACTCGTGCCGGGGCGGCGTCTTTCACGTCGAAGGTCAGCCGGACGTGTGCGGCAAGGCGAACCGGCAGCGACAGGCCGACGCTGCGGGCCAGGCGGGCGGTTTCGCGGCCGGCGCACACGACCACCTTGGAGTAGACAGCCCGGTCGGCGACGCTGCGCACCTCGACCGTTCCATCGGCGCGGGGATCGATGGAGATGACCTCTGCGGTGGTGACGGCATCTCCGAGGGCACCCGCGAGTGCCGTGATCGCCGCGCGGGTGCGGATCGCGCCGCCCGACTCGTCGAGCATCGCTGGCCCCGAGTACCCAGCGAGCAGCGGCATTCGCTGGGCGAGCTCGGCTGCATCGATCTCGTGCGCTTCCACGCCGCCGACCTCGTCGAGCACCCGCAGCCGCGCCAGGGCGCTGTCGCCGATCGCCACGACACCGTCTGATGAGACCAGCTCGACGTCGAAGTGTTCGGCCCACTCATCCCATATGCCGCGGCTTTCGCGCGCGAAAGCGACGAGTCGCGGGTCGTCGTGGGCATGCCGGAAGATCCGCGACTCGCCCGCGGACTGACCCGATCCGGGCAGACCGGCCTCGTACAAGCGCACCGGCACGCCCTGCTCTCGCAGCGCGTACGCCGTCGACAGACCGACGATCCCGCCCCCGATCACTGCTACCTCGGGTGAACGCGTCGGGGCAACGTCGTCGTCAATTCCTGTCATCGCGGTTCCTCGATCTTTTAAGGATGTGAGATAGACCTCAAAAGTAAGGGGCCACTGCCACGACGTCAACGGGCTGTGTCAGCCCGAAGTTACCGCGCGCAACGACCCCTCATGTCGGGGTCAGTACTCCCGGTCTGTGGGGTCAGGCGGGAAGTTTGGAGCCCAACACGTCGAGCTTCTCGATCGTCGGTTCGGAGAACAACGCACCGGTCTGCTCGCCGAGAGCTACCGCAACAGGGCCGGACAGGTGAGCGTCACGTCCGGCGTCATCGGGGAACACGTCGAAGAGCCCGAAGGAGGAGGGCCCGAGGCGGATCGCGAACCACGCGGTGGTCGCCGGCTCCTCCTCAACAAGCGCACGGCCGCTGTCAAGGAACTCCTTCACGTCGTCCTCCTTGCCGGGCAACGCGTCAAACCTGACCAGCAATCCCTTGGTCACACTCATGATGTCTCCTCTTCCTTTGTCGTGGTGCCCGCAAGTTGGGACACGATCACCTCGGAGAACGCCGGCAGGTCCTCCGGCGAGCGGCTGGTGATGAGATTCTTGTCGACCACGACCTCCTGGTCGACGACGTTCGCGCCGGCATTGCGCAGATCCGTGCGGATGCTCGGGAAGGACGTCAGAGTGCGACCGGTGACCACGTCGGCCTCGATCAACGTCCACGGTCCGTGACAGATCGCCGCCACCGGCTTGCCGCTCTCGACGAAGTCCCGGACGAAGGCGACAGCGTCCTCGTCGACCCGGAGCTTGTCGGGGTTCACCGTGCCGCCCGGAGGCACCAAGGCGTCGTAGTCGGCCACCGAGGCCTCAGCCACCAGCCCGTCGACGCCGAACGTCCCCGCCTGATTTAGGTCGTTCTCGCCGGCCTGGATCTCGCCCTCATCGACCGCGAGAACCTCGGTCCGAGCGCCGGCCCTGTCCAGAGCCTCGCGGGGTTGCTCGAGTTCGACGCGCTCGACCCCGTCCGCGGCGAGGATCGCGACTCTCTTGCCCTGCAGATCTGCTGCCACGTCATTTGGGTCTGCTGCACGATCCGGTGACATCTTGACCTGCCCTACGGTTTGGTTTGGTTTCCACTCTTGGTCGCTAGCTTCCGGTGGTGGTCAGTGCCCGCGGGGTGCGGGCGAGGTCGTAGTCGTGGGGTGTCGCGTACTCGAGGCAGCAGTGCCGTCGACGACGGTTGTAGAACACCTCGATGTACTCGAAGATCGCGTTCGCGAGCTCGATCTCGCCACCCTGGGCCCAGGCCCCGATCTGCACGGGATCATGGAAGCGCGCCGCCTTGCCTCGGACCGCTCGACGGAGCTGTCCGCGACGATCGCCTGCAAGCCTCTCCCGACGGTTGGTTCCCCGGCGGGATCCTCAGGTCCTCGACATCCCGATCACGGCGCCGCGCAGAGCGGCCCCTGCAAGTGACCATCACGCCATCTTGTACAAGATGTACCATCAGGACATGACTTCCGTGACGCTCTCCGACTTCCGCAGCCGCCAGGCCGAACTCATCGCCGCAGCACAGCGCGAGCCCGTCGAGATCACCTCGCGCGGCGCTGGTCGTCGCGCGGTCGTCGTGTCCCCGGAGTTCTACGATCGCGCACTCCAAGCGTTGGAAGATCAGGCCGACATCCGTGCTGCGGCGGCCGCGCGTGAAGAGACCGAGCGCGTCTCCCATGAGGATCTGGTCGCCGAGCTCGGACTCTGATCCGTGGCGTATCGCGTCACCTACGTCGCCTCGACGGCGAAAGCCCTCCGGAAGCTCGATCGTCAGACCGCCCGACGTATTCTCGAGGCACTCAACGCCCTTGCTGATGACCCTCGCCCACCCGGTTGCATCAAGCTTCAGGGCGGCGAGGGCGAGTTGCGCATCCGAATCGGTGACCACCGACTCGTCTATGACGTCGTGGATGATGAGCTGGTCGTGCTGATCCTCCGGGTCGGGCACCGCAGAGAGGTCTACCGATGAGCGGGGACGGATCTCGGAGCATCGCTGTCGCGCGCCGGAGCGCCCAGACGATAGGCCTCGCCAGCGACTCCACCCGGGCCCTCATCGCCCATCTCGCGGCGCAACATCACCTCGAGGGCAATGTCCCCTGGGCACCGTCGCCCCCCCCCGCAGCACGGCGGCTGGCGACCAGTTCCTGACGGAGTTCGCAGAGGAACTCACCCAGTCGCGAGGGTGAACGGCGACTCGCTCACACGTTGAACCGGAACTCCACTCACTGCCCTCACCCTTCTGCGCGTCTCGTTGACACCATCTACGACGCCCATTCAACGCACGCCGCGGCGTTCTGCGCTGCTCTGGTGCCGACAGACCTCCGTGCCAACAGACGCGCCAAGAACGGCACCACGGGAGCACCTCAGCAGAGACGCTATAGACCAAAACGAGAGATAGGCCCGATCACATCAAACAGCCCCGCCGGCGCTCAGAATTGTCGGCGCCGCTCAGGCGCTTCTGAAGTGCTCGGTGTCAGCGGGCAACAGCGCCGCGAGTTCAGGTGTCCCATAAGTCAGGAAGACCAGGTCAGCGTCATCGCTCTCATCCCAGGTAGCACGATCGAACGTCACCGGCAGTGGTGCGAGCGGCGACGGGTCGAAGTATTCCTCGATGTCGTGCACGCCATCGTCTTTTTGGAAGGACAGAGCTGAGAGTGCTTCCGCCGGGGGCTGGAGCCAATACACCCGAGGACGGGAAGGGTCGGGCTCGAAGGCAGCACTGGTTAGGCCGTTCGCGGTGAGTACGCGTTCCAGGTCTCGCAGGGATGTCCCGCCCTCCAGCGTTGGCGGCTGCTTGATCCGACCGCCATCGCCTGGTTCGCCCATGTCGTCGTTGCGGACAGGCTCATTCTGGATGTCCTCGACCTGCTGTCGAATCTGTCCGACTTCGGAGTCGATCTCGGTGGTCGTTGCGTGGCCGGTCAACGCCAACCGCTCGATGGCCTTCTCAATATTGGCGAGCACTGGGGCCGCGTCGCCCACGATATCGGTGAAGTCACCGTAGTCCTCGGCGATGCCCTTGTAGACCTGCTCCTCAACCGTGTCAGCGTAGAAATAGTTGCTGATGCGGATGTCTTTGTACGACGCACCGATGCGGTCAACGCGCCCGATTCGCTGCTCGACGCGCATGAGGTTCCAGGGCATGTCGTAGTTGATGAGTCGCCCGGACGTTTGCAGGTTCAGACCTTCGCTCATGGAGTCTGTACCGATGAGGACTTCAAGCTCGCCACTGCGGAACCTGGTCTTGATCTCCGACTTCGTAACCTCGGTCCAGCTTCCAGACTCGACGTTGTAGACCTCCCCACCTCGGCCCGAGTAGCAGCCGAGGCGGCGGTACCCCGCCGTGAGAAGCCGCTCGCGGACGTAGTCCATCGTGTCGGCGTACTGGGTGAAGACGACGGCAGAGGAGTACGTGTTCAGAGCCTCGGTCACGTCGGCAACAAGTTTGCTCGCTTTGCTGTCTTCGCCCGTGATGCTATCGAGGTCTTGGAGGAACGACTTGAGCTCTGCGATTTCGTCACGGAGGCGGTCGGCTCTCGTGTCGAAGGCCTCTGGCTCGAACAGCGAACCTTCGACATCTACGTTGTCGTCGTCGGTGAGCAGCTCGGCGAGGTTTTTGCCGTTCTCCAACACACTCAGGCGACGGCGAAGAGACCGTTTGATCGCTTCGAACGAGGAGGTCAGTCGGCGGCGATAGACGGTCATGATGAACCCGAGTGCCTGATTGCCAGCCTCGGCCATGTAAGCGTTGTAGTGCCGGCGGATGTACTCCTCAATCCGCTCGTACAGGCGTCGCTCGTTCAGTTGTAGCGGAATGAACTCGTCCTTGACGTGGCGATACGGGATCACCACGTCGTCAGGGATGATCCCGGCTGCCTGGTAGTCGCGCATGGTCTTTCGGGTGTTGCGGAAGACACGATCCCGCATCGGAGTGTGGCGACGGAGCCACTTGTCCATCCACTCGGAGGTCTCGTTCGGGAACTTGGCCTTCAGGTCTGCGCTCGGCGGGTTCCCGGCTAGAGCCGTGACCACGTACGCGCCCGTCCAGCCGAGTGCGTCGTCGATCTCCTGTTCGAGGTCAGCGTCCAGCTCGGCCTGTGGGTCAGCGAAGTAGTCCTCCAGCATCGCGCACAACAGGTCCCAGTGCCGGTGCATCGGGTCGATTGCCAGCAGCTTGAAGTACCGGATGAAGTCTTCGGCGCTGACGCCCCATCGACCCTTGAGCGCGAGCAGGGAGATCAAATCCCAGGCTTCATGTGGGTTCATCTGCATCGGTGTTGCCGTGGCGAGGTACAGCGCCCGCCACATCTCCTTGTCGCGCATCTCTTGAAGTAGCGCCAGCAATGAGTTCGGAGTGTCAGTCGGCTTGGAGCCGCGTCGCCGGGCGTGATGAGCCTCGTCAACCAGGACTACGTCCCACGGACCGGCGTCGAGTATTTGCCGCCGGCGGTCGCGACGGCGAGCAAGGTGCGACGAAGCGAGCACGATGGGAAACGCGGCCCAGGGATTGGCGTTCGGATCGACCGGGATTGGCGCATCGTAACGATCTACGAAAGCACCCTTGTCGAAGCGGGCAACATCGAGGTTCATCTTCTCGTGGAGTTCCTCTTGCCACTGCTTCATCACGGAGGCGGGGACGAGCAGCAGCGCCTTCTTCGCCTGGCCTGATGTGAAGAGTTCGCGGAGGACCATGCCCGCTTCCACGGTCTTTCCGAGCCCAACCTCGTCGGCGAGCAGGTAGCCGCGCGGGTAGGTGCTCACGACACGGCTGATGAGCTCCGCTTGGTGCGGGAGAGGCTGCGCCCATGCCGATCCGACACCCGTCCAGGGTGATTCGGTTGGTGCGTCGCGCAGTGCGACAAGCTCGTCCCATGCCGCCTCGACATCGAACTCCTCGGTGTCGTCTTCGGACGAGGTCGGCGTCTCCCTAGGTGGCAAGACAACGCCGGGTGGAAGCGGCGGGGTCTCGGGGGCGTGCTCGATGAGGTGCTTCCGCACTGCCGACGGCAGGTCGATGACTGCCCAACCTGCGTCGGCGTTGTCGGTCCAGTGCTTCTCGAAGTCGAGCACCTTGTGGACACCCAGGTAGTCCCAGATCGGCACATTCCAGGATGGGTAGGCGTCGAACGTCTCATGGTTCCTCGCCCAGGCCGTCACTGATGAGTTGTTCGATCCGTTGAATGCGACTCGATTCTCGTACCGATCCGCGAATATGCCGTACTTGGTGTGGAAGTATCGTCCCGACTGTAGGTGCGTCAGCAGCTCACCGTCTTCTCCCCTTGGGACACCGACGCGAATCTCAAGCCTGTCCGTGGCGACCATCCACGCAAGCACGCTCAGATGCTCGCTGTGCACGATCCGTGTCCCGGCAAGGTCCGGGTCTGCTAGCAGCCTCTCCGCCACTACGTCGTCGAGCGGCTTGCCCTCGATGACGGCGTCCACGTCTCGTTGTGCGAGTTGCGCGCCGACGATCAGGCGCATCTTGCCGCCGTTCGCGAGGAAATGGGCGGTGCCCTGCGCTGCGTACTGAAGCTCGGATGCTGACCAGTAGCCCACGGCTCTGTCGTAGGTCACCGCCCGAGACAGCAACGGTAGATAGAACGTCTCGAACGGGTGGTCGTCCGGCGAGTAGGTTGCTGCCAGATCAACAGATTGGAACGAATCCGGCGACGAAATAGAGTCGCCCGAAAACAGCTCAGGACTCGCCGGTCCGCCAGGTGGCGCCGGCGATACAGGTGATAGAGCGTCGCTGTCGTCCGGGGTCATGTCACTCCACGTCGAACAGCGTGTTTTCGTCGGGGTCCGTCGGTGCTGCCATCTCCTCTGCCCCCGGCAACACGACATCCTCGAAGTACAGGGTGCAGAGAGTGTCGATGAGCCCGGCCTCACGCACAACCCAGGCGCCCTTCACCTTGGTCCGCGGGATCGCCTTCGCCAGACCTTGCAGGGTGGAAATAAACCCGGCGTCGCTGGTATATCCATGACGGTCGAGAAACCGCTTTGCGGCCTGTTGGCCGTCCACCTCGGCAATATAGAGAGCGGTATCAACCGCGTCGATGACGTACTCGAACGAGGATGCTTCCGGCGTCACGCCAGGCAGCCCAGAGTCGGCCCCCCGACGTAGGCGTTCCTTGGGCGTCAAGAGTTTGACCTTGCCAGACACCTTAGAGACAATCTTCGCGCGTTCCAGCTCATCGACGTCCAACCCTCCTACCGCGAGAGCCAGGAGGCGTGCCGTATCAAAGGGGAACTCGCGCGCACCAAACGTGTCCCATGCCAAGAGAACGAAGTCGGTGAGACCATCCACCTTTGCCGCCTGCCCGACGAGGCGGGAACGACGAAGATCCACGATCTCCTCGCGCGCCAAGGCCAGGGCATCCTCGGGGCGGAGCAACTGATCCCGCCCATCGGCATCGGGAGTGGAAGAATAAACGGGCCAGTTCTGCGAGATCACCGACAGCGTCGGGCCGTATGTCGAGAGGAGAAGGTCAACGCCGTCGATCCCATCGTGTTGGAACCGCGTGGCGGCCTCACGTGCCGCTTGCCGGATGTCGTGCTCGATGTCATCGAGATAAACCTTGTGATCGTCATCGCGGTCGGCACGCTTACGACAGACCAACATGATCGTCGAAGCCGCAGAGTTCATGTTGGCCTGATGGAGCGAGACCTCAGCTTCGGTGTTCACCGGCCAAGATGTTTCGATGGTGAAACCGGCCTGAAGAAGGCCCATACCCAGGGTGTCCCATGCTTCGGCGCGCTTGTGAGTAAACATGACGGACAGGACACCGTCCTCAGCGAGAACCCGCCGCGATTCGGAGAAGATGGATGTCATCTTCGTCTCGTAGTCCAGGTCGGCGAGCGCCTTCTTCCGCTTACCCATCATCGCAAACCGGGCGGTATTGGCGACTGCCTCGTTGTCCTTATCGGTCAGGTCATCGTGGAAGAAGTCCGGCACGAGCCGCCCGAGCGTTCTCTTCTCCCAGACGTAGAAGTAATCAGCGAGTTCGGCGTACATCACGTTGTCGTAGTACGGCGGGTCCATGCAAATGTGAGTTACAGAGCCATCACCGAGCGTGAGACTCGCCGCGCTGCCTTGGGTGACAGTGACTTGTCGCTCAAGGCGCTCGGTCTTGCCCGGCTCCGCGGCACCGGTCTCATCCAGAAGGCGAGCGATTCCGCCGTAGGCGTCCTCCAACTGGTCGAGGCACCATGAGTACAGCGCCCTGGCACCCTCGAACTCTGCGAACGTCCACTTGAAAGCGAAGTCGTGTCGGTCGAACACACTCCTCATCTTCTGACGTGACACGTCCCAAGACGAGAGGCGCGAGTTCCAGTTGAGCGCCTTGCCTTGCATAAGCGCCAATTCGAACAGAACATCTTCTGCGCCCGGGCCGAGCTCTTTTCGCACTTCGGGGATCAGACGGGCGAACTCCTCGCCGAACGTGCCATGGACCAGAGCCTGCCTGGGCGTGTAGAAGTCGATCCAGCGTTCGAGACCGTAGTTCTTCGGGCGGAGGTCGTTGCCATCGGGGAACTCCTCGGTGGGAAGGATACCGCTCGCAAGCCACGCCTCCTTGACTTGACCGAAGTGACGATCCGCTGCGTCAAGTGCTTCGCGATCGCGCTCGTTCGGCGCCCTGAACGTACGCTCGCCTGACGGCTTGCGAACAGCGACAGCGTAAAGAACTTGCGTCATCTGGCCGTTCTGGGCCGCCTCTTTGATGTAATTTCCCTCGATAACCAAGTTGTCGTACGGGGAGATCGCTTTGCCCCGCGCCATGGTGCCGGCGCTGGCATCAAGCTTGTCTACGGCCCGGCCGAGCGTGACCTCGAAGCGTGGCTCCCGTAGCTCCGTCCCGTCGATAGACGTGACCATTCGGACTGCGGCCTCCTTGTTCGCGGTCTTGCGGAGCCACTTGTCCGTCAGCAGTGGCACGAGCCGGCCCGTACGCGGGCAAGGGACGGCGTTCGCCCAGATGTAGGCGATGACGCTTTCCCCTTCGTTGAGCGGGAAGAACTCCTTGAGTCGCTTCTCCACTCGCTTGACGAGCACGTCGCCCCACTTCCTGATAACAGGGAGCAGGTCGAGACCGCGGGTTGCAGGTATCTCGACGCCTGCCTTCAGCACGCTGGCCGCGACTCCGTTGAGGTCGTTCGCGACGACAGGTAGCCCAAGTCGGCTCGCAGCCCAAGGGATTGATCCCCCACCGGCGGTCGGGTCAGCAATGGTCGGAAGCTCGCCCCAGGTGCGACGAAGAACGGTGTGAAGCAGGTCGATGTCTGAGCGCGACACTGCGTTTCGGAACGCCTGGCGGTAGCCGTAACCGTTGCCCTGCAATTTCACGCCAGCGGCGTTGGCGGCATCGATCATGCGTCTTCCCTTGACGGGGTCACCCAGGATGCCGACGAGGCGAAGTAGCCATGCCCTGTAGGCCGATTCAGTGCGAACTTCCGGCGCTTCTGGGAACGATTCGGCCAGCTCTTCGGTCCAGGCCGGCATGACGCCCGCGAGTGCGACAGCGGCGGAGGCTACGAGTGGACGACGGGCCCACCAGATGTGAAGGAACGAAAGCGGTGGCAGGGCTGAGGCCGCTCCGCGCTCTCGCCGCGACTCGATGCCGAGCTCTGCGACGGGTAGCCAGTCCTCGATGAGAACTCGTGGTCTTGAAGTGGTCATGTCGTGTCCTTAGTCGGCGAGGAGGGTTCTGAGTGCCTTGCGGGCGCGGTTGCCATCGAGTCCCATGCACTTGGAGTACCAGTAGTAGGTCTCCTCGACGCTCATGGCGTTGATTCCGGCGACGAGTGCCCGGACCCGCTCATGCTTGGCAATGGGTTGGCTCGCAAGCAGGACGAGCGCCAGACGGACTCCCTCAGCCTCGCCAAGGCGGATGGGGGCTTTGCGCTTGAATGCAAGGACGCTCGGTTGATGCCCGGCCTTGCGGATCGCAACGAAGAGCGCATCGACCACGCGACCCGCCTGAATGGGTGTGGCGGTGGTCACCGGCGCGGTGATCGTGCCGCCGTTTTCGCCGTAGGTTTCTTCAAGCGTCACGCCGAAGGTCTCGCCTCGGCCCGGCGTGACAACGAGGCGGAACCCTCGCACCCCTTCAACTAGCGCGAGGTGGGATGCGGGGCGGATGCGCTTGACGGCACTCACCTGGTGACCTCGGCTGTCATCGTGGTGCTCTTCATGCCGAGGTTCTTGATAACCGTGTGAATCTGGCCGAACTGGGCATCGGTGATGTCCAGAGCCGGGGTGAAGCGGAAGACGAGGGTGACCTCCCCCGCTACCTTGACCGCACCGGTGATGGCCTTCTTCACATGGTTGTACGCAGACTGGAAGTCTTGCCGGTCGGCGGTGCCCTGGAACTGGACTCCGCCGTTGACTCCCTTGAACTCGGCGCGGATCGTCCCACGAACGGTGATGTGCTGCTTTTGCAGCATGCCGAGCGCTGCCACGGCGAGGTCGATATCGCTGGTGCCTGAGGCCCCGTCGGCGGTGACCTTCAAGGTCATCGTGCTTACCGTCGGCACGGTGAAGTCGGAAATCTGATCGAGGAGGCTCTGCATTGCCGCACCGCCTGGGCCCGACGCGTTGAAGGTCTTCGAGTTCGGGGTGCGGGTCGACACCTCGATCTCCTGCGCATCCGCCGCTTCCCGGCTGAGAATGCGCAGGCCGTCGAGACCTTTGTCCTTGATCGCGGACGGCGACAATGCCCGGACGCCGGGAGCAGGCTCTGCGTCGAGGACAACGAACCACTTGTAGTCGCTGGCTTGTACCGCGGTGGCGAGCAGCTCCAAGACGTCGGTCTTGGTGGGCTCACCGCCGCACCGTGCTTCGAGGCCGGAGCGTATCTCGGCTCCGGTGAGGTCATCGTTGGTGATGACGGCACGCAAGTCGGTCTGGGTCGGCTTGCGAACGAGCAGGCCTCGTGACTGAGCTTCGGAAGCAGTCATCACCTCGGCGTCAGGCTTCATCTCGGGCGAGAACCCGGTCATCGTGCTCGCTGTGTAGGTCTTCCCCGTGCCCGCGTCGTAGTAGACCCAGCTCTCGTTCTTCACCCCGTTGACGATCGCTTCACGAATCAGGTTTGGGTTGCGGACGATCTGGATCGTGTGATCTGTCCAGAAGTAGTCGGCGATCGAGCGTGTCGTGGCGGAGCTTGCAGCGTGCCAGGTCTTCGACCGGAGATACGAGGCGGTGAACGGACTGCTCCGAATCTTGTCCTCGTCTTCCAGCAAGCTCAACACCGCCGAGGTCGCGTTCTTTGTGTCGCCCTGTGCCTGAGTGGGAAGCTCACGATGGCGCAAGTACCTCGTGCCCTTGTCGCCGGAGGGGAAGTAGATGTGCTTGTAGCAACGCGTCACGGCGATGCGAGCGTCGAGGGCGGCCTTCTTGTTGTAATCCTCCACCTTCTTGCGCACCTCGTCGCTGAACTGTGCGAGTCGAGCGGCGTCGCTGGCAAGGTTGTTGGAAGCGATAAGGGCGCGAGCACGGTCCTTCAGAACCTCGACCTGCTCCTCGTCTGGGACCGCGAACACCACAGCGTTGCGGTAGGTCCGCGGGCTGCCGACGGAACCCACTTTGTCAAGCATCTCGACGATCGCTGCGGGCGGCTGTTCTGCGCCCTTCTGCGTGACGGCCACGACGTTATAGTCAAGCACCACAACTCTCAGGCCCGCTTCGTCGTGAACCTCGGCGGGCCCCGACGGGAAGTGCACGGCTTTGGCACCACCATCGTTGGCGAACACATTGCGGATAAGTGTGTAGACCATCGCCGCTACTGCGGTATTGGCGACGTTGCGCTTCTCGGTCTCGATGATGGCGTTGACATTCGGCTCGATGTTGAAGCGCCATCGCCCGCCATCGAACGACAGATGCCAGAAGACCTTCTCGGACTCCGTGAGTGCCTTCTCGAAGATGGCGGCCTCCTCGCCCGGGCGGAGCGTGCCGACAATCCAGTCGTTTCGGCCCGCTCCAGCGCTCGCCACCATCTCAAGTGAATGTGTGAACACGGTGCGGGCAACGCGATTGGTGTAAGCGGGTTTACCAGGGAAGACTTCGCCGTCCACTGCTGCGGCGTGCGACTGCTTGCCTGCGAAATCGCCCTCTGCCACCGAGGCGTATTCGGCCCGTCCGAGACCATCGGTGAGGTGGTTCAGCACCGCATCGTTGCCGTAATCGATGTCGCCAACGTTGATGATCGCGGTGTCATCGTTCGTCGCGTAGATGTGTGCCACGACCTCAGCCAGCAACTTCAACGCGCCTCTTGCTCGCTGGAACTGTGTGATGTTGCCCAGGCGCTTGTCCAGGACACGAACGAGCTCGGGGTGGAACGGGTACGTCTTGGTGACCAACTCGCCGTAGGTCGCAGGGTGTTCGGCGCCGCCCGCCAGCTGCTCGGTCTTGCCGAGTGTCTCGTACAGGTCTCGGTAGGCGTCACCAGCAGCGGTTTCCGCGGTCTGATCGACCGAGGCAAAGATGCGCTTCTTGAGGATTTCGCCGATCTCGTTGTCATCGGCAGGGCGGATCACTGCGGACGGTTGCACGGCGCGGGTCAGTACGTCCCCGGTCTCTTCCACTGCCTTGACGGAGGCGGCGTTCGCCGCGTCGGCCCGTTCTTTCTCGTCGCTGGTGAGGTCGCTGATCTCGGTGGTCTCTGCGCCGAACGCGTTGGTGGTCGCCGCCAGGGTGATGATGACTGAGACCCGATTGGTCGGGTCAGACGCGACCTCGAACAGGTTCCCCAGGAACACCGGGATCGCTCGGGCCATGCGACGCACGTCCTCGCTCCCCGAGGACGACACCGCTCGCAGGTACTTGGCGATCTCGTCCACGATGACGATCGTTGGCCTGCCGCCGAACGCCGCCTTGATGGTGCCTGTTCCCGGCGCCGTGCGCTCGGCGTCATTGGCAGCCATCACCGAGAAGGCGTTGTCACCGATCTGTGCCGCCATCTCGCCCCACAGGGCGTAGGTGCGGTGGCCATCGGTGTCAACCCCGGCGGTGGGGTCGAGAGCATCGCCGACGAGCGCGGCAACCTGAACGGCACCGTCCGGGAGCAGACTTGGGTCGATGAACTCTGCGATGTTGGCGGGTCGCGCCCCACCGGCCAGGTGGTAGACCGCTGTGAGGCCGTGGGTCTTGCCTCCACCAAAGGAGGTAGTGGGCCGCAAGACTCCGTTCTCTCCTGCCACGCCTCTCGCCCCAGCAATACGACCGAAGGTCTTGGTGAGAAGGGTCTTCAACCCGGAGGTCGGGTAGGTCTGAGCAAAGAATGCCTCCGCGTCGCCGTAAACCGGATAGTGCTCGGCGTCACGTACAACCTTGTCGAGCTGTGCTGCGAAGTGGTTATCGGCGAGACCACCCTGAAGCACATCCTCTCGTGGCACACAAGCGTTACGCAGTGGAATCAGATCACTCATGCCAGCGCTCCCAGTCTCGTCTTCACTTCTTGCCGCCAGACTGTAGTCCGCTACGGAACTCCACCACGTCCCCGTCCTGCATGACGTAGTCCTTGCCCTCCATGCGCACCTTGCCGGCGGCCTTGGCATCGGCCATGGAGCCGGCGGCCACGAGGTCGTCGAAGGACACGATCTCGGCCTTGATGAACCCGCGCTCGAAGTCCGTGTGGATGACACCGGCAGCCTGCGGAGCGGTGTCGCCCTTGTTGATGGTCCAGGCGCGGGCCTCCTTGGGCCCGGCGGTGAGGTAGGTCTGCAGCCCGAGGGTCTCGAAGCCCACACGGGCCAGCTTGTCCAGACCGGCCTCGTCCTGCCCGGACATCTCGAGCATCTCGGCAGCCTCCTCCTCGGAGAGCTCCACGAGCTCGGACTCGAGCTTGGCGTCCAGGAACACGGCCTCGGCCGGGGCCACGAGCTCGGCCAGCTCAGCCTGGCGCTCGGCCGAGCCGAGCACGCCCTCGTCGCAGTTGAAGACGAAGATGAACGGCTTGGCCGACAGCAGCGTGAGGTCGCGGATCTGATCGAGCTCCAGCGAGTCCTTGCGGGAGTAGATCGTGTGCCCCTCGGAGAGCACCTCGTAGGCCGCCTGATAGGCAGCGAGCTTGGCGGGGTCCGCCTTCTTGATCTTGACCTGCTTCTCCAGGCGCGGGATCGCGTTCTCGAGGGTCTGCAGGTCGGCGAGCACCAGCTCGGTGTTGATGGTCTCCATGTCGGAGGCGGGATCGATCTTCCCGTCCACATGGACGACGTCGGGGTCGTCGAAGGCGCGGACCACCTGGGCGATGGCGTGCGCCTCGCGGATGTTGGCCAGGAACTGATTGCCCAGCCCCTCCCCCTCGGAGGCGCCCTTCACGATGCCCGCGATATCCACGAACGACACCGTGGCCGGGAGGATCTTCTGCGACCCGAAGATGCCCGCGAGCGCATCCAGGCGCTCGTCCGGAAGGCTGACCACGCCCACATTCGGCTCGATCGTGGCGAACGGGTAGTTCGCCGCGAGCACGGTGTTGCGGGTCAGCGCATTGAACAGGGTCGACTTGCCGACGTTGGGGAGACCGACGATTCCGATAGTAAGAGCCACGGGAGGACACCCTACCGGCGACAGGCTCGGCGGTCCGCCCAGCGGCCGAACATCACAGTCCGATCACAACCCCTTGCGATCGCGAATCACGACTACCAACGTAGGTGCCATCGCAAATCGCGATGCAGGACACACCGAAGAGGTGAGCACGATGAACAGCAAGCAGATCCGCAGCGCCACCATCGCCACCGGAGCGGCTTCCCTGCTCTTCCTGGGCTCGGGCGTCGCGGCACAGGCCGCATCTGCGGGCCCCACCACCGACCCGTACGAGGCCGACCAGGCTGCCGCCGCCGAGAAGTGCGACGGACTGACCGGCCAGGAGGCCTTCGACAAGAAGGCCGACGACCTGCCGGACGCCGACGACGGCCACTACACCTGGACCGCCGACAGCGGCATGGCCGACACCGAGCACTACGACCCCTGCGACGGCCTCTCGGCCATCACCGTCAGCTACGCCACCGACGAGGGCATGCCCGCCGGCAGCCCGGGCTACTCCATGGTGATGCTCTTCCACGACGGCCAGTACCTGGGCACGGACACCGCCGAGGCCTACGAGTGGACCCCGGAGATCGAGCGGGTGGACGAGCACACGCTGGATGTCGAGTACCCGTACGGCCAGCGCGACGATGCCGTCGGCCCGGAGGGCACAACGGAGTCCACCTTCACCTGGGACGAGGAGTCCGATTCCGTCGAGCTCTCGGGCGAGTTCCCGGACACCTTCTGATCCCCTCTCCGCCGTCCGCCCTCTGGGCGGGCGGCGGCCTTTCTGAGCACCGGAACCCAGACGCTTCAGCACGATCGATCCTCACGAGGTGAGACTCATGAACCGCACCCAGCTCCGAGACTCCGTCATCGCCGGCGCGGCGGCCTCCGCTCTACTGCTCGGCACCGGTGCTGCGGCCCACGCCGCAGACGTCGCCCCACCCCAGAACCAGCCTTCACAGTCCTGCTCCGACCTCACCGGCGAAGAGGCCGTCTCCGTCTGGGGCGCCCTCGTCCTCAGCGCCGACGACAGCACGGAGATGCTCGACCATGCCGACACCTCCGGCTACGACCGCTGCGCCGACCTGTCGTGGATCGTCGTCCCGCACGGCGGCACCGCCTCCTCGGCCAACAGCGTGATGCTGTTCCACCACGGCATCTACAAGGGCACGGCCACGGCCGAGCCGCAGGCCTTCGTCCCGCAGATCGAGCGGATCGACGACGGCGCGATCTCCATCACCTACCGGTATCTGGAGGGTGACGAACCCAACGCCGCACCCCAGGGCCGCGCCGAGTCGACCTTCACCTGGAACGACGCGAGCGACTCCGTCGACCACGAGGGCGAGTTCCCGCCGACCGCCTGACCTGCGTCGACAGATCTCAGATCTCTGCTCCAAGGCCACGGGGTCCCCCCCCCGCCGGGGGGGGGGGCCTCGCG
>NZ_JALXVH010000001.1 GCF_025149945.1 Kocuria sp. p3-SID1428 | reverse complement strand
CCACCCCCTCGTCGTCGCCGTGAGCGCTGCCAGAACGTGGCGATCCCGGCTCAGAGCGCGGCTTCGACCTGATCGGCGAAGGTCTGGGCGGACTTGGTGTTCTTCTTCTTGTCCATCAGCGCCTTGGGGGAGCCCGGGCTGTTGTCGTAGTCGACGGTCATCCGGGTTCCGCCGCCGGCCTCCTCCAGGGTGATCGCCAGATGGGCGCCCCAGCTCAGGGCTGTGCGCTTGGTGGTGATGTCGAAGAGCAGTCGATCGCTGCTGACGGCGGCGATGTGATGGCCCTCCGAGCGGGCCGTGGACTCGATCGCCTCGCGGGCGCGATCCAGAGGCGCGGGGAGGTCCTTGCTGAGGGTGCCGTTGGAGGCGAAGAGTGCCATCGGGGGATCCTGTCGTCGGGGATGGTTGCGTAAGCATAGATCTCCCGGCGGCAGGGTGGGCTGCCTCACTCGTGTGTGACGCGGTGCGGATCCTCCGTGACCGGTGCCTCAGGCGGCTGAGGGCTCGGGGTCGGCGCGCGGGCGCCCCTGGCCCAGGGTGACGCCCATGCTGGCCAGGACCACCAGGCTCACCGCCGCGATGCTCAGCACTCCAGCACCCTGGCCGAGCAGGACCCAGCCGACCACCGCCGCGATCGCGGGCTCCAGGCTCAGCAGCACGGAGAAGACGTCGCTGGGCAGGCGGCGCAGCGCAGCGATCTCCAGCGAGTACGGGAGCACCGAGGACAGCAGCGCGGCCGCCAGGGCGAAGAGCAGCTGGATGGCGGCTGCCGCGCCGACCTGGATCGACAGACAGGCGGAGAGGACCATCGCGGCCCCGGGGCCGGTCGACCGAGAGGGCGACGGCGCGCTCACGAGGACCGGTCTTCAGGGGTGGCGGCGATCATGGGCTCAGCATGTCGGAGCCGCGGCCGTCGGGGCCAGTCGGGCTGTCTCGCCGTCTCCCGCCGGTAGGCTGAGCCGCTGTGCAGACCTTCCTCCCGCTGCCGAGCCCGGCTGATTCCGCCCGCGCCCTGGACCGTCGCCGCCTGGGCAAGCAGCGCGTCGAGACGCTGCAGATCCTGCGTGCGCTGTGCCTGCCCGACTACGGCTGGGGCACGCACCCTGCCGTGCTGATGTGGTCGGGGCACGTGCCCGGGCTGGTGTCCTACGGGCTGGCGATGGTCGAGGAGTGGGAGGCCCGCGGCGGGCGGGATTCCACACGCTGGAAGATCACCGAGTTCGCGCCGGAGGCGGCCCGCGGTGCGGCGGCACTGCCGCCGTGGGTGGGGGATCCGCAGTTCCATGCGGCGCATCGCTCGTCGCTGATCGCCAAGGACGAACAGCACTATCGCCCGCTGTGGCCCGAGACCCCCACGGGCCTGGAGGCGGTCTGGCCGAGCCCAGCCAGCCCGCACGTCAAGCCCGCTGAACCCGGCCCCGGCAAGCGCGCATGGGTCTTGGTCGGACCCGTGCTGCACGATGACGCCCTGCTGCTGCCCGCCGAGCCCTTGCCCGGGGAGACCGCCGCTCAGCGGCGACGCCGTCCGGGGCAGCTGGAGCGGCTGCGCACCGAGGCCCAGCCCGGTGAGGAGGTTCTCGTCCCGCTGTCATCGGCCTCGGCCGAGGGCACTGCCTTCGAGCCCGAGCGCGATGAGGCGCAGGAGGGTCTGCGCGAGCCGGTGCTGCGGGGTCGACTCGGCGCCGGGGAGCACGGCGACGACGGCATCCGCCGCGAGGTCGAGTGGCTGGGGATCCTCCAGCGTGATGCTCTGGAGGATCCGTGGCAGCTGCAGCGCCCCCGTACCGTCTTCCCGATCCGTCGCTGACAGCGGATTCCGCTATGGGCTGAGCGCTGCGGTGGACGCACCGGGGCCGGCAGGCGGACAGTGGTGTCCATGAGCATTCCCACTGTGAACGATCTTGCCGCCTCCGCCCGCAGCACCCGTTGGGTGCTGGCCGCTCGACCCAGCGGCTGGCCCACCGAGGACGACGTCCGCCAAGAGACCGTGGAGCTGCCGGAGCTGTCCGACGGCGAGATCCGCGTGGTCAACGAGGCCATCTCCGTGGATCCTTACATGCGCGGGCGCATGAACGATGGCCCCTCCTACGTCCCGCCCTTCGAGCTCGGCGAGCCGATGGACGGCGCGGCGGTGGGAGTCGTCGTCGCTTCCCGCTCGGAGGATGTCCCCGAGGGCACCCGCGTGCTGCACGGACAGGGCTGGCGCGACGTCGCCCAGCTGCCGGCGGCCAAGACCCAGAAGCTGCCCGACCTGCGCGACACCGAGGGCCCGCTGGCCGCCTCGAAGTTCCTGGGGATCGCCGGGATGCCCGGCTTCACGGCGTGGCTGGGTCTGACGCGGATCGCGTCCATGCAGGAGGGCGACACGGTGTTCGTCTCGGGTGCCGCCGGCACCGTCGGCTCGGCCGTGGGGCAGATCGCCCGGCTCAAGGGCGCCGCCCGCGTCATCGGCTCGGCGGGCGGTCCTGAGAAGAACCGCATCGTGACCGAGCGCTACGGCTTCGACGCCTGCCTGGACTACAAGCGCGGCGACGTCATGGGCCAGCTCGGGGAGGCCGCTCCGAACGGCATCGACGTCTACTTCGACAACGTCGGCGGCGATCACCTGGAGGCTGCGATCCAGCACTTCAACGACGACGGCCGCGCCGCCCTGTGCGGTGCGATCAGCCAGTACAACGACGACCAGCCCGCCCCGGGTCCGCGCAACATGGGGATGATGGTCACCAAGCGGCTGATGCTGCAGGGGTTCGTCCAGAGCTTCCACACCGAGGCCATGGGCGACTTCCTGGCCGAGATGGGTCCCTGGCTCGCGGCAGGGGAGATCGTGGCCGATGAGACTGTCGAGGACGGGATCGACCAGGCCTTCGACGCCTTCCTGGGCATGATGCAGGGCCGCAACGTCGGCAAGATGGTGGTGCGCACCGCCGTCGCCGACTGAACGCCCGCCTGTCCGACGAGGCTCAGCCCTTCTTGGCCCCGCGCTTCTTCTTCCGGGAGGGCTGCTTCTCGGCCTTGGCCTCCACCTCGGCGGAGTGGTCCGGGACGGCGCGCTGCAGCTCGCGCGGCGGGCGCTGATAGCCCGAGGACGGCGGGCGCTTGGGCAGCTCCAGCTCCGGGCGCTCGATGTGCTCCCACTGGATGGTGTGCAGCAGGTCGGCGATCATGTTGATCCGCGCCCGCCGCTTGTCCTCGGCCTCCACGATGTTCCACCGCGAATAGGGGAGATCGGTGTGCACGAGCATCTCGTCGCGGGCCCGTGAGTAGTCCTCCCAGCGGGTCAGCGACTCGAGGTCCATGGGCGAGAGCTTCCAGTGGCGCATGGGATCGGAGAGCCGGGACTGGAAGCGCTTCTCCTGCTCCTTGCCGGAGACCGAGAACCAGTACTTGCGCAGGATGATGCCGTCCTCGATCAGCATCTGCTCGAAGATCGGGCACTGGCGCAGGAAGCGCTGATGCTCCTCCGGGGTGCAGAAGCCCATGACCCGCTCGACCCCGGCGCGGTTGTACCAGGAGCGGTCGAAGATCACGATCTCGCCCGCGGCCGGCAGATGCTCGATATAGCGCTGGAAGTACCATTGCGTCTTCTGCCGCTCGGTCGGCGCCGGCAGCGCCACGATACGGGCGGTGCGGGGATTGAGGTACTCGGTCAGGCGCTTGATCGCCCCGCCTTTGCCCGCCGCATCACGGCCCTCGAAGACGATCACGACGCGATTGCCGGTCGACTTCACCCACTGCTGCATCTCCACGAGCTCGGCCTGCAGTCGCAGCAGCTCCGCCTCGTACAGGGACTTGTCCATGGGCTTCGTCTTGGTCATGCCTCGACGATAGCCAGCTGTGAAACAGATCACTCCGTAGGGAAGGGCAAGTTGCCGTCACGCGAAGGGGCGCCCGGCCGGTGAGGGTCGGGCGCCTCTGCTGCGCTGGATCGGATCACTCCGGGGAGACCTCCACGGGCGGACCCATGGCCAGCAGGGTCAGGTAGAGAGCCACCACCACGACGATGATCACGACCGTCGAGACCACCGGATGCAGCAGCAGGGCGGCCAGCAGCTTCTCGAGCGGGCCTCGAGGTGCCTCGTCGTCGCCGCGCAGGCGCCAGCTGTGGGGCAGAAGGCCGCGGCGCAGGGCCCGGCGCTCCACCGGGATCGTGGCGTAGGGGATCACGGAGCTGAACAGGGCGAGCAGGCCGTCGGCCACGGACCAGCGGGCGTCGATCCACACGAGCACCGTGACCGCGCAGTAGCTCAGGAACACGAAGCCGTGGATGCCGCCGCCCACGGAGACCGGCCAGTCGCCCAGGTGCAGCACGTACTTGCCGATCATCCCCAGGATCAGCAGCGTCCAGGTCACCGCCTCGGCCAGCGCCAGGACGCGGAAGAGCCGGTGCGGCGTGACGGGGTCCGCCTGCGGCGAAGGCGCGGCGGGGGCGGTGCTCGGACCGGTGGTGCGGGGGTTCGGATCGCTCGACATGCCCCCATTGCACCGCATCAGGCTGGACGCGTCCTCCAGGCGCCGCCGTGGAGCGGGCGCCGCATCACAGTCCGCGCAGCCGACGGCTGCGGCACGACGACGGCTGGGCTGTCGTCGTGCGTGGTGGGTCTGGAGGGCTGTGCCAGACTGAGCGCCATGTCGCAGACCCGTCCGGAACAGGACCAGCAGCCCGTCGACCTGGCCACCGATCTGCTCCAGACCATGGATCAGGTCACGCAGGATGCCCTGAACTTCGGGTACCGGATCGAGCAGGGCTTCACCCAGTTCCGGCAGCGCAGTGCGGAGCGGCGCGGGGATCGACCCGTCATGGTCGCCTTCGACTGCTACGGAACCACCGACCACGTGCGCATCCTGGGCCGTGCCCTTTACAAGACGCACGGGCCGGAGGACCCCACCGCCGAGGACGAGACCTCGATCCGCGGCTGGCGCTCCTTCACCTCGATCCCCATCGGCTTCGCCCACGTGGATGTCGAGATCGAGGGCGTGCAGTTCCGGCTGGTGGCGGACAAGGGCGGGGTGATCGATGCCGACGTGGAGATCAGCCTGGAGCCCGGCGTGCACACCGCTCGGCTGCGCACCGCCGGCTCGGCCTGGGCCACCTCCCGGATCTGGGTGGTCGACGACTCCCAGCGCATCGGCGTGGTCTCCGACGTCGACGACACCGTCATGGTCACCTCGCTGCCGCGTCCCATGCTGGCGGCCTGGAACTCTTTCGTGCTCAACGAGCACGCCCGCGACGCCACCCCCGGCATGCCGGTGCTGCTGGAGCGCCTGCGCCGCCGCCACCGCGGCCTGCCCTTCATCTACCTCTCGACCGGGGCCTGGAACGTGGCGCCCACGCTGCGCCGCTTCCTGAGCCGCAACGCCTACCCGCCCGGACCGCTGCTGCTCACCGACTGGGGCCCCACCACGGATCGCTGGTTCCGCTCGGGGCCCCGGCACAAGGTCGAGAACCTCGAGCAGCTGGCCCGCGAGTTCCCGCACATGAAGTGGATCCTCATCGGCGACGACGGCCAGCACGACCCGCAGATCTACGGGGGCTTCGCGCAGCGCTACCCGCAGAACGTGGCCGCCGTCGTGATCCGCACGCTCTCGCCCACCGAGGCCGTGCTGGCCTCCGGTCGCCTGCTCACCGCCGACGGCCCCGAGCTGCCGGAGGGGATCCCCCTGATCCGCGCGAACGACGGTGCCTCGATCTCGGAGCAGCTCGAGGAGCACGGGCTGCTCTGAGGCAGGACGCTGTGCTGTCGGGGAGGGCCTCTACCGTGGACCCATGACCGAGCGAGGCACCCAGTCCGAGTCCCTGCCCACGGCCCCGTCGTTCCGGCGGCGCGAGCCGCAGCTCAGCGCGGTCGAAAATCTGCCCGCAGACAGCGCCCGGCAGATCGATCGCCTCGTGGAGCGCACTCAGGCGGCATTCAGCGCCCCGGTGCCGCTCCATGTGCGTCTGGACCGCCTGAACCGCCTCGAGCGAGTGCTGACCGGGCACCGTGAGGCGCTGCAGGCAGCACTTGCCCAGGACCTGGGCAAGTCGCAGACCGAGTCCGAGCTCACCGAGATCGGCGTGACGCTCACCGAGCTGCGCCACGTCCGCCGCAGCCTGGCCTCGTGGATGGCGCCGCGGTCCGTGGGATCGGCTGCGGTGCTGAGTCCCTCCAGCGGCTGGGTCCAGGCGCAGCCCCTGGGCACCGTGCTGATCATCGCTCCGTGGAACTACCCGGTGCAGCTGCTGCTGTCTCCGCTGGTGGGCGCGCTCGCGGCCGGGAACACCGCGGTGGTCAAGCCCTCCGAGCACACCCCGCACGTGTCCCAGGCGCTGAGCGAGGCCCTGGAGCAGGAGCTGCCCGACTGCGTGGGCGTGGTCCAAGGCGGAGTCCCCGAGACCACGCGGCTGCTGCAGCACCGCTTCGATCACCTCTTCTTCACCGGCAACTCCGCTGTGGGGCGCGTGGTCATGCGGGCTGCGGCCGAGCACCTCACGCCCGTGACGCTGGAGCTCGGCGGCAAGTCGCCGGTGTGGATCGACGACACCGTCGATCTGGCCGCAGCCGCCCGGCGCCTGGCCTGGGCCAAGCTGGTCAATGCCGGGCAGACCTGCGTGGCACCGGACTACGTCATGGGCCCGGCCGGCGTGCTGGAGCAGCTCATGCCGCTGGTCACGGAGGCTATCCGCGAGTTCTACGGCGAGGATCCGCAGTCCAGCCCGTCGTACGGACGGATCGTGAGCTCACGGCACCTGCAGCGGCTGACGCAGCTGCTCGAGCGGGTGCCGGAAGCGGACGTCCTGGCTGGCGGGCGCCACGACCTCGAGGACCGGTATCTGGAGCCCACGATCGTGCGCAGCGCACCGGACGGACCGCTCATGGAGCAGGAGATCTTCGGGCCGGTCCTGCCGCTCGTGGCGGTGGAGGACCACTACCAGGCGATCGACTTCGTGCGGGCCGGGGAAAAGCCGTTGGCGCTCTACGTCATGAGCCGCGACGAGCAGGTGCCCGCCGACTTCAGTGACCGGACGTCGTCAGGCGGCATGACCTTCGAGGCCCCCATGGTCCATCTCATCCACCCGCAGCTGCCCTTCGGCGGCGTGGGCGATTCCGGCATGGGCGCCTATCACGGGCAGGCGAGCTTCGACACGTTCAGCCACCACCGCTCGTTGCTGGCCAAGCCCCTGAGCCCGGAGACCCTCAGCGTCACCTTCCCGCCGTACAGCGGCGCGCGGGCCTGGGCAGCGCGACAACTCATGTCCGTGCCCACGCCGTCCGAGCTGGTGCACCGTCTGCGCCGCCGTCGGCGGGGGCGCACGCGGGACTGAGCCTTCCGCCGTCCACGACGGCCCCCGCAGGAGCACGGCCCCCGAAGCCTGGAGGGCTTCGGGGGCCGCGCCCTCGGCGGACCAGACCGGGGGCCTCAGCCGGAGAGCCCGACCACCCCCACCATCACCGGCACCATGGTCACGACGAGGATGATGCCCAGGACATCGAACACCGCGCCCGTGCGGATCATCCGCACCATGGGCACTGCGCCGGTGCCGTAGACGATCGCGTTCTGCGGCGTGGAGACCGGCAGCATGAACCCGAACGACGCCGCGAACGTGGCCGCCACGGCGGGCACCAGCGGATCGACCTCCATGGCCTGGCACAGGGGGATGACGATCGGGACGATCACCGCGGCGGCGGCCGTGTTGGAGGTCGTCTCCGAGATCAGCACGGCCAGCACTGCGGAGAACACCGTGATCGCGGCCAGGCGCGTGACCCCCAGGTTCTCGGAGGCGCCGGTGCCGATGGTCTCGGCCAGGCCGGTGTCGGCCAGCATGGAGCCGAAGATGATGCCCGTGCCGAAGAGCAGGATCGTGCCCCAGTCGATCTTGGCGGCCTCGGACCAGGTGAGGGTGGGCTCCCGCGTGGCCCAGTCCTTGGGCAGGATGAACAGCAGGGAGGCGCCGAGCACCGCCGCGATGCCCTCGTCCAGGCGGTCGTCCATGAAGATGTAGAGCTCGGAGTCGGTGCCCGCGAACAGGCTGACCACGGCCGGCAGGAGCCACAGGGTGATGGTCACGCCGAAGGCGATGATCGTGTTCTTGGCCGCGCGATCCATGGGGCCCTGGGCTTCGCGCTGCTCGCGGACGTAGTCCTCCACGCCGTCCAGGCGACGGACCTCGGGCCGGTTGAGCAGGAACATGGTCGCGGCGAGAACGATGAGCATCCCCAGGCAGATCGGGAAGGCCATGACCATCCACTGCGCGAACGAGATCCGGGTGCCCATGGCCTCCTCGATCAGGCCGCGGCCGATCAGGTTGGGCGGGGAGCCGGCCGGGGCCACGCCCAGCACGACGATCGCGCCGACGCCGATCAGGCCGCCCACGGGGATGGGCACCGGCTCGCAGATCCACAGCACGATCACGCCCAGCAGCACGGAGGTCAGCAGATAAGGTCTCCTCGGTGACCAAGTCGAATGCCCAGCAGTACGGCATGGTCCTGTGGGACGAGGTCTTCCAGCGCGTGGCCGCCGAGTACCCGGACGTGGCGAACGAGTCGGTGCTGGTGGATGCCATGAGCGCCAAGTTCATCCTGCACCCGCATGACCTCTCGGTCGTGGTGGCCTCGAACCTCAACGCCGACATCCTCTCGGACCTGGGCTCGGCGCTCGCGGGAAGTCTCGGCCTGGCCGCCAGTGCCAACCTCAACCCGGAGCGGCGCTTCCCGTCGATGTTCGAGCCGGTCCACGGCTCCGCTCCGGATATCGCTGGGCAGGAGATCTCCAATCCGATCGGCGCGATCGCCTCCGCGGCGCTGATGCTCGACCAGTTCGGCCTCTCCGATCAGGCGCGCCGCCTGGAGGCCGCGATCGAGGCCACGACGGAGGGGCTGGCCACCTGACCCGCGACATCGGCGGCACGAGCTCGACGGACGAGCTCACGCAGGCGATCATCGAGGCACTGGCCAGGGTGCAGCCCAAGCCCGAGGCCGACGCCGCCTACGAGACGGTCTGAGCCGCACCCACCGGATCTGCCGCCGACCCCACCACCGAGAACCGAGGTCCCCTCATGCCGTCGCCGAACGTGCTCATCGCTCCGGACAAGTTCAAGGGCAGCCTGACCGCCCGCGAGGTGGCCGCTGCGCTGGCCGAGGGGATCCGGGCCGCCGTGCCGCAGGCGCAGGTGCGCGAGCTGCCTTTGGCCGACGGCGGCGACGGCAGCGTGGAGGCAGGACTCTCGGCGGGCTTCGCCGCGCATGAGGCGCCTGTGACGGGCCCGCTCGGGGAACCGGCCGTCACCGCCATCGCTCTGCGGGAGGCCACCGCGATCGTGGAGGCGGCCACCACGAGCGGGCTGCAGATGATTCCCGACGACCGCCGCGATGCCGGTGCGGCGACCAGCCGCGGCCTGGGGGAGGCGGTGCGCGCAGCGCTCGAGCTCGGCGCCGAGCGCATCGTTCTGGCCCTGGGCGGAAGCGCCTCCACCGACGGCGGCATCGGCATGCTCACCGCACTGGGGTGGCGATTCCTGGACGCCGATGGCGTCCCCGTGGACCCCAGCGGCCGGGGGCTGTCGGAGATCCGTACGGTCGATCCGACGCAGGCCGTCGATCTCACGGGCGTCGAGGTCGTGGCCGCCAGCGATGTCCAGAACCCCCTGCTCGGCTCCGACGGCGCCGCCGCGGTCTACGCGCCGCAGAAGGGCGCGGATGCGCGCGAGGTCCAGCAGCTCGAGTCCGGCCTGCAGCACCTGGTCCGGCAGCTGGCAGAGATTCGCCCCGATGCCGCTGAGCTGGCCGAGCGCCCGGCTGCGGGTGCCGCCGGCGGGCTCGGATTCGCGGCCATGCTGCTCGGTGCCCGGATCGCCTCCGGCGCGGATCACTTCTTGGACCTGCTGGGCTTCGACCGCGCCGCGGCCAGCTGTGACTTGGTGATCACCGGCGAGGGGCGGATCGACAGCCAGACCCTGTCTGGCAAGCTGCCGGCCGTCGTCGCCCGTCGAGCCGCCCCGGCACGCGTGGAGGCCGTCGTGGGGCACAACGCCCTGGGCGCGGAGGCCGCCCCGGGGGCAGGCATCGCCCGCATCCGCTCGCTGAGTGAGCGCACGCAGGCCGACTGCGCGCGGGACACCGATCTGTCCCGGACGCTGCTGGTCGAGATCGGCCGGGAGATCGGGGCGGAGCTGGCGGAAGGGGCCGATCAGGACGGCGGTGAACAGGTCCCATGACGTCATGACACGCCGTGCGCCGAGAACTTTCGCCGGTGCACAGGCTGTCCGAAGGGGGCGTCCCCAGGTGTGGATGACGCCCCCTTCGCCATGTTCGAACCGCGTGTCCGCGCGGCGGTCCGCGCGGCCGGCGCAGCCCTGACCTGTGGACAGGCTGGGGAGGAGCGTCGATGGTGACGAATCTGACCGTCCTACATCATCTTGTGCTTTCCCCACGGGGTGGGCACTAGATGTAGTATCGAGGCTCAGCGCAGGAAACAGAGCGGCCCGGATGCCACGGACCAATCGGAGCCCCCGAAACGGCGGTCCTGCACCGAGCACCGGACACCTTCCGGAGGCCTCGGAGCGGCTCTTCTCACCACGCCACTCACCCCCATGAACAGGAAGGGATCACCGACATGTCAGTGACCGTCTACAGCAAGCCCTCCTGCGTCCAGTGCAACGCCACCTACCGTGCGCTCGCCAAGAAGGGCATCGACTACAGCGTCGTCGATGTGACCGAGGACCAGGCCGCCTACGAGCACGTCATGAGCCTGGGCTACCAGCAGGTCCCGGTCGTGGAGACCGGCGAGGACCACTGGTCCGGCTACCGTCCGGACATGATCTCCAAGCTCGCGGTGCGCGTCTCCGCCTGAAGCTCTCCGACCACGACGGCCGGACTGTGCGGCGCCCGTCTCCTGAGAGGGGACCGGCGCCCGGTCCGGCCGTCGAGCACCATGGTCGTCCCCGCACCCCGGTTCGTCCGGGACCCGTCGTACCGCTTGAGAAGTGAGTGACTGCCTTGTCCGCACTCATCGCTGATCTGCGCCGCGCGGCCGCTGAGCGCGACCGGCCCGCCGCCGAGACCACCGATCGCACGTCGTCGGGCTCGGGCGACCCCCTCGTCGTCTACTTCTCGTCGATCTCGGGCAACACGCACAAGTTCGTCGAGAAGCTCAGCGCCCGCTCGCTGCGCCTGCCGCTGCGCACCCATGAGGAGGCCCCGGTCGTCCGGGAGCCCTACGTGCTGGCCGTGCCCACCTACGGTCGCCCCGGCGGCTCGGGGGCCGTGCCTCCACAGGTCGTGAAGTTCCTCAACCTCGAGGAGAACCGCCGTCAGCTGCGCGGGGTCCTGGGGGCCGGAAACACCAACTTCGGCGAGCATTTCTGCCTCGCCGCCCAGAAGATCGCCGTCAAGTGCGATGCCCCCCTGCTCTACCGATTCGAGCTGATGGGCACCGAGCAGGACGTCGCCAATGTGAACGAAGGACTGATGAAGCTGTGGCAGTGACCACCCATACCTCCCACGCCGGCGTCTCCGGCTGGGGCCACGAAGATCCCAAGGTCCCCGAGAAGTTCCGCGGCATGGGCTACCACGAGCTCAACGCCGTGCTGAACCTGTACGACGCCGACGGCCACATCCAGTTCGACGCCGACCGCCACGCCGTGCGCCAGTACTTCCTGCAGCACGTCAACGAGAACACCGTCTTCTTCCACGACCTGAAGGAGAAGCTCGACTACCTGGTGGAGCACCAGTACTACGAGCCCGAGGTCCTGGAGAAGTACGACTTCGAGTTCGTGAAGAAGCTGTCCAAGCTCGCCTACGGGCACAAGTTCCGCTTCAAGACGTTCCTGGGCGCGTTCAAGTACTACACCTCGTACACGCTCAAGACCTTCGACGGCCAGCGCTACCTCGAGCGCTTCGAGGACCGCGTGGTCATGGTCGCCCTCTACCTGGCCGACGGCGACCGCGAGCTGGCCGAGCACCTGGTCGAGGAGATCATCTCCGGGCGCTTCCAGCCGGCGACCCCCACGTTCTTGAACGCGGGCAAGAAGCAGCGCGGCGAGATGGTCTCGTGCTTCCTGCTGCGCATCGAGGACAACATGGAGTCGATCGGCCGTTCGATCAACTCCGCCCTGCAGCTGTCCAAGCGCGGCGGCGGCGTGGCGTTCGCGCTGACCAACATCCGCGAGTCCGGTGCCCCGATCAAGAAGATCCAGAACCAGTCCTCGGGCATCATCCCCGTCATGAAGCTGCTGGAGGACTCGTTCTCCTACGCCAATCAGCTCGGGGCTCGCCAGGGCGCCGGTGCGGTCTACCTTCACGCGCACCACCCGGACATCAACAAGTTCCTGGACACCAAGCGCGAGAACGCGGACGAGAAGATCCGCATCAAGACCCTGTCGCTGGGCGTCGTCATCCCGGACATCACCTTCGAGCTGGCCAAGAACAACCAGGACATGTACCTGTTCTCGCCCTACGACGTCGAGCGCGTCTACGGCATGCCGTTCTCGGATGTGAACGTCACCGAGAAGTACCACGAGATGGTCGACGACGCCCGGATCACCAAGACCAAGATCAAGGCGCGCGACTTCTTCCAGACCCTGGCGGAGGTCCAGTTCGAGTCGGGCTACCCGTACGTGATGTTCGAGGACACGGTCAACAAGGCCAACCCCATCGAGGGCAAGATCATCATGTCCAACCTGTGCTCCGAGATCCTGCAGGTCTCAGAGCCCTCGACGTACCACGACGACCTCACCTACGAGACTGTGGGCAAGGACATCTCCTGCAACCTGGGTTCGCTGAACATCGCGCTGACCATGGACTCCCCGGACTTCGGGCAGACCATCGAGACCGCCATCCGCGGACTCACCAGCGTCTCCGAGCTCTCGCAGATCGACTCGGTGCCCTCCATCCGTCGCGGCAATGAGATGTCCCACGCCGTCGGGCTGGGGCAGATGAACCTCCACGGCTACCTGGGGCGCGAGCGCATCCACTACGGCTCGGAGGAGGGTGTCGACTTCACGAACATCTACTTCTACACGGTGACCTACCACGCCGTGCGGGCCTCGATGCTGCTGGCCAAGGAGCGCGGCTCCACGTTCGTGAACTTCGAGAACTCGGACTACGCGAACGGCTCGTACTTCGACAAGTACACGGAGCAGGAGTGGCTGCCGGCCACCCAGCGCGTGCGCGAGCTGTTCGCCCAGTCGGAGATCCACATCCCCACGCAGGACGACTGGCGCGAGCTGAAGGCCCAGGTGGCCGAGCACGGCATGTTCAACCAGAACCTGCAGGCCGTCCCGCCCACCGGCTCGATCTCGTACATCAACCACTCGACGGCGTCGATCCACCCGATCGCCGCGCCGATCGAGATCCGCAAGGAGGGCAAGCTGGGCCGCGTCTACTACCCGGCGCCCCACATGGATCAGGACAACCTGGAGTACTTCCAGGACGCGTACGAGATCGGCTACGAGAAGATCATCGACACCTACGCCGCGGCCTCCCAGCACGTGGACCAGGGCCTGTCGCTGACGCTGTTCTTCAAGGACACCGCCACCACGCGCGAGGTCAACAAGGCGCAGATCTACGCGTGGCGCAAGGGCATCAAGACGATGTACTACTCGCGCATCCGCCAGCTCGCCCTCGAGGGCACCGAGATCGAGGGCTGCGTCTCCTGCATGCTGTGATCCGCCGGGATCCAGCGCACGACGCACGCCGAACAGACTTGAGAGGAGACTCGCCGAGATGATGAGCGAGAAGGTGGAGCTCACCCGCCACCACGCCAAGGCCATCAACTGGAACCGCGTCCAGGATCCCAAGGACGACGAGGTCTGGGACCGGCTCACCGCCAACTTCTGGCTGCCCGAGAAGGTGCCGCTGTCCAACGACGTCCAGTCGTGGAACACGCTCACCCCGCAGGAGCAGGACCTCACCATGAAGGTCTTCACCGGGCTGACCCTGCTGGACACCATCCAGGGCACCGTGGGCGCCGTGTCGCTGCTGCCGGATGCGGTGACGCTGCACGAGGAGGCCGTCTACACGAACATCGCGTTCATGGAGTCGGTGCACGCCAAGTCGTATTCGTCGATCTTCTCCACGCTGGCCTCGACCAAGACGATCGACGACGCCTTCCGGTGGTCCGAGGAGAACGAGTTCCTGCAGCGCAAGGCCGACATCGTCCTGGACCGCTATGTGGGCGATGATCCGCAGAAGAAGAAGGTGGCCTCCACGCTGCTGGAGTCCTTCCTGTTCTACTCGGGTTTCTACCTGCCAATGCACTTCTCCTCGCACGCCAAGCTGACGAACACGGCGGATCTGATCCGCCTGATCATCCGCGACGAGGCCGTGCACGGCTACTACATCGGCTACAAGTACCAGCGCGCCATGGAGCAGGAGAGCCCTGAGCGCCAGGCCGAGCTCAAGGACTTCACGTACGACCTGCTCGACGAGCTCTACGAGAACGAGATCGCCTACACCGAGTCGCTCTACGACGCGGTGGGGTGGACCGAGGAGGTCAAGAAGTTCCTGCACTATAACGCCAACAAGGCGCTGAACAACCTCGGCTACGAGGCCCTGTTCCCCAAGGAGATGACCGACGTCTCCCCGGCGATCCTCTCCGCGTTGTCCCCGAACGCCGACGAGAACCACGACTTCTTCTCCGGTTCCGGGTCCTCCTACGTGATCGGCAAGGCCGTGAACACGGAGGACGAGGACTGGGACTTCTGATCGGCTGATCCTCTTGTCGTCCAACGAGGCGACCCAGGGCCCGGTACCGCAGGATTCTGCGGTGCCGGGCCCTTCTTGATGCAGCTCCCGGATGAAGCGACGATGACGCAGCTGACGCAGCCGGTCTCCTGCTGTGGGGCATGATGAGTTCGAAGTCGGTCACTTGCAGCCGAACCATGGCCCCATACCGAGACGAGGTTCAATTTGTCCTTCGAGACCCCGCAGTTCCAGCTCGCTGAATACGTTTCATGGGCCCGCCAGGGAAAGCTGCAGCTTCCGGATTTCCAGAGGGAGTACAAGTGGGACGACGAGCGCGTTCGCCAGCTCATCGTCACCGTCCTACGGGGCCACCCGATGGGCATCGTCATGCTCTTGCAGACCGGCAACGAGCACGTGCGATTCAAGCCCAAGGCGATCTCCGGCTCGGGAGCTCCTGAGGGGACCGCGCCCGATTGGCTTCTGCTGGACGGGCAGCAGCGACTCACCTCATTGACCCAGGCCTTCAGCGGAAACGGAGTCGTGGCGACCAGGGACTCGCGCGGGAAGCTCCTGGACCGTCGATACTTCGTCGACGTCCGGGTGGCAGCAGAAGGGGATGACCGTCTTGATGACGCGGTCCTGTCGCTTCCTGCCGACGGCATCGAGCGCTCCAATTTCGGACGGGACATCGTCCGGGACCTGTCGGATGCCGACAATCAGGTCAGGGCGGGAATCGTGCCGGTCAGTCTCTTCCTGGACAGCTTTGCTCTCTACCGTCTCGTCAGCCGGATGGACGATCGAGATCTGGGCGACCGATTCATCAACGACATCGTGCAGCCGACCTCGGCCTACCGGATCCCGGCCATCTCCTTGGACCGCAAGACCAGCAAGGCGGCTGTGGCGACGGTCTTCGAAAAGGTGAACACCGGCGGGGTGCCGCTGACGGTATTCGAGCTGCTCACCTCCAGCTTCGCAGGTGACGCGCAATACTTCGAAAAGCACGGCAGCGACTTCAGGCTGAAGGACGACTGGGCCGAGATCGAAGCTGATTTCGCGGTGTACCCCGTTCTGGCTGACACCCGTAACGTTGAATTCATCCAGGGAATCAGCCTGCTCGAGACTCTCCGGCGCAACCGGGAGAGCAGGACCCAGCGCCCACCGGCCGTGTCCGCCAAGCGCGAGGACCTCCTGAAGCTCGAATTGGCGTCGTATCTGTCGTGGCGGGATCAGCTGCGCGACGGTTTTCTGTGGGCTGCGCGATTCGTCGTCGATCAGTGCATCTTCGACACGCGCTTCCTGCCGTATGCGACCCAGCTCGTCCCGCTTGCTGTGATCCGAGTGCTCCTCGGCTCGAACGCCGACAATCACGGAGTGCAGGCTCGGCTCCGGCGTTGGTACTGGTCCGGAGTGCTGGGCGAGCTCTACGGTTCCTCAACAGAGACCCGGTTCGCGCGAGACGTGGAGCAGGTACCGGCTTGGGCAATCGGAGAGTCCCAAGACCTGCCCCTGACCGTCGCGGACGCGTCGTTCAACGAATGGCGTCTGTACACGCTGAGGTCCCGGATTTCCGCCGCGTACAAGGGGATCTACGCGCTGCAGGTGGCGAAGGGCGCACGTGACTGGATTGCCAACCATCGCTTCGACCTGCAGACACACAAGGATCTGGCGACCGACATCCACCATGTCTTCCCCAAGGCCTGGTCGGAGAAGAATGACATCCGGGGCAGCCAGTACGACAGCATCATCAATAAGACACCCCTGGCGGCACGCACTAACCGGGCGATCGGCGGTGTCGCTCCGTCGCAGTACCTCCGACGTGTGGAGCGGGAGTCGCAACTGTCCTCGGCAGAGGTCGATGATCTGCTGCGGTCGCACGGTCTCGATGCGGAGGCCATGCGGCGAGACGACTTTGCGAGCCACTTCGAGCACCGTCGCGAGTTCCTCATCCGACTGATCGAGGAAGCCATGGGGACGCCGGTGCAACGGGAGAGCTCCGGGGCCGACGTCGTTCAAGACGCCGTAGCGGCAGCGGCGACGTTCGATTCCGACCAGGTGAAAGACGACACGGACGACGCCTGAGATTGACTGAAATCGGTCGACGACGAGGCCCGGATCCGCAGCACAATGCGGATCCGGGCCTCTCCGCATTACTGCGGCAGCGCCACCTGTCCGCGCATCAGCGGCCGGGCCGTGCGGAACAGCGACGCCGCAGTGACCTTGAGCGCACCGTCCTCCGCGCTCACGTCGGCCGCGGAGGCGACCACGCCCGACGGCGTCGCGATCCGCAGCTCCGAGCCCGAGCTCGTGGAACAGCGCTGCACCACGGTGCCCTCGATGTTCGCGGCTGCCGCTGCGCACAGCGCGGAGGTGCCGGGGATCGCGCGGTGGCTCAGCCCCATGGACACGGCGCGGATCAGGACGTCGCAGTCAGCGGCGGGCACATCGGTGCCGTCGAGAAGGGTCGAGTCTGCTGGCGGTGCGACCATCGCGATCTTGGGAACGGACTGCGGGGCGTCCGCCGGCGTCTCGCACAGTCCCATGGCCACCGCACCTGTCCGTCGGATCCGCTCCAGCAGGGCTGCGAGCTCCGCCTCGGCATCGAGCGCGTCGGGCAGCTCGGCGCCCGTGAGGCCCAGATCGGTGGCTGCCACGAACACCATGGGCGTGGCGACATCCACGAGCGAGACCTCGATCGAACGCCCTCCGACCTCGAGGGTGTCGACGGGGTACCCAGTGGGCAGCGCGCCGCTGGTGCGCGAGCCGCTTGGGTCGAGGTAGCGCAGCTCGATGGGTGCTCCGGATCCGGCCACGCCCGGGAGCACGAAGTTAGCTGAGGTCACGGCGGCGCCATCGGCGACCTCCAGCCTGACCTCGATCAGCTTCCCGGTGTTGGTGTTGTGGGCGATGACGCTGGCGGGTCCGTCGTCGTCGACCTCGTGGATGCCGGCCATTAGCGCGAAGGGCACGACGGCCGCCGAGAGATTGCCGCAGTTGCCCGAGTAGTCCACGGCCGCCTCGCGGACGGCCACCTGGCCGAAGGTGTAGTCCACATCCGCATCCGGCCGTGACGACGGCGCCACGGAGACGACCTTGGACAGCGACGAGATCCCGCCGCCCATCCCGTCCAGCTGCCGGCCGAACGGATCCGGGGAGCCCAGGGCATCCGTGAAGACGCGGTCGCGCTGCGGCCCCGCCGGAGGGAGATCCTGCTCGCGGAAGAACAGTCCCTTGCTGGTGCCCCCGCGCATGAACATCGCATCGATCCAGGTGGTCGTCGGGCGGGCCTTCGCATCTGCGCTCATGCAGGGAGTCTGGCGACGCTGCTGGGGCGGCGCAAGCACAGGCCCTGTTCGGGGTCCCGCCGGTGACCCGGCTGAGGATTAGGCTCGGTGCATCGTGATCGGTGTCCCGGCAGGACGCAGGCCTCCTGGCGCCCTGCCGAGAACCACCGGGCGAGAGAGCCCCGAGGCGGAGGAGCCCAGATGTCCCGGACAGTCCAGGCGCAGGACCTCGACCTGATCGCCCTGCGTCGGGAGCTGCATCAGATCCCCGAGGTCGGGCTGCAGCTGCCGCGCACACATGCCCGGCTCCTGGCGGAGTTCGAGCAGCTGCCGGTGGAGATCACCGAGGCTTCCGGCGCGTCGGGGTTCGTCGCCGTCCTGCGCGGCACCGCCGAAGTCCCCGCTGATCAAAGGCGCCCGATTGCGCTTCTGCGCGCGGATATGGACGCACTGCCCGTGGTCGAGGAGACCGGCGAGGCCTTCGCCTCGTCGAACGGGGCCATGCACGCCTGCGGGCACGACCTGCACATGGCCGCGATCGTCGGGGCCGCCCGGCAGCTGTGCGCCCGGCGCCAGGAGCTGTACGGGGACGTCGTCTTCCTCCTGCAGGCGGGGGAGGAGGGCCACGGGGGAGCGCGGCTGGTACTGGAGGAGGGGTTGATCGAGGCGGCCGGGCGCCGCCCGGATCATGCCTACGGCCTGCGTGTCTGGTCCTCGGGGCACCCCACCGGTTCGATCCGCAGCCGCGCCGGTGCGCTGATGGCCGGGGTGGACACCTTCGATCTGCGCGTCATCGGGCGCGGCGGACACGGCTCCGCGCCGCAGCACACGGTCGATCCCATCCCGATCCTGTGCGAGATGGTCACCCAGTCCCAGGTCATGATCACCCGCCAGTTCGACGTCTTCGACCCGGTGGTGCTCACCTGCGGCGTCCTGCGCGCCGGTGAGGCGAACAACGTGATCGCGGATCAGGCGATGGCCTCCTTCTCCATGCGCACGTTCTCGGATGCCACGCGCCAGAAGATGCTCGGGGAGCTCGCCCGGCTGTTCACGCACCTGGCGCAGGCTCGGGGCGCGCACTGCGAGCTGAAGGTCACCGCCTCATCGCCCACGACCCTCAACGATCCCGCCGAGGTCGACTACGTGGAGGCGGTCGTCCAGCGAGGCTTCCCGGGCCGCTGGTCGCCCATGGCGGATCCGGTGACGGCCTCGGAGGACTTCGCCTACGTGCTCGAGCAGATCCCCGGGGCCTTCGTGTTCGTCTCCGCCGTCCCGGAGGGCACCGACCCGACGACGGCGCCGTCGAACCACTCCCCGCAGGCCATCTTCGACGACTCCGTGCTCGACGACGCCGCCCACCTGCTCACCGAGCTCGCCCTCGGCCGACTCGTCGAGCCGTCCTGAACGACCACCACACCCTCCCGCCTCGAGAAAGCAGGTGCCGTCCATGACCACCACCACCGAGCGACCCCGGCAGAGCGCCGCCCGGACGCTGATCGGAACCGGCGTCGGCAATGCCGTCGAATGGTTCGACTGGAACGTCTACGCCACCTTCGCGGTGTACTTCTCCATCCAGCTGTTCAACAGCGAGAACCCGCAGTCGGCGTTCCTGCAGACCATGGCGGTCTTCGCCGTGGGCTTCGTGGCCCGGCCCTTCGGCAGTTTCGTGTTCGGCTGGGTCGGCGACCGGATCGGGCGCCGCCCGTCGCTGACGCTGGCCGTGCTGGCGGCTTCGGCGGGTTCGCTGCTGATCGCGGTGTGCCCCACCTACGACCGGATCGGCTGGCTGGCCTCGGTGCTGCTGGTGCTCGCCCGCCTCATCCAGGGCCTGGCCCACGGCGGCGAGATGCCCTCGGCCCAGACCTATCTGGCCGAGCACGCGCCGCGGGAGCACCGCGGCCTGTTCGCCAGCGTCATCTACGTCTCCGGCACCTTCGGCCTGCTGATGGGCCTGGGGCTCGGCCTCGGCCTGCAGGCGATGCTCACCGAGGATCAGATGGCCGCCTGGGGCTGGCGCGTGCCGTTCGCGATCGGGGCCGTGCTGGGACTCATCGCCCTGTGGATCCGCCGCTCCATGGAGGAGTCCGAGGTCTTCGAGGACCACCGGGCCCACACCCAGGCTCTGGAGATCGTGGAGGAGAACGTCTTCGTCGCCGTGTTGAAGAACTGGCCGACCGGTCTGCGGGTCATCGCGATGACCGCGGGCCTGACCGTGTCGTACTACATCTGGTCGGTGACCATGAGCTCGGTCGCTCAGACCTCGTTCGGCTACTCGCCGGGAGAGGCCTTCGAGGCCGCGCTGCTGGGCAACCTCTTCCTGATCCTCGTGCTGCCCGTGTGGGGCTGGGTCTCGGACCGGATCGGACGACGGCCGGCTATCATCATCGGCCTGCTGGGCAGTGCGATTCTCTACCTGCCCATGATCAATCTGGTGGACGGCGGCACCATGTGGCAGCTGACCTTCGCGATCTGCGTCCAGGTCGGGCTGCTGGCCGGCTTCCTCTCCCACGCCCCGGCCACGTACGCGGAGATGTTCCCCACGGGCCAGCGCACGAGCGGGTTCGGGATCTACTACGCGATCGCCATCGCGGCCTTCGGAGGCACCGCCGGCTACGTGTTCACGTGGATCGGCGACGCGCGCACGTTCGGCTTCTACGCCATCGGCCTGCTGCTGATCGCTGTGGCCACGGTCTTCTTCATGCCGGAGACCAAGGGCAAGGACCTCACCGAGGCCTGAGCTCTCCACTGCAGATGCCAGCGGGTCGCCGTCCGACGGGCCGCTGTCCTCGTCTTCAGCCCTCGGGCGGCGGCAGGGTGGTCATCCGCGACAGCCGACGGGTCACGACGATCGCCGTCAGCGTCTGATGCAGCACGCAGATCGCGTTGTAGACATCGGTCAGCGCGTTGACTCGTGGCAGCCCCTTCTCGGCGCGGCGGGTGAGCGCCTCCAGGGAGTTGCGGGTGCGCTGCGGCTTGGCGCCGAAGGCCCGATAGGCCTCGCGCCGGCGGCGATGTGGGGCAGCTCGTCCACCGGAGTCTGCGAGAGGAGCTCGGCAGTATGCTTCTCGGCGGCGGTGATCAGCTCCTCGACCGCCTGCCCGCCGTCGCCGGCAGTGACCTCGGGGCTCAGGCCATCGACGACCATGAGCAGCCCCCGGTAGTCGGGGCGCAGCTCGAGGACGGCGGGGTCGACGGAGCAGGCCTCGAGGAATTCGCGGGCGGGCATCTTCTGGGTCATGTCGCTCACGCTAGTCGGACCGAGTGCTTCGCCGGCCTGTCCGTGACGGGGTCGGGCCCTGCGAGTCCGGGATGATCCCGCACGCACCACTACGCTGGTCTCGTCCGCCGGGATCCTCCCGGCATCTCGAATCGGGGTCGGGGTGAGTTCCACGCATCGTCATGGCCTTCTGGGCGCCGCAGCGGTGGTGGCCGTCGTCGCCTCGCTGATCGCAGGAGTTCCCCAGGGTCCCATGTCCAAGCAGGTCCAGGATTACGAGTCCACCGACGAGCCGATTCCCAACCCGGGGCGCGGGATGTCGCACTACACCCAGACTCGCTACGCCGAGGACGGCTCCGGGCACACGCCCCTGGACGTCTGGCAGCTGCGTCGCTGGAAGGATGAGGACCAGACCACGGTCGTCTATCGGATCGTGCTGCTCGACGGATACCGCGAGTCGGACGCGCTGCCGCAGAAGGTCCTGGACGACCTGGACTCGGATCTCGACCTGCTCAACGACGAAGGCATGAAGGCGATCGTGCGCTTCGCCTACACGGAGGACGGAACGGACGACGCCACCGCGGATCGCACCGTCGCCCACATCCAGCAGCTGGCGCCGGTGCTCAATGATCACCGGGGCGTGATCCACTCGCTGCAGGCCGGCTTCGTGGGGCAGTGGGGCGAGTGGTACTACTCGGACAACTTCGCCAGCGATGCGAACGAGCCGTGGAATCTCACCGGCGACGACTGGGCGAACCGCCAGCGCGTCATGGATGCGCTGCAGGAGAGCATCGACCCGCGGATCGTGCTGCAGGTCCGCTACCCGGAGATCCATCGCCGGCTCGTGCACGAGGACCGCAAGGACCGGGTGGGCATCCACAACGACTGCTTCCTGGCCTCGGACACGGACATGGGCACCCTGGTCAACGACGAGGACCGCGCCTATCTGGAGCAGGTCGCGAAGAACGTGCCCACGACGGGGGAGACCTGCGCGGTGAACCCCGGGCGCTCCGATGACGCCGAGACCGCGGTCTCCGAGCTGCAGCGCTACAGCTGGGCCGTGCTCAACGCCGACTTCAACCAGGAGGTCCTGCAGTCCTGGGGCGAGGACGACCTGGCCGAGATCCAGAAGCGACTGGGCTACCGCTATGCCCTGGCCAGCGCCTCCGCGCCGCGCGAGCTGGCGCCGGGGGAGGACGGCCAGCTCTGGCTGCAGCTGCGCAACGACGGCTACGCGGCCACCGGGCGGCATGCGGAGATCGTCCTGACCTTCTCCGACGACTCCGGCCGGATCGTGCACACCGCGCGGACCGACGTGGAGCTGGATGGCATCCGCCCGGGTGAGGAGGGCTATGTTCCGGTGCCGTTCCAGGCACCCGCCCAGACGGGGTCCTACTCCCTGGGGCTGCAGGTCCCGGATCCGGACAGCGACTCCACCAGCGCGGATCTGAGACAGCCGGCCTACAGCGTGCGCCTGGCCAATGACGGCATCTGGGATTCCGGGACCGGCGTCAACGACCTGGGGATGCAGCTCACGGTCGAGTGAGGCTCTCGGCGCTGCGCACCGCGCCGCGGGCCGCCGCACGACCGGCTCGCGTGGCTCCGATGGTCGAGGCCGAGGCTCCGTAGCCCACCAGGAACAGCCCGGGCTGCTCGGTGACTGAGACGCCGTCCGGCTCCATCTGCACGCCGCCGCCGGGCCGGCGCAGGTGCAGCGGGGCCAGGTGATCCAGCACGGCGCGGAAGCCGGTGGCCCACAGCACCGCATCCACCGGGGTCTCCCATGCGCGCGGTCCGTCCGTCTCGGATGGTCGACCGGGCAGGGCGTCCATGGGCGGCTCCGTCCGCTGCAGGCCCTCCTCCACGACCTCACCCTGAGAGGGCCGTCCGCGACCGTCGGGTCCGGGCCCATCGAGCACCGCGCCCGTCTGCGTGAGCCGCAGGAGTCGGCCCCGGGAGATCAGGGCGCCGTCGTCGATGCCCTGCCGGTACTGCTCCGTGAGCGGCAGGCCCGTCGCGGCGACCACCGACAGCGGCGGCAGCCCGGTGGTGGTGCGCGCGGAGACCGAGGCCTCCACGTCAGCACCCCAGGACTTGTCGAAGAAGCGGTCGGTCCAGTCCGGTTCCCGACGCTTGCTCCACACCGTCTGCGCCCCAGCGGCCTCGAGCTGCAGGAGGAACTGCAGCGCTGAGGTGCCGCCGCCGACCACCAGCACGCGCTGGCCGGCGAAGTCCTCCGCCGCCGTGAAGTCGCGGGTGTGCAGCTGCCGGCCCGCGAACTCCCGCATCCCGGGATAGGCGGGCCAGTGCGGTCGGTTCCAGGTCCCAGTCGCGCTGATTACCGCGTTCGCTCGCCGCACCGAGCCGTCGGAGGCCGTGACGCGGAACAGGCCGTCGTCGTCGCGCTCCACCGAGGTCGCGGCCGCCGGGCGCACCACGGGCAGTCCGAGCTCGCGCTCGAAGGCTCCGTAGTAGCGGGAGACCACGCGACTGGCCGGCTCGGTCGGATCGGGATCGCCCAGCGGGAAACCGGGAAGGTCGTGGATGCCATGGGCGGCGTCGAAGGTCAGCGAGTCCCAGCGATGCCGCCACGCTCCGCCGGGCCCGTCATTGCCGTCGAGCACCACGAACTCCCGCCACGGCTGCAGCCCCTTGCGCAGCAGGTGACCCGCCGCGCTGAGCCCGGCCTGCCCCGCGCCGATCACAAGCACGGGCAGGGGATCGCCCTCGGCCCGCTGAGAAGTATGTGATGTATCCACAAAATCGAGAGCGCGCGGCGGCGTCGAGCTATTCCCTGCAGGCGCGGAGGCTCACAGCGCCGTGATGCGGACCGACGGCGCCTCAGCGGCTCGACTCGGATCGACCGTCGACGAGGTGCCCTCGGCCCAGGCCAGGAAGTCGGCGAACGCCAGGATCGGCTTGCCGTACTGCACCGCCTTCTTGGCCTTGCCGGACTGGGTGCCGAGCTCGGCGACCACCAGCACGTCGCACTTGGTCTTGGTGACGTTGGCGACCGGGGTGAGCCCGTGGGAGGCAGCCAGCCTCTCCACGTCGTAGCGGGAGAGCTCGCGCCCGTCGGCGTCATGGGCGGTGCCCGTGAAGCAGACTCGCGCGCCGGGGGAGAGGACGTCGGACAGATCGACGTCTGCGCCCTGGTCGCCGTCCAGGATCTGCGTGCCGAGCTGCGCCTCGATCTCCTGCAGGAGCCCTCGTGCCGTGGGGCTCAGAGCGGCGCGGTCGGCGGCGACCCGCAGCGCCTCGGTCAGTGCGGTGGCGCGATCGTCGTCCGAGGCGTCCAGCCCGGGCGCGTGCACGAGCAGCTTGACGCCCTCTGCACTGCGCGGCATGAGGTAGCCGGGGCGGTCGTCGATCCGGGGGAACGGCTCCTCGCCGCTCAGACCGCGTCGGGAGGCGATGTCGCGGGCGGCCAAGGCGCGCTCCAGCGCAGTCGGGGCGCTCAGGCGGGTGCGGTCCTCCCAGGTGAGTGAGCCGTCGTCGAGCTCGGTGCCCAGCGGCATGCGGGTGACGTGCTGGTTGCGCTTGAGCTCGAAGTCGATGCGGCTCAGCGCCTGGTCGACATGCAGCCCGATGGGCGTGCGGTCGCTGAGCAGCGGGCCCAGGGCGGCCCAGGCCTGCTCGAGCACCGGGGCGAGCTCCACGTCGGCGGCGGCGATGCCGTAGTCCGTGCGCGCCGAGCCCAGATCCCGCGTGGGGTTCACCAGCGTTGCGGCCTGCTGGCCGTCGTCGGTGACCACGGCCAGCTCGATGGGCCGCGGCTTCCAGCGCGTGCCCTCGTCGCCGACCCAGCACACGCCCAGGTACACGCTGCCGCGGGTCTCGAGCGCCGGTGCCTGGGAGCGCAGGAAGCGGCGCACGCGCTGATCCACGCGCAGGTCCTTGGGCAGCACATCGCGGGTGAGGACCATGCCCTCGAGCGTGCGGCAGCGGCTCAGCGCCACGTAGAGCTGCCCGTCGGCAAAGGTGCCTCCGGTCAGATCCACCACCACCCGGTCCAGGGTCTGGCCCTGACTCTTGTGGATCGTGATCGCCCAGGCCAGGCGGAACGGCAGCTGGGAGAAGGTGCCCACGACCTCGTGCGTGAGCTGCCCGCCCGCCACCGACGGCCGGGTCACCTCCCACAGGTGCCGCTCCACGGTGGTGCGCGAGCCGTCGGGCAGCTCGACGACGACGTAGGGCTCGCCGTCGTCGTCGAACAGGGTCTCGGTGATCTTGGCCAGGGTGCCGTTGACCCAGCGATCGGCCGGATCATTGGTCAGCAGCATGATCTGGGCGCCGGCCTTGTACTCCAGGACGTCCTCGGCCGGGCGCTCCATGCCATCGAGCTCTCCGGTGATCCGGGCGGTGGAGAACGCGGCCGGTGCCTCGATCCGCTCGAGCATCCGCCGATTGCGGGCCCCGGCGATCCGGTTGGTGGTGGCCAGGGTCAGCCAGAACTCATCCAGCGGCGGCTCGAAATCCGGATCGGTGTGGCGGTTCAGCTCGGTGCGCGCCTCCTCGAGCAGGCCGCCGTCGCGCACGGCGTTGAGGATCTCGACCATGCGCGTGTCGTTGAGCTGGCGGAAGACCGTGGTCAGCTCCACGACCGCGAACGACGGCGCCGCGTACTGATGTCCCGAGAAGAAGAAGGGGGACTCGTAGTAGGTCTGGAAATGCTCGCGCTCCGGCTCGGTCACCACCGGGGGCAGCTGATGCAGATCGCCGACCAGCACGAGCTGCACACCGCCGAACGGCGTGCCCGGCTTGGGCCCGAACTGCTCCAGGGCGAGCACCAGGCAGTCGAAGAGATCGGCCCGGACCATGGAGATCTCGTCGATCACCAGGGTGTCCAGGGCCTTCAGGGTCTTCATGAACCGACCCGGCCGGTAGTCCCCGGAGCGCACCTGCTCGGGGGTGATGCCCGCAGGGAAGGAGAACAGTCGGTGCAGGGTGTAGCCGCCCACGTTCAGCGCGGCGATGCCCGTGGGCGCGGCCACCACCACGGAGCGCGAGGTGTCTTCCAGGAACGTGCGGATCAGCGTGGACTTGCCTGTGCCGGCGCGGCCGGTGAGGAACACGGGGACGCCGGCGTGCAGCTTCTCCAGGGCGTCGGAGAACTCGGCGGTGAGGGTGAGGGCGGTCATGGCAACCATGGTCTCAACTGCAGCATGCCGCGGCGGTCATCAGGCCTTCCGCCGACCAGGATGTTCTGGGATGCGTCGGCGCAAGGTGGATTTCGCGTTCACCCACGCTTCCGCATCTGCCGAGACCCACTTCGCCAGGTCAAGGGCGGACGTCAGATCACGCTGCAGATTTCTGCGGTGTATCGGCTCATGGTGAGCTGCGCGATTACGGACGAACGTGAGGCTCTTCATCCGCCCGGCGACCTCTCTCTGCCGTTGCCGGAGATCCTTGGGGCCGTTCTCGAAGGCCCTGTGTGTCGCTGGAACCCAGAGCGAGGTCAAGTATCTGGACTCGACGAGGAAGCGCCAGAAGCCGAGACTGAGCTCGGCAATCACTTTGCCGTGGATCTCGGCGTCTTTGCCGTGGCGGGTTGCCCGCTGGCGGGCCTTGGAAACGTCCAAACTGGCGCGATCATCGAGAGGAGCCAGATCGAACCAGCTGATTCCTGGGCGCTTCTTCTGCGCCCATTCCGCAAGTGCGGCGTCAATGGCATTCCTGATGATCACTTCGACCATCGAGGTGAGCTCCAGCACCGATGCAGAAGCAGACATGTTCCACTCGTACAGCTCGAACGCTCGCTGATTGCTGCCGTCAGTGTCTGCGAAATAGGAGGAGAGCCGCTCATTGGTCAGGAGTCGGCGCAGCTCGCCGTAGTCCCACTCATGGGACGGAGGCGCGGGTGGATGAGGCGTTGACATCGCTCTCTCCTGCGGTAGAGTCTTCCGCGAAGACCCCGGAACGATCACTGGCCGTTGGCCACATCGCCGGGGTTACTTTTATGCCCGACACCGCGACTAGGCTCACGTCCTGCATGGCGCTGCGCGTAACGGAGTCACCGTGAGCCTAGTCGCGGTGTCGGTGCGATGCGGGCAACACGCCGAGCCCGCGCCGACGCGAGACGACACTCTGGGCGATGATGTCGCATCCTGCCTGCCGTGGAGTGGCGTGCTCCCCTGCCTGATGCAGGCCAGTACTGTCCTGACAGTGGCGTCTGGCATGCTCGACGCCCTCACTGATACGACACGAACCACGGCTTCGGCTCGATGTCGTAGGTCTGCTCGGGCGTCCAGGTGGGGGTGTCCTCGTCGTAGAAGTTCTTCCACGCCATGCGCATGCCCTGGGGCAGATCCGTCTTCAGCGTCTCCCAGGTGCTCAGCTTCAGATCGCGGGTGCCGTGGCCGTCGGCGTGGATGACCATGGCCAGCTCCGGCACGGTGGCATCGATGCTCGCGCGGTCCGGGAGCATGGTGACGGAGAACTGATGCAGGATCAGCACCTTCTGCGGCAGGTCGTCCTCCCGCACGATGCCCGCCAGCCATTGGGCGACCTCGTTGACCTCGGCGGCGCCCACCGAGCCGACCTGCACCATGTGCCGAGCACCGGGCTGCAGCCGCCACTCGGGATCCAGCGCCAGGCCCACATGCGGCTGCCGCAGCAGATCCTCGTAGCGCTTGGCCTGGGTCAGGAAGTCCGTGGAGCCGGGCTGCAGATCCAGCACGCAATAGACACCGGCCTCGCCTGCGGCATCGATCCACGGCTTCAGGGACTTCGGATCCAGCTCATTGGAGTAGTCGCCGTCGGGGCCGGCCTCGGCGGAGGCCACGGTGGCGATGATCTCGAAGGCCGGGATGATCGGCTGTTCGGAGAACGGCTCGTACTCCTTCGCCAGCTGCTTCACGCGGGTGATCGAGGCTTGGAGGTCCTGCTCGCCCAGGCAGCCCAGCCCCGGCACCCCCGGGGTGCCGTAGAGGGCGACCATTCGACGGTCCGGGAAGACCTCCCTCCCGCCGCCGGGCAGCTCTACGGGCTCGGGTGTCGGCGACGGACTGGCAGAGGGTGTCGTCGTGCCCGAGCCGTCCGAGTCCGAGGCAGTGCGGTTCGGATCGGAGGAGCATGCGCTGACTCCCGCGAGCACGGCCAGCGGCGTGCCGAGCAGCAGGGTGCGGCGCGTCGTCGCGGGGAAGGACCGGAGTCCAGAGCGGGGGGCGGGAACTGGCATGGCGGGGGACCTCGTGGGGCGAAGACGGGCAGATCGGTCGTTCACGATCGAAACTATCCCAGCAGGCTGATGATCGTCGAGCCGGGGCTCACACGATGTCGATCGTCCCCGTCGGCAGGGGCGGCAGGCGTCCGATGCTGCGACCGTGCACCAGCCAGTAGTAGCCGAGGCAGACCAGCACCACACCGGCCGCGCACAGGAACATGCCCCGGTATCCCAGGGCAGGGATGACTGCGCCCAGGACCGCGGGGCCGACGGTGGCGCCCAGATCCATGCACAGGAAGAAGGTCGCGGTGGTCAGCCCCACGCGCGCGATCGGCGCCCGCTTCACGGCGGCGGACTGCGCAGCGGTGATGAGAGCCCCGAACGAGCACCCCAGCGCAGCGCCGGCCACCAGCAGCATCCAGCCGGAGACAGCGAAGGCCAGCAGCGACAGGGTCCCGGCGAAGAGCACGAGCGCCGGCAGGATCACGCTGTTGTCCCCGCGCCGGTCCTGCAGCCGCCCCAGGAACGGGCGCGTGAGCACGATCGCCACGGCGTAGATCACGAAGAACGCAGCCGCCGCACCCACCAGGTCCAGCTCGATCGCATAGGCGTTGAGGAAGGACAGGATCGTGGAGTAGGCCACGCCGATGAAGAACATCAGCCCGGAGATCGGCAGCGCTCGCGGCTCGATGATCGAGGACAGCCTCCATTGCAGGGCCGCCCGGCGCTGCTGGGCGCTCAGCTCGATCTCCGGGACGCGCAGCACCAGCACGACACCCAGTGCGAGAAGCGCCACCACGGTGACCAGCAGGAACAGGCTCCCGTAGCCGATCGAGCGCGAGAGCATCACGCCCAGGGCGGGGCCGAGGGCGGTGGCCAGCGTCGTGGACATCCCGAAGTAGCCGGTGGCCTCGCCGCGGCGCCGTGAGGGGATCACGGACTGCACCGCCGCCGGGGCGATCGTGGTGATCGCGGCGAAGGCCAGGCCGTTGACGAAGCGGACGGCCAGCAGACCCGACATGCCCGTGTCCGGCAGATAGGCAGCCGAGACCAGGCTGAAGAGCACCATCGCGCTGAGCAGCACGCGCCTGCGTCCCAGGACCTCCATGTACTTGCCGCTGAGCAGCCGGGCGATCACGGCTCCGATCGTGAACGCAGAGGTGGTCAGCCCGGCCTCGGACTCTCCGGCCCCGAACCGCTCCATCGCGTAGACCGCCGAGATCGTGGTCACTAGGTAGAACTGTATGGAGACCAGGAACTGGATCAGCCACAGCAGCACGAACTGCTTCGAGAGGATCGGCTGGGCCGGATCTCTGCGACGCCTCGGCTCCGGCACCTCGAGGCGCGGGATCTGCCCTGTCACCGGCTGGTTGTAGGAGCTGGGCTCGGCGGGTCCGTCGTCGCCTCGGTCCTGCAGGGCCTTGTCGCGGTCGTCGGGGTCCTCGGAGTCGTCGGTCCAGGAGGGCGGCTGGGGCATGACGGAACGGGTCTCCGATCGGCTGCGGATCTGGGTGCGGGGCACTGGCCACATTAGCCGCGTCCGCCGCAGGGCACCCCGGCTGCCTCGGCACTGCGGCGTCGCACCGCGCCGGTAGCATGGCCAGGTCACGCGGCCCCTGTACGGCCGCGTCCCCCGAACCGAAAGGCTGCAGCAGCTCATGAGCGAGTCCGTGTCCCAGAACCCCTCCGCGCACAACGGCGCCGATGATCAGACCCTGAGCGTCATCGTCGACGGCCAGCGGCAGCAGGTCCCCACGGGCAGTACCGCAGCCGACCTGTACCAGGGCCAGCGCGAGGTCGTCGTGGCCCGGATCGACGGCACCTTGCGGGATCTGGCCACGCCCCTGGCCGAGGGCCAGTCCATCGAGCGCGTGCTGATCTCGGATCCTGAGGGCCTGGAGGTCCTGCGCCATTCCACCGCCCACGTCATGGCCCAGGCGGTCCAGCAGCTCAAGCAGGAGGCCAAGCTCGGCATCGGCCCGTACATTACGGACGGGTTCTACTTCGACTTCGACGTCGACGAGGCCTTCACCCCGGAGGACCTCAAGGCGCTGGAGAAGCGCATGCTCAAGATCGTGAACTCCACGCAGAGCTTCCGCCGCCGCAGCGTCACCCACGATGAGGCCGTCGCCGAGATGGCCGATGAGCCCTACAAGCTCGAGCTGATCGGTCTGGCCCAGGGTCCCGGCTCCGGCGCGGAGGTCGCGGCCACGGAGGGCGCCTCGCAGGAGGTCTCCGCCGGCGAGCTGACGATCTACGACAACGTCGATCGCAAGTCCGGGGAGACGGTCTGGAAGGACCTGTGCCGCGGCCCGCACCTGCCGGACACCAAGCTGATCGGCAACGGCTTCGCGCTCATGCGCTCGGCGGCCGCTTACTGGCGCGGCTCGGAGAAGAACAAGCAGCTGCAGCGCATCTACGGCACGGCCTGGCCCACCAAGGACGAGCTCAAGGAGTACAAGGACCGGCTCGCCGAGGCCGAGCGGCGCGATCACCGCAAGCTGGGCTCCGAGCTGGACCTGTTCTCCTTCCCCGACGAGATCGGCTCCGGACTGGCGGTGTTCCACCCCAAGGGCGGTCTGATCCGCATGGAGATGGAGAACCTCTCGCGCGAGCAGCACGTCAAGAACGGCTACTCCTTCGTGAGCACGCCGCACATCACCAAGTCCTCGCTGTTCGAGATCTCCGGGCACCTGGGCTTCTACAAGGACGGCATGTTCCCGCCCATGCAGATGGACGAGGAGCGCGACGCCGCGGGCAACATCACCAAGCAGGGCCAGGACTACTACCTCAAGCCCATGAACTGCCCCATGCACAACCTGATCTTCCGCCAGCGGGGCCGGTCCTACCGCGACCTCCCGCTGCGGCTGTTCGAGTTCGGCACGGTGTACCGCAATGAGAAGTCCGGGGTGATCCACGGCCTGACCCGCGCCCGCGGCTTCACGCAGGACGACGCCCACATCTACTGCACGCGCGAGCAGATGCGCCAGGAGATCGCCACCACGCTGGACTTCGTGCTGGACCTGCTGCGGGCCTACGGGCTGGACGACTTCTACCTGGAGCTGTCCACGCGCGATCCGCAGAAGTCCATCGGCGACGACTCCACCTGGGAGGAGGCCACCTCGACCCTCGAGGAGGTCGCCACCGCATCGGGTCTGGAGCTCGTGCCGGACCCGGAGGGCGCCGCCTTCTACGGCCCCAAGATCTCGGTCCAGGCCCGCGACGCAATCGGGCGCACCTGGCAGATGTCCACGATCCAGCTGGACTTCTTCATGCCGGAGCGCTTCGACCTCGAGTACGCGGCCGCCGACGGCTCCCGCCAGCGCCCCGTCATGATCCACCGGGCACTGTTCGGCTCGATCGAGCGCTTCTTCGGTGTGCTCACCGAGCACTACGCCGGCGCATTCCCGGCGTGGCTGGCGCCCGAGCAGGTCCGCGCCATCCCGGTGGCTGAGGCCTTCGACGACTACCTGGGCGAGGTCGTGGCGAAGCTGCGCACCGCCGGTGTGCGCGCCGAGCTCGACTCCTCCTCGGACCGATTCCCCAAGAAGATCCGCACCGCGTCCAAGGACAAGGTGCCGTTCGTGCTGATCGCCGGCGGCGACGACGCCGATGCCGGTGCCGTCTCCTTCCGCTTCCGCGACGGCTCCCAGGAGAACGGGGTGCCGGTCGAGGAGGCCGTCGCGCGGATCGCCGCGCACGTGTCGAATCGCGTCAACGACGATCCCGTCCCCTCGGCGGCCGCAGGCGATGAGACGGTCGGGCAGGCCCCGGGTGTGGACGCCGATGCGACGAGGTCGCAGGGCACGCAGTCATGAGCACGGGGGAGCAGGACGCGCGCGTCGGCCAGCACCACTGGGTGCGCCAGGACGACTTCGAGATCCCCGGGGTGCCGGATTCGTTCCAGCGCCTGTGGACCCCGCACCGGCTGGCCTACGTGCGCAGCGAAGACACCTCGGTCGAGACGGAGCCGGGCTGCCCGTTCTGCACGGGACCCGAGCGCCGGGACGACGAATCCCTGATCGTCTTCCGCGGCGAGCACTGCTTCGTGATCCTCAACCTGTTCCCCTACAACCCGGGCCACCTGCTGGTGTGCCCGTACCGTCACGTGGCCGAGCTGACTGATCTGTCGGACGATGAGCTCACCGAGCTCATGCGCCTGACCCGCGACGCCGTCGTGGCAGTGGGCGAGGCCTCCCACCCGAACGCCTTCAACACGGGGCTGAACCTGGGCCAGGCCGCTGGCGGGTCCCTGTCGGATCACCTGCACATGCACGTGGTGCCGCGGTGGATCGGCGACTCCAACTTTTTGCCGGTGACCGCCCACACCAAGGCGATCATGGACACCCTGGGCGGGACCTGGACCGACATCCGGGAGCACTGGCCGGGGCCGGGGTCCGGGTCGGAGCCGGCACCGGAGGCCTCGGGCGCGGGAGCTGAGGATCCGGCCGAGCACTCCGAGGAGGGCTGATCACCCCCGCTTTGCGCGCGGCGATGCAGCGACCCGCCGCCGTGCTGATCGTGGTGCTGGCGCTGCTGTCGGCGGTCTCGCCGCTGGCCACCGACGTCTACCTGCCGTCGTTCCCGGAGATGACCCGGGAGCTGACCACCACGGGCTCGGCGGTCCAGCTCACGCTGACCACCTTCATGATCGGGCTCGGCCTGGGCCAGCTGATCATCGGGCCGATGTCCGACGCTCTCGGGCGGCGCGGCCCGCTGCTGATCGGCACGGTCGTGTGCCTGCTGGCCGGGATCGTGTGCGCGCTGGCACCGAGCATCGAGGTGCTGATCGCGGCACGATTCGTGCAGGGCTTCAGCGGTGCGGCCGGAGTGGTGATAGCCCGGGCGATCATCACCGACCTCACCCGTGGAGCCATGACCGTGCGGCTGATGAACATCATGATGATCATCGGCGGCGTGATGCCGGTGATCGCGCCCATGATGGGCGGCGCCATTCTGCAGGTCGCCGACTGGCGAGGCATCTTCTGGGTGATCACCGCGATCGTGGCCGTGATGGTCGTCGGCATCCTGACCGTCGTCCCGGAGTCCCTGCCCGACGCGCGGCGCCAGGAGGGCGGCCTGCGGCGCATGGCATCCAACATCGACGCGGTGCTGCGCACGCCGGTCTACGCGGGCGGCGTGGTCGTCTCGGCTATGTCCTTCGCCACGCTGTTCGCTTACGTCTCGGCCTCGCCGTTCGTCATCCAGTCCATCCTGGGCCTGCCCACGCTGGCGTACTCGCTGCTGTTCGGGCTCAACGCCCTGGGTATGACCTCCGGCAGCCTGATCTCGATCCGGTTGGCCGGACGCGTGCACGTCCAGCGCACCCTGGGCACCGCTCTGTTCGCGCTCACGGCGGTGGCGCTGGCGCTGGTCGTCGTCGTGCTGATCGGGCTGCCCACGGTGCCGACCCTGGCGCTGCTCTTCTGCGCCACGACCGCCATGGGCTTCATCCTGGGCAACGCCTCGGCGGTGACCATGCAGGCCGCGCCCGAGACCTCCGGGACCGGCTCGGCGCTGATGGGGGCGCTGCAGTTCGGCATGGGCGCGCTCGTCTCCCCGATCGTGGGCATGGCCGGCGAGACCGACGCTCGCCCGATGGCGTGCACGATGGCCGTGTGCGCATCCATCGCGCTGGCCGCGTTCCTGATGCTCCGGCGCCGTGCGGCCTCGGTCTCGGCTGGCAGCACAGCCGGGAGCAGCTGAGCCACAAGATCAGGGCTCTGCGGTGGCCTGCAATCCGGTCCGCTTGTGTCGTCTGACCTCTCGTGTCTGCTGGAGCCACCCTCGAGCTGGGCCTTTTGGCGACAGCGTCATGGGGTCTGAGAGGAGACCCGAATGCAGAATTCGGACCATCCCGAGCTTCATGCCTGGGTGGACGAGAGCATGCGACAGCACGCTGTGCCTGATCCCATGTATCTGCTCGGTGCAGTCGTCTCCGAGCCGGCTCGCTGCCCCGGGACGAGACACCAGCTGCGGACCGTCCTCCCGAAAGGGGCTCCGAAGCTTCACTGGCATGAGCTGAGCCCACGGAAGAAGACTGAAGTCACGGCAGTGGTGGCCTCTGCCGAAGGCGAGCATCTCGTGGTCATGGCGACTCCGCTGAATCTCCGCAAGCAGGAACGAGCGAGAGCGGAGTGCCTCAAGCGTCTGCTCTGGGAGCTGGGCCAGCGAAATGTCAGTCTCGTGCACCTGGAGGCAAGGACTCCGTCGCTCAACAAGCGCGACATGGACCTGATCCTGCGCCTACGAGGCCAGAGAGCGATCCCTGCGGGCATCAGGGTGGAGATCGAGTTGCCCTCGATCGAACCGATGCTGTGGGTCCCCGATCAGGTCTTGGGGGCGGTCGGTGATGCCGAGACGGGCGACAGGAGATGGCTCGACCATTTTCAGGGAGCCGTCCAGATCATGCGCATCGTGTTGCAGTAGACAATGGACAGCGCGAAGGCCAGGTCCCGTCAGAGCGGGGATCCTGGCCTCTACTTCTCACCCACCCGCAGGAGGGGAGCTGCGTTCAGTAAACCTCACGGGCGCATCCTCTGTCCAGGTCCAGCCGAAGGCGAACTCGCTGCTTGATGCATGCACCGGTCGTCGATGCAGTATCCGAGCCTCGCCGTCAGCTCCTTCATCGTCTGGTGCCCTCGTCGAGGGCCCTGAGGCACCGTCTGGCTTCCCGGGGATGGCTCAGACGCACGGTGGTGAAAGAGGGGCAGCGGTCGTCCAACGTGGGAATGACCCGCTTGAGCTTGTTCCTGGTTCGCCAGCCCCACCGAATGATGTGGTCCTCATCGGTGAAGAACGTACGCAGAGGGGGCTCCTCATTCCCGTTCCACAGTTCCTGCCGCAGCAGGCGTCTGCTCAGGGTGCGCCGCACCAGCCGAGCCATCTGCACCGAGGTGGGGTAGTCCAGCCAGAACAGGGTGTCTGCGCGCTCCAGGATCAGGGGCTGTACCTCCTGGTATTGCAGCTCGATGACCCACTGGGGTCCTGAGATGAACCGTTCGACGTCGGCGACGAACGACTCGCGGCGTGTCCACTCGGGACCGTGGTGCAGGCTGTCGATCTCCACCCGCGGGTACCCCATCAGCTCTGCGATCCGGTTGCAGAGCGTGGTCTTTCCGGTCCCGCTGCCGCCGGCCACGGTGATCCTCTGGGGCATCCAGGTGAGGGGGTCATCTGCGGTGAGCACGCACATCAGCCTAGGCCTCGCCGGGTGCCGTGGCCTCTGAGTCGTCTGAGCCTCCACCATTGGCATGACCGGCTGCCGCAACCACGTCTCGCCCATGCGTCGACCGGGTGGACCTAGGCTCGAGTCACACCGCATCCCAGCAGGACCCCTCGTGCTGCTTGCTGCGGCACCTGACCGAGGAGTTGCCTGATGCCCACGAACCACCCGACGACGACTGCGCTCAAGCACCTCAAGGCGCAGCTGGGGGCGCGGCTGAGCACCGACCCCGCTGAGCTCGAGCCGCTGCGGGAGGACCGCTCGGGGCACCGCAGCCCGGGCGCCCCGCTGGCGCTGATCCGCGCCGGCAGCATCGAGGACATCCAGCTCGTGTGCCGCACCGCTTTCGAGCACGACATCCCGGTCGTCACCCGCGGCGCGGGCACCGGCCTGGCCGGCGGGGCGTGCGCCGGCCCCGGCGAGCTCGTGCTCTCCACGCAGGACATGGACCGGATCCACAAGATCTCGGTGCCCAACGGGCTGGCCGTCGTCGGGCCCGGGATCCTCAACGGCGCGCTGAACGCCCAGCTGGCCGAGCACGGGCTGTGGTGGGCGCCGGATCCGGCCAGCAAGGACATCTCCACGGTGGGCGGCAACATCGCCATGAACGCCGGCGGGCTGCTGTGCGCGAAGTACGGCGTCACCCGCGAAGCGGTGCTCGCGCTGAAGGTCGTGCTCGCCGACGGCCGCCTGATCTCGGTGGGCCACCGCACCGTCAAGGGCGTGACCGGCTACGACCTCTGCGCACTGATGATCGGCTCGGAGGGCACGCTGGGTGTGATCGTGGAGTGCACCCTGGCGCTGCGTCCCGTCGTGACGGGGCCGCGGCCGGTGGTCGCCGCCAGCTTCCCGGGCGTCGTCGCTGCCTCGGCGGCCGCCTCCGCCGTGACGGCCGAAGGCCTCACCCCCGCGCTGCTCGAGCTGATGGACGGGCCCACGGTGCAGTGCGTCGAGCAGCTGCGCGGTCGGCGCATCGGCTCGGCGGGGTCATCGTTCCTGCTGGTCCAGACCGACGGGGCCGAGGCGGCCGAGGCCGCGGGGCGGACCGCGGCGATCCTCGAACGCGCCGGGGGAGAGGTCCGCGCGGCCGAGGACGAGACGGAGGCCGAGGAGCTCGTGGACCTGCGGCGCAGCGCGTTCCCTGCGCTGGAGGCACGTGCCGAGCAGATGGCCCGGGACGGCGGCTTCGACGGACGCGGCTCGATCCTGGTGGAGGACATCGCCGTGCCGCGCGACCGGCTGGCCGAGGCCTTCGAGCGGATCCGCGAGATCGAGCTGCGCCACGGGATCCTCATCCCCACGACCACCCACGCCGGCGACGGCAACCTGCATCCCGTCTTCCTGGTCGGGGAGCCAGAGGTCCCAGAGCGCATCTGGGAGGCCGCCGGCGAGGTCTTCCGGATCGCCCTGGAGCTGGGCGGGACGCTGTCAGGCGAGCACGGCATCGGGCTGCTCAAGCGCCGCTGGCTGGGCGAGGAGCTCGGGGAGGATCAGCTCGAGCTCCAGCAGCGGATCCGCGAGGTCTTCGATCCGCAGGGGATCCTCAATCCCGGCAAGGTCATCGCTCGGGAGCGCTGAACCGGGCGTCTGGTCTCCGGCCCTGCCGTCGCTGAGGAGTCGGGGCGACGAACTAGGATGGCCGCCATGTCCAGACCACTTGTGAGGCTCCTCGGCCAGGGCGTGCGCGCCGCCACCAAGCTGCGCGGCGGGGGCTCGGCGTTCCCCGGGCTGATGATGGAGAAGCTGCACCCGGACTTCGTGGCCGAGCAGCTGGCCCGGCTGCCCCAGGGCGTCGTGGTGATCTCCGGGACCAACGGCAAGACGACCACCACCAAGATGGCCGTTCAGCTGCTCGAGTCCCAGGGCCTGCGCGTGTTCACCAACCGCACCGGCTCGAACTTCGTGCGCGGGGTGGCGGCCTCCCTGCTGGAGGAGATCTCCCTGACCGGCAGGCTGGACGCGGACATCGCCGTGCTGGAGCTCGACGAGGCCCACGCGGTCCACTTCGTGAAGCTCGTCCAGCCCCGGTTCGCACTGCTGCTCAACGTCATGCGAGATCAGCTCGACCGCTTCGGCGAGATCGACACCACCCGCCGCATGCTCTCCCAGATCGCGGCGGCCACCACCGAGGCCGTGGTCCTCAACCGCGAGGACCCGCGCATCGCCTCTCTGGCCGATGACGTCCGCCCCGGGGCCGCGGTGCACTGGTACGGGCTGTCGGAGAAGCTGCGGCCCATGTTCCCGTCGGACGACGACATGCGCGGCGCCGACGGCCCTGAGGCTCCGGTGCCGTCGCAGCAGGCCAAGCCGGAGGCGATCGTCCAGCTGGACGACTTCGAGGCCACCGACGTCACCTTCTCCGTGCGCGGGGAGCCGGCGCAGGCGGAGGTCCATCTCTACGGCGTCTACAACGTCTACAACGCCGCGGCCGCCCTGGCGCTGGCGCTGACCGTGTCGCAGGATCGCAGCGGCCCGTCGGCTGCTCTGCCGTCGCTGCTGGGCGAGCTGTCGCGGGTGACCCCGGCCTTCGGGCGCGGGGAGACCATCATGGTCGAGGGCACCCCCCTGCAGCTGCTGCTCGTGAAGAACCCCGCGGGCTTCCGCCTCTCGCTGGCCTCGGCGGCGCCGGAGTCCTACGCGACCATGATCTCCATCAACGACGAGTACGCCGACGGCCGCGACGTCTCCTGGCTGTGGGACGTCGAGTTCGAGTCCCTGCGCACCGGGGGAGTGGACATGGTCACGGGCACACGCGCCTGGGACATGGCGCTGCGCCTGGACTACGACCAGGTGCAGGTGGGCGCAGTGGAACCGGAGATTGGCCGTGCGCTCACGGAGTTCATCGCCGCAGCAGACGGACGCCCCATGCGGGTGTTCTGCACCTACACCTCCATGCTGACGCTGCGCCGCGAGCTGCGCGCCGTCGCCGTCGTCCCCGAGATCTGAGAAGAGGACCGCGATGACCACTGCGACTCCCGACCTCCCCTCCGCCGCGGCCGAGCCCGAGCTCGGCGGGCAGGGTGAGATCCACCTCGTCCAGCTCTACCCCCGGGACATGAACATCTACGGCGACTGGGGCAACACGCTGACGCTCAAGCGCCGCCTGGAGCGCCGCGGCTACAGCGTGCGCCTCACCGACTACAACCCTGGGGACTCCTTCCCCGGCGACGGCGACATCTTCGTGGGCGGCGGCGGCCAGGACTCAGGGCAGTTCCGCGTCATGGAGGACCTGCAGCGCATCAAGCCGCTGCTGCTGGAGCTGGTGCAGGACGGCGCGCCCATGCTCGCGATCTGCGGGCTCTACCAGCTCTTCGGCCATCGCTTCCGCACGATCGGCGGCGAGACGCTGACCGGCGTGGGGATCTTCGACCTCGAGACCGTCGGGGGCCCGGAGCGGCTGATCGGCAACATCGTCACCGAGTCGCCCGAACTCGGCACCGTGATCGGCTACGAGAACCACTCCGGTCTGACCCACCTGGGCGCGGGCCAGAAGCCCTTCGGCACCGTGGTCTCCGGTGCCGGCAACGACGGCCAGGACGGCACCGAGGGCGCGGTGACCCGCGAGGTCATCGGCACCTACCTGCACGGCTCGCTGCTGCCCAAGAATCCGGCGGTGGCCGATCACCTGATCGCCACCGCGGTGCGCCGCCGCCACGGGCACGAGACCTTGGAGCCGCTCAACGACCTGCTCGCCGAGAAGGCTCGGGAGGTCGCGGCGTCCCGGCCGCGCTGAGCCGGCGGCGCGTCCCCTACAATCGTCCAGCAGACTTCCCAGACCAGCGCGTCCTGCGTCGCGGGGGTGCGCGTCCGGCAACTCAGGCCGGCGGCGGCACCCCGCCGCACGCGCGGTCGGCCGCCGTCGGGATCCTCCCCACGGCGCGCCACCGACACCGAACCAGGAGGCAAGCCATGTCCGGTCACTCCAAGTGGGCCACCACCAAGCACAAGAAGGCCGCCATCGACGCCAAGCGCGCCAAGGCCTTCGCCAAGTACATCAAGGGCATCGAGGTCGCCGCACGCCAGGGCGGCGCCGACACCGCCGGCAACCCGGCGCTGGACCTGGCCGTGTCCAAGGCCAAGAAGAACTCGGTGCCCAATGACAACATCGACCGCGCCATCAAGCGCGGTGCCGGTCTGACCGGCGAGGTCATCGAGTACTCCGAGATCTTCTACGAGGCCCGCGGCCCCGAGGGCTCGGCGCTGTACATCGAGTGTCTGACCGACAACAAGAACCGCGCGGCCTCCGATGTGCGCGTGGCCGTGACCCGCAACGGCGGCACCATGGCCGATCCGGGCTCGGTGACCTTCATGTTCGAGCGCAAGGGCGTGGCCGAGGTCGCCAAGGCCGACGGCGTCACCGAGGACGACGTCATGATGGCCGTGCTGGACGCCGGTGCGGAGGAGGTCATCGAGGACCAGGAGGTCTTCGAGGTCATCTCCGAGGCCACCGACCTGCCCCAGATCCGCAAGGCCCTGGAGGAGGCGGAGCTGGAGTACAACAACGACGACCCCCAGTTCCGTCCGAACATGAAGGTCGAGCTGGACGCGGACGCCGCCCGCAAGTTCCTGCGCCTGGCCGATGCCATCGAGGAGCTCGACGACGTCCAGAACGTGTTCTCCAACGTGGAGATCACCCCCGAGGTCGCCGCCCAGCTCGAGGACGAGGACTGAGCCAGGCTCCGCCGGCGGACCGAAGCACCGCCATGGGCTCCGCGGCCCGATCGCAGATCCGCTCGCACGCACCCGAGCAGGTCATCCTGGGCGTCGACCCCGGGCTGACCCGCTGCGGGTTCGGGATCGTGCGCATGCGCGCCGATCGCCGCGCCGAGTGGGTCCACCACGAGGTCCAGGGAACGGGAGCCGATGAGCCGCTCGAGCAGCGGATCCTGCGCATCGCCCAGGCCGCTGATCAGCTGCTCGAGCGCTTCGCCCCGGACGCGCTGGCGATCGAGCGCGTCTTCGCCCAGAACAACGCCCCCACCGTGGTCGGCACCGCCCAGGCCTCCGGCGTGGTGATCGCCGCCGCGGCAGCGCGCGGCGTGCCGGTCGCCTGGCACACCCCGTCCGAGGTCAAGGCCGCGGTCACCGGCGACGGCTCGGCGGAGAAGGCCGCGGTGACCAAGATGATCGCGCGCATCCTGCGCCTCGAGGATCTGCCGCGTCCGGCCGATGCCGCGGATGCCCTGGCGATCGCCGTCTGCCACGGCTGGCGCTCCGGCGTCGGAGCAGGTCTGGACGCTCAGGCGGCCACGACCACCACGCATCAGGGGGCGCGCACGGGTCTGCAGCGCGCCGCCCGGGAGCGCGGCGCAGTCCTCACTCCGGCCCAGCGCGCCTGGCAGGCGGCCGAGCAGAAGGCTCGACGCGGTCGCTGAGGGCATCCGCCGGGCCTGCGGGCGTAGGGATTCCCGGGGCACGTCCTGCCCAGCGTCGTCCCTGCGGCTTGGTAGGGTGAGCGGCGTATCGTACTGATGTTCGAATGGCCGTCCTGCTCGTGGGTGGCCTCCCGCATCGAGGAGAGGGTGTTCCCATGATCGCGTCCGTGCGCGGCGAGGTGCTGCACAAGGGGCTGAGCACGGTCGTCGTCGACGTCATGGGGCTGGGCCTGGAGCTGCAGGCCACCCCGCAGACCCTCTCCGGGCTGCACGAGGGCCGTGAGGCCCGGCTGGCCTCGGCCTACGTGGCGCGCAAGGACGACTCCCCGCTGCTGTTCGGCTTCGCGGACGCGGAGGAGAAGGAGATCTTCGAGACCATGCTGGGCGTCTCCGGCATCGGTCCGCGCACCGCCTTGGCGGTGCTGGCCGCTCTGGGCACGCAGGAGGTCCGCACGGCCATCGCCCAGGGCGACCCCAAGCCGTTCACCACCGTCTCCGGCATCGGGCCCAAGGGTGCCAAGCGCATCGTGCTCGAGCTCGCGGACAAGCTCGTGCCCGCCGATCCGGCGCCGGCCTCGGCCCCGCAGGCGGCGCAGATCCCGTTGTGGCGCACTCAGGTGACCGAGGCCCTGACGGGGCTGGGCTGGAACGAGAAGGACGCCGGCGCCGCGATCGACGACGCCCTGGACGGCCGGGAGGAGCTCGCCGAGTCCGGTGATGTCGCCCTGATCCTGCGCACCGTGCTGGCCTGGCTCGGTGCGCGGGCCTCGACTCCCGCGGCCGGTCGCGGCTCGAACCGGGCAGGGGAGGGCCGCTGAGCATGGACGCACAGCACAGCGGACCCGAGCGCCTCGTGGGCGGGGAGCCGGAGCTGGATGAGCGCGCCGTCGAATCGGCGCTGCGCCCCGAGTCCCTGGCGGACTTCGTGGGCCAGCCGCGCGTGCGCCAGCAGCTCTCCCTGGTCCTGGAGGCCTCCAGGCTGCGGGGCCGCAGCGCCGATCACGTGCTGCTGTCCGGCCCTCCCGGTCTGGGCAAGACCACGCTGGCCATGATCATCGCCCAGGAGATGGGTGCTCCGCTGCGCATCTCATCCGGTCCTGCCATCCAGCACTCCGGGGATCTGGCGGCCATCCTCTCCTCACTGACCGAGGGCGAGGTGCTGTTCCTCGACGAGATCCACCGCATGTCCCGGCCTGCCGAAGAGATGCTCTACATGGCCATGGAGGACTTCCGGGTCGACATCGTGGTGGGCAAGGGCGCCGGAGCGACCTCGATCCCACTGGATCTGCCGCCGTTCACACTGGTCGGAGCCACCACGCGCGCTGGTCTGCTGCCGGGGCCGCTGCGCGATCGCTTCGGCTTCACCGGGCACCTCGAGTTCTACAGCGATCATGAGCTCGTCTCTGTGCTGCGCCGCTCGGCCGGGCTGCTGGACCTGCGCCTGTCCACGGAGGGCTTCCAGGAGGTGGCCACCCGCTCGCGCGGTACGCCGCGCATCGCCAACCGCCTGCTGCGGCGCGTGCGCGATTGGGCCCTGGTCCACGGCGTGGACAGCATCGACGCTCGAGCCTGCTCGGCGGCCCTGGAGATGTACGAGGTCGACTCGAGGGGCCTGGATCGCCTGGATCGCTCCGTGCTCGAGGCGCTGATCCGCCACTTCGGCGGCGGCCCGGTGGGGCTGTCCACGCTGGCCATCGCCGTGGGGGAGGAATCGGAGACCGTCGAGGAGGTCGCCGAGCCCTACCTGGTGCGCGAGGGCCTGCTGGCACGGACCCCGCGCGGTCGCATTGCCATGCCCGCTGCCTGGGAGCACCTGGGACTGGTCCCGCCCGAGCACGCCGCCTTCCGCGACACCGCGGTGCGCCAGGCGCTCGGGGACAGGGCGCCCAGCGAGCAGGACCCGCCGCAGCAGTAGCCCGCAGACGGGCCGAGCTGCATGCAGCGCGGCTCGAGCGGGGGCCAGGAGCCCGCCCCTTCCTGCGGGCGGGGTGCGGAAGCGCTCTGCGTGACCCGTCGCCTGGGAGGCCGCTGACCGGGTGCAGCGCGGTCGCGTCCCCTACCATGGACGGGAATCCCCGCCGCCGCCCGAGGCCAGCCTCCACGTCCCGGAGCTGAGACCGAGCCGCGGCAACGACCACCATGCGATGCCTCGAGCGCATCGCAGGATCAGGAGTCTGCATGACACCCGCCGTTCCCGCTTCGCTGTCCGCCGCCGGAAGCGCCGGAGGAGGCGGCTCCTCCATGCTGCTCTTCGGCTTCATGCTGCTGCTGATCATCGGCATGTTCTGGTTCTCCAGCCGCACCCGCAAGAAGCAGCAGGAGAAGCTCAAGTCGCAGCAGCGCGCCATGGAGCCGGGCATGGAGGTCATGACGAGCTACGGCCTCTACGGCCGCCTGGTCTCCAAGGACGAGGACGCCGTCAAGGCCGTCCTCGAGATCGCCCCGGGCACCCAGGTCACGGTGCACCTGCAGACGCTGACCAATGTTGTCGAGAAGGACGCCCCCGGCGCCCAGGGCACGCAGACCCGCGCTGAGGGTGCGGGTGCCACCGGCTCCACGGCCGCTGACGAGACCCCCGTCGACGACACCGCCGCCGGTGATCCCACGGATCCCCGCGATCCGGGAGCCGACTCCTCCCGCTGATCCTCCAGCACCTGCGCCTCGGCCGCTCGGCCGGGGCGCTCGTGCGTGTCGCGGTCCCGAGCTCGACTGCTCGGGCCCGCCATGGCGTGGCCGCAGCACGCGGCCCCCGTCTTGAACCCCTCGAACCCCGCAAGGATCTGCGCCCCCGATGTCGACATCGCCAGAAGATCGCTCCTCCGCGAGCACCCCCGGCCGCGAGCCGGGGGACCGGAAGAAGAAGCCGCGCCGCGGCGAGCAGGAGACCGCCGCCCAGCGCGCGCAGCGCCGGCAGGTCGGCGGCACCGAGCTGCACCGCGCGGTGAGCACCGCCCGCGGCTCGCTCGTGGCCATGTTCGTGCTCCTGGTCGCCCTGTTCGGCGTGCTCAGCTGGGGTGCGGGGCAGGGGCACACCGGCTGGGGGCCGCGTCTGGCGCTGGACCTCGAGGGCGGCACGCAGATGATCCTGACTCCCGAGCTGACCGGTCAGCAGGAGGGCGATGAGATCTCCCAGGAGCAGCTCGACCAGGCGGTGGAGATCATCCGCCAGCGCGTCGACGGCTCCGGCGTCTCCGAGGCCGAGGTCTCCACGCAGGGCGGGGAGAACATCGTGGTGTCCATGCCGGGCACGCCCGATCAGGAGACCCGGGACCTGATCCAGACCTCGGCGCAGATGAGCTTCCGCCCGGTGCTGATGGTCGGCCCCGCCGAAGCCACTCCCGAGGATCAGCGCACACCGGAGGACGAGCAGATCGAGCCGGAGGCCGAGCCCACGGACTCGTCGGATCCCAACTGGGTCGACGGCGATCTGATGGCCCAGTACGAGGCCACGGACTGCACACAGCCGCAGACCCCTGAGCAGCGCGCGGCCCAGGACCCGGAGGCGGCCATCGTCGCCTGCGATCCGGCCGGCGGCGGCAAGTACATCCTGGGCCCGATCGAGCTCGAGGGCACTGACATCTCGGACTCGTCGTACGGCATGGCCCAGGGCGCCAACGGGACGACCACCGGTCAGTACGCCGTGAACATCCAGTTCGACGATGAGGGCACCCAGACCTTCAAGGAGCTCTCCGAGCGCCTGAACTCGATCGGGCAGACCAGCCCCGGCGACCCGCGCAACCAGTTCGCGATCCTGCTCGACGGCGAGGTCATCTCCGCGCCGTCCATGGACGCGGTGATCCCCGACGGCCAGGCGCAGATCACCGGCTCCTTCACCGAGGAGGAGGCCGCGTTCCTCTCCGAGCAGCTGCGCTACGGCTCCCTGCCCGTGAGCTTCGAGATCTCCTCCGAGCAGCAGATCTCGGCCACGATGGGCGCCGATCAGCTGCGCTGGGGCGTCGTCGCCGGACTCATCGGCCTGGCCCTGGTGGCCGTCTACTGCCTGCTGCAGTACCGCCTGCTGGGCCTGGTGACCATCGCCTCGCTCGTGGTCCTGGGCGTGGCGTCCTGGCTGGCCATCGTGCTGCTGGGCTGGGGCATGAACTACCGCCTGTCGATGGCCGGCGTGGCCGGTCTGATCGTGTCGATCGGCATGGCCGCGGACTCGTTCATCGTCTACTTCGAGCGCATCCGCGATGAGATCCGCATCGGGCGCACGATCCCGGCGGCCATCGACCACGGCTGGAAGCGCGCCCGCCAGACGGTGATCGCCTCCAAGACCGTGAACCTGATCGCCTCCGTGGTGCTCTACTTCGTGGCAGTGGGCAACGTGCGCGGCTTCGCGTTCACCCTGGGTCTGACCGCAGTGATCGACCTGGTGGTCGTCTTCCTGTTCACCCACCCCGTCATGGTCCTGCTCTCGCGCACCCGCTTCTTCGCCCAGGGTCGCAAGGGCTCCGGACTGGATCCCGAGACCCTCGATGCCGTGCCGCTCTACCGCGGCGCCGGACGCACCCGGACCCCGGATGACCTGGATCCATCCGCCGGCGCCGTGGCCGAGGAGCCCGCCGCGCAGACCGCCCCGGCCGAGTCGGAGCTCGTGGGCGCCTCCTCGCCGCTGAGCTCCCGCCCGTCGGGGGCTTCGGCGGAGCCCGACGACGAGCGCGGACTCACCGTCGCCGAGCGCAGGCGTCGGGCCCGCCGCGAGGCAGGCGTGTCAGCCCCGGCCGACCCGCCGCCCCCGCAGGACCCGGATGCGACCCGCCCGGCCGCCGACCGACGCACGAACGAGGAGGACGCCTGATGTCCCGCTTCTCAGACTTCGGCAACGACCTCTACAGCGGTCGTCGCTCCTTCGCCTTCGTGCCCCGCCGCTGGCTGTGGCTGGCCGTCGCCGCCGTGCTCGTGGTGATCAGCCTGCTGATCCCCGTGGTCAAGGGCGGCTTCAACCTGGGCATCGACTTCACGGGAGGCTCGGAGTTCACGATCTCCTCGGTGGCCGACGACGATCCGCAGGCGGGCCAACAGGCGCTGCAGGACACCGGTGCCGCCGAAGGCGGCGACGTCACCAGCATCGCCCCGGGCATCGTGCGCGCCCAGACCGAGCAGCTCGACGACGAGCAGACCCTCGAGGTCCGCGACGCCCTGGCCCAGGCCTACGACGTCCCCGCTGAGAACGTCACCTCGAACTTCGTGGGCCCCACCTGGGGCGCTGGCATCTCCGAGCAGATGCTGCGCGGTCTGGTGATCTTCCTGGCGCTCACCGCTGTCGTGATGGCCCTGTACTTCCGCACCTGGAAGATGTCGGTGGCCTCGATGGCCGGCGTGTTCGTCACGGTCGCCCTGACCGTGGGCACGTACTCGCTCGTAGGCTTCGAGGTCACGCCCTCGGCCGTGATCGGCTTCCTGACCGTGCTGTCCTACTCGCTCTACGACACCGTGGTCGTCTTCGACAAGGTGCGCGAGAACACCCAGGGCCTGCTCGACGGCTCCGCACCGGCCTCCCGCCGACAGCGCGGGTTCCTGGGCCAGATCAACCTGGCGGCCAACCAGACGCTGGTGCGTTCGATCAACACCTCGGTCGTGGGCCTGCTGCCCGTGGGCGCCATCCTGTTCATCGGAGCCGCGCTGCTGGGCGCCGGAACGCTCAAGGACCTGGCGCTGTCGCAGTTCGTGGGCATCATCTACGGCACGCTGGCCACGCTGTTCGTGGCCACACCGCTCTACGCGGTGCTGCGCTCCAGGGAGCCCGCCGTGCGTCGGCTCGACGAGGCCGCCTCGAAGGGGACGCAGGCCACGGACGACGGCACCGGGATCGCTTCCGAGGACGAGGCTCCTGACAGCGTGGCCGCAGGCGGCGCCGTCTCCCGTACCGGAGCCGCGGAAGCCTGAGCAGGCGCCGCACTGTGGTCTGGAACACTTCCGGATCGACCTACAATTGCCGGATCGATCCAGCGCAGCGATCGCGTGGACGAGCCGGGCGCTGAGACCGGACGCAGCGAGAACAGGAGGCGGAGATGACCGACGGCCGCAGGGGAGTCATCGACGACGGCCGGGGGCGGCCTCCGAGCGCGACTGCCTCCGTCGCTGAGTCTGCTGAGCCTGTCGAGAGCGCCGGGTCCGCCGAGCCGGTGGAAGAGGCCTCGGCCGACGGCGCCGCCACCGGGACGTCTGCGAATGATCCGGAGGAGGCCATCGCCCGGCGGTCCCGTCAGCTGGAGGCCGAGGAGGTCCAACGCATGGCACGTCGGCGCACCGGCTCGAGCGCCGGCGGCACGCACTGGGTCGTGCCCGCCTCCCGTCCCGTGTTCGGCCGCGCCGTGTTCCCGGGCCGCTCGGAGCGCACCCGCTCCACGCTGTCGTACCTGTCGGGGGCCTCGATCTCGTCGTCGCCGCTGATCGAGCCGCTGCTGCGCACGGTGCGCGAGAACGCACCCGGCGAGGATCTCGCCGTCCTGCAGCGGGCGTTCGCCGTGGCCGACGAGCGCCACCAGGGGCAGAAGCGCAAGAGCGGCGACCCGTACATCACCCACCCGGTGGCCGTGACGACCATCCTGGCCGAGCTCGGGATGACCGGCTCGGTGCTGGTGGCAGCCCTGCTGCACGACACCGTCGAGGACACCGACTACTCGCTCGAGCAGCTCACCGAGGAGTTCGGCGAGGAGGTCGCGGCCCTCGTCGACGGCGTGACCAAGCTGGACAAGGTCCAGTACGGGGAGAACGCGCAGGCCGAAACCGTGCGCAAGATGATCGTGGCCATGGCCAAGGACATCCGCGTGCTGCTGATCAAGCTCGCCGATCGGCTGCACAACGCCCGCACGTGGCGCTTCGTGTCCCAGGAGTCCTCGGGGCGCAAGGCGCGCGAGACCCTGGAGATCTTCGCACCGCTGGCCCACCGCCTGGGCTTGAACACGATCAAGTGGGAGCTCGAGGACCTGTCCTTCGCGGCGCTGTACCCCAAGATCTACGAGGAGATCGTGCGGATGGTGGGGGAGCGCCAGCCCCAGCGCGAGCGCAACCTGGCGCAGATCCGCTCCGTGGTGGCCGAGGATCTGGACAAGGCCGAGATCGAGGCCACGATCACCGGGCGCCCCAAGCACTACTACTCCATCTACCAGAAGATGGTTGTGCGGGGTAAGGATTTCGATGAGATCCAGGACCTGTTGGCCGTGCGCGTGCTGGTGGGGACGGTGCGCGAGTGCTATGCGGCACTGGGCGCTCTGCATGCGCGGTGGCGACCGCTGCCGGGGCGGTTCAAGGACTACATCGCCATGCCCAAGTTCAACATGTACCAGTCGCTGCACACCACGGTGCTGGGACCGAACGGGCGCCCGGTCGAGATCCAGATCCGCACCCACGACATGCACCAGCGCGCCGAGTACGGTGTGGCGGCGCACTGGAAGTACAAGGCCTCCGGGGCGGCCGACGGCCCCTCCGCCAAGGCGGATGCCGATGACATCGGCTGGCTGAAGTCCCTGGTGTCGTGGCAGGACGAGACACGGGACTCGACCGAGTTCCTGGACTCGCTGCGCTATCAGATCGACACCAAGGAGGTCTTCGTCTTCACACCCAAGGGCGATGTCATGGCGCTGCCCGTGGGCTCCACCCCGGTGGACTTCGCCTACGCCGTGCACACGGAGGTCGGGGACAAGACCATCGGTGCGCGGGTCAACGGCAAGCTCGTGTCACTGTCCTCCGAGCTGCAGCACGGCGACTGGGTCGAGGTGCTGACCTCCAAGTCCGAAGCCGCCGGACCGTCGCAGGACTGGCTGAAGTTCGTCTCCTCGCCGCGGGCCCGGTCCAAGATCAAGCAGTGGTTCTCCAAGGAGCGCCGCGAGGAGGCCATCGAGCGCGGCCAGGAGGCGCTGACCCGGGCGCTGCGCAAGCACCATCTGCCGCTGCAGCGCACCGTGACCCAGGAGGCGCTGGTCTCGGCGGCGCACACGCTGAACAAGTCGGATATCGCCGAGCTCTACGAGGCCATCGGCACCGATGCGGTGACGGCCCGCCAGGTCGTGGACCTGCTGGTCGAATCGGCCGGCGGCGAGGAGGGCTCGGCCGAGGAGATCGACGACACCTCCACCCCCATCCAGCCGGTGCGCTCCCGCGTGGTCGACGCCGGCGTGGTCGTGGACGGAGCCACCGACGTCTACGTCAAGCTCGCCCGCTGCTGCACCCCGGTCCCGCCGGATGCCATCGTGGGCTTTGTGACCCGGGGCCAGGGCATCTCGGTGCACCGCGCCGACTGCTCGAACATCGCCGCGCAGAAGGAGCCAGAGCGCCTGGTCAAGGTCCACTGGGCCCCTACCCAGGCCTCGGTGTTCCTGGTCGAGATCCAGGTCGAGGCGCTGGATCGCGCCTCGCTGCTCTCCGATGTCACCCGGGTGCTCTCCGAGAACCACGTGAACATCCTCTCGGCCAACGTCTCGACCTCCACGCAGCGCGTGGCGATCTCCCGCTTCGCCTTCGAGATGGGCGATGCCCGCTACCTCAACCACGTGCTCAACCAGGTCCGACGGATCGACGGCGTCTACGACGTCTACCGCACTTCCGGGCAGCGCAGGCTGTCCCCCGCGGAGGCCTGAGGACTCCTTCCGCTCCACCGTGCTGGAGCTTCGCAGGTCGTGCCGGGTGGCGCTGCGCGACGTCTGCGCTGTCCATGGCCGGCTCACCGCGGCACGACCAGCCCGAGCCTGCGGCAGGCCCTGCGCAGTGCGGCCATGCCCTGGCGTCGCTGCGGCAGCCGGGAGCGATCCCGCAGCAGGTCCATGACGGCCTGAGGCCCCACGCCCAGGTGCGGGGCCTCCAGGAGCCGCTCCAGGGCGGGCGCCGCCGTAGGGTCCTCCCAGCAGGCCAGGTCGGCCGCCGTGCGCAGGGGCGTGGTGACCCGAAGACCGTGGAGCCGGTCGACGTCCTGCGGCTCATGGGCGAGCTGGCGCACCTCCCAGGGCAGGCCGTTGTGCTGCGGATCCACCGGGCGGGTGGTGGTGCGCCGCCGGCGATGGACCATCAGGTGCAGGCGAGCCGGTGCCGGGCAGCAGGAGAGGAACCAGGCGGCGGTCGTGCGATGCAGCACTGCGTGCTCCAGCACCGCCGCCGGCACGATCGCCCGGATGGCCTCAGCCCGATGCGCACGGGTCACGGGCTGCAGCCGCGGGCTGCAGGTGCCGCCCAGCAGCGGGGCGGCCAGGTCATCGCGCTGCAGCGCCGTTCGCTCAAGGGCGGAGAGCTCGACCCATCGCGGTTCTTCATCGGCGGAGGGTCGGAGGGTCTTGTGAGGATCGAGCAGCGGATGTGTCATGGCCGAGAGTCCACACCGACTCCGGGTGGTGAGGGGGATCGGGATCGCGGCTGTGGACAGAGCCGTGGCGTGGCGATGGCCCCCGATCCAGCAGAGGGATCGAGGGCCATCGGACGGAGGTCTCAGCCTGTGCTGCTGAGCCAGTCAGCTCACAGCGAGGCGGCGGAGCGGCGGATCATCTCCAGCATGGACTGGGCGCTGTCGATCTCCTTGTCGAGCTTCTTGGTCCGAGCGGAGTCTCCGGCGGCCTCGGCGGCCTCCTTCTTGGCCTGCAGATCTGCCAGCTTCTCCTCCGCCTGGGCGGTCATGGCGTTGGAGCGGACCTCGGTCTGCGAGGCGGCCTTGATGCGACCGCCGGAATCGGCCTCGCGCACGGCGTCCTCGACCTCGCCGAGCTCGTTCTCGATGCGCTTGAAGTCCCCGCGCGGGACCTTGCCGATCTCCTCCCAGCGGGCCTGGATGGACGACAGCTTCTTGCGGGCAGCCTTGGCGTCCGTGACGGGCAGCAGCTCGCGGGCCTCCTTGACCAGGGCCTCCTTGAGCTCCAGGTTGGCCGCGAACTCCCGGTCGACCTGCTTGTCGGCCTCCTTGCGGGCGTTGAAGAACACGTCCTGGGCGGCGCGGAAGCGGGCCCACAGGGCGTCGTCGTCCTTGCGCCCGGCGCGCGGGGTGGCCTTCCAGCGGTCCATCAGGTCGCGGTACTTGCCGGAGGTGGGGCCCCAGTCGGTCGAGGACTGCAGGGCCTCGGCCTCGGCGATCAGCTTCTGCTTGGTCTTCTTGGCCTCGGCGTTGCGCTCGTCGAGCTTGGAGAAGAACGCGCGGCGGTGGCGGTCGAACGTGGTGCGGGCGCCGCGGAAGCGCTTCCACAGCGACTCCTCGTCCTTGCGGGAGAGGCGATTGCCCGACTTCTGATGGGCCTGCCAGGCCTCGAAGAGCTCGTTCATGCGGGCGGTGGACTGCTTCCACTGCGTCTTCTCGGGCTCCTGCGCGGCGACCCGCTCGGCCTCGGCCACGATGGCCTCGCGGTGGGCGAGGTTCTCGGCGCGGGCGGCGTCGGCGGCCTTGCGGTGCTCGGCCTCCAGCTCCTTGATGCGCGGGCGCAGCGCCTCCAGGCGGGCCTCCAGCGCGCGGACGTCGCCCACGAGCTTGCGCTCGCCCAGCTGCGTCTTCACACGATCCAGACTGCGGGTCAGATCCCCGGCGGGAGCTCCAGCTGCCACACGCTGCTCGAGCAGCTCGACCTGGGTGCGGGCCTCCAGGAACTTCTTGGCGAAGTAGGCCAGCGCCTCGTCCTTCGGCACCTCCGGGACCTGCCCGGCCAGGACCTTCTCGCCGTCGATGAGCAGGTGCACGCTGCCGTCGTCGTCGACCTCGCCGAACTGGCGGGCCTCCTCAAGCTGCTCCGGGGTGACCTCCGCGGACGGTGCCGGCGTGGACGGGGCCGGTGCGCTCGAGGCCGCGGGGGCCTGGGCGGCCGAGGCGGGAGTGGGGGCGGCGGGCGAGGGAGCCGAGGTCTGCTCGCTCTCCTGGCCGGCAGCCTGCTCGGGGGCCTTCTCGGCCTCGGTGGGCTGCGGCTCGGCGGGGGAGGCGGACTCCTCGGCGGAGGACTGCGCCTCCTGCGCCGGGACGGTCGCAGCCGACGGCTCGCCGTCCTCGGCCGCACCGCCCTGCTGGATCAGGGTCTGATCCGCCGCCTCCTTCTCCTCGGCAGCTGTGGCCTCCTCGACGGCGACGGCATCGGCGATCTCACCTGCCACGTCCTCGCCGTCCGCCTGGGCCTGGGCCATGCGGGTCTGCTCCTCCTCGGCCAGCTGCGCCTCGGTGGTCTCGCCCGCGGGCGATTCCGCCTGGGCGGCGTCGGCGTCAGCCGCGGCCTCGGCGGCCGTGGAGTCGGGGTCGGCGGCCGCTTCGGTCGCCGGGAGGAAGTTGTCGTCGGATTCGAGACGCTCAGTCACCGCTGGAACTCTTTCGCTCGTGCCGACACGCGATCCCGGAACTCGCTGAGGGGGCGCTCGGCAGCCTGTCATGGTCCGCCGCTCGTGTGCTGCGCGGACGCTGTGCCCGTCCATCGTATCCAGAGGCGCCGACGCGACACCGGATGCGCGTTCGCCCGGGCGATGCCGTCGTCCGCCCCCACCCCGCTCACGGCCCCTCCCCACCGCCGAACGGGCAGCCCTTTGCGCTATAGGGCCTCTCAGCGCAACTGATTGCCCGTTCGGCGGTGGGGTGGGGGAGTCGCCGACGACGGGGCGGCGTGGATCTAGACTGTCCCGGACGCCGTCCGGCGCCAGCACCCACGTCGACCGCAACACCAGGAGACGACGCCCCATGGCCAGCAAGACCTCCCTCTCCGGCTTCCCCGAGTGGCTCCCGCAGGAGCGGCTCGTGGAGCTGCACGTGCTCGACACGCTGCGGGAGACCTTCGAGCTGCACGGCTTCTCCTCGATCGAGACCCGCGCCGTGGAGACCGTCGACCAGCTGCTGCGCAAGGGGGAGATCGATAAGGAGGTCTACGGCGTCTCGCGCCTGCAGGAGGACGAGGACAGCGGCCCCAAGGAGGGCCAGCTGGCACTGCACTTCGATCTCACCGTGCCGTTCGCCCGCTACGTCGTGGACAACGCCGGGCACCTCAGCTTCCCGTTCCGCCGGTACCAGATCCAGAAGGTCTGGCGCGGCGAGCGTCCCCAGGAGGGCCGTGCCCGCGAGTTCACGCAGGCGGACATCGACGTCGTGGGCGACGGCGCCCTGCCCTTCCGCTACGACGTCGAGATGGCCCTGGTGATCATCGACGCCCTGTCGAAGCTGCCCATCCCGGAGTTCGTTCTGCGGGTCAACAACCGCAAGCTCGCCGAGGGCTTCTACCGCGGCATCGGCCTGTCGGATGCCCCCGCCGTGCTGCGCGAGATCGACAAGCTCGAGAAGATCGGAGCCCAGGCCGTGGCCGCGAATCTCATCGAGAACGTGGGTGCCACGCAGGAGCAGGCCGACGCCGCGCTGAAGCTGGCGAGCATCCGCACCGAGGACGCCTCCTTCGTGGAGCAGGTCCGCGCGCTCGGCGTGCAGGACGAGCTGCTCGACGAGGGCCTGGCCGAGCTCGAGGAGGTCGTCGCCGAGGCCGTGCGCCGCGCCCCCGGCAAGCTGGTGGCCGATCTGTCGATCGCCCGCGGCCTGGACTACTACACCGGCACCGTCTACGAGACCGTGCTCGTGGGTCACGAGAAGCTGGGCTCCGTGTGCTCTGGCGGTCGCTACGAGTCGCTGGCCTCCTCCGGCAAGCGCACCTTCCCGGGCGTGGGCCTGTCGGTCGGCGTCACCCGACTGGTCTCGCGCATCCTCTCGCAGGGACTGGCCGAGGCCTCGCGCTCGGTGCCCACCGCCGTGCTGATCTCCCTGGTGGACGAGGACTCCTGGTCCGAGGCCCAGGACGTCGCCCAGCAGCTGCGCGCCCGCGGCATCGCCTGCGAGGTCTCGGCCTCGGCCGCTAAGTTCGGCAAGCAGATCCGCCACGCCGATCGCCGCGGCATCCCCTTCGTCTGGTTCTCGACCCGCGACGACTCCGGTGCGGTGACCCACGAGGTCAAGGACATCCGCTCCGGCGAGCAGGTCGCCGCCGATCCGGCCTCCTGGACTCCGCCGGCCGAGGACCTGCGCCCGTCGGTCGGCGCCCCGCTCAGCTGCGCCGATTGAGCACCAGGGCCCGCCCTGCCAGGCCCACCGCGAAGATCCCGAGCATCACGGCCACGGACTGCCACGGCAGCGAGAAGGCCAGCAGCAGGCAGCCGATCAGGCCCACGATGTTCAGCGCCCTGGGCGCCCAGCGCGGCCGCTCGTGCAGGGTGACCGCGGAGAGGTTGGCCAGCGCGTAGTAGACGAGCACGCCGAAGGACGAGAAGCCGATCACGGTGTGCAGATCGGTGAGGACGATCAGCGCGATCACGATCACGGCGGTGGTCAGCTCCGAGGCCCAGGGGACCTGCCTGCTCGAGATCCGGCGCAGGTACCGGGGCAGGTCGCGCTCCCGCGACATGGCCAGCGACGTGCGGGAGACCCCGGCGATCAGCGCCAGAAGAGCTCCCAGGGCGCCGGCGGCGGCCGCAAGCGTCACCACCGCAGCCAGGGCGGCGGAGGCGCCGTCGCCGAGGCCCAGCCGGATCGAGATCTCCTGGGCGGCAGCCAAGAACGGGGCCGAAGACGCCGCCAGCCCACCGGCGCCCAGCAGCCCGAGCAGCAGGACGGCCAGGAGCAGGTAGACCACGAGCACGAAGGCCAGCGCGCCCAGGATCGCCCGCGGGATGGTGCGCTGCGGGTCTCGGACCTCCTCGCCCATGGTGGCCACTCGTGCGTAGCCGGCGAAGGCGAAGAAGAGCAGCCCCGCTGCGGGAAGGACGCCCAGGGCGCTGCCGCGGTCGTCCTGCATGGCGGCTGTCAGGCCGTGCGTCGTGTCTGCTCCCAGCGCCGCCACGGTCAGACCCGCCACGACGGCCAGGATCAGCAGCACGACCGAGACCAGGATCCGCGTGAGCCCTGCGGTGCGGGTGATCCCGCCCAGGTTGACGCCGGTCAGCACCACGATCGCGGCCACCGCGAGGGCTCGGGCAGCGGCGGTGCCGTCGTCGAGCCCGAGCAGGGAGGCGGCGTACAGGCCGAAGGCCATCGACATGCCGGCCGCGGAGGCCGTCTTGCCGGTCACGAACCCCCAGCCGGCGGCGAAGCCGGCCCAAGGGCCCAGCTGCCGGTTCGCATAGACATAAGTGCCGCCGGAGGCCGGGTGGACCATGGCCAGCTGCGCCGTGGAGGTCGCATTGCACCAGGCCACGGCCGCCGCCAGCAGCAGCGCGACCGGCAGCAGCGCACCGGCATGGGCGGCGGCCGGGGCGAAGGCCGCGAACACCCCGGCGCCGATCATCGACCCGACGCCGATGATCGCGGCGTCGGCCGTGCCCAGGCGTCGGGCGAGCTCGCCGGGTCGGCTCGCCGAAGATGCGGCAGGGGGACGGGACGGTGAGGCGTTCACTGATCTCCTAAGGCGGCGCGGCGGCGGGATCGGGCCGGTGGGGCGAGGGCCACCCCCGGCTTGTAGACTCGACCGCGGCGACGCTACAGATCCCCGGTGAACCCGTCGTGAACGGGACCGGGCAGAGCGCTCGCCCCCAGACACCCCGAAGCCCCGGCGCATCCCGCCGGAGGGATTCGACGACGACCACGACCAGAAGGAAGTCCCACGTGCTGCGCACTCATCGACTCGGCGAGCTGAACGCCGAGCTCATCGGAGACACCGTCACCCTGACCGGCTGGGTGGACCGTCGTCGCGATCACGGCGGCGTCGCCTTCCTGGATCTGCGCGACGCCTCCGGCGTGGCCCAGGTGGTCGTGCGCGATGAGAACGACTTCCACCCGCTGCGCAACGAGTTCGTGCTGCAGATCCAGGGCACCGTCGAGCGCCGCCCGGAGGGCAACGAGAACCCGAACCTGCCCACCGGCGAGATCGAGGTCATCGCCGAGACCGTCACGGTGCTCAACACCTCGGCCCCGCTGCCGTTCCAGATCGACGAGCACGTGGAGGTCGGCGAGGAGGCCCGCCTCAAGTACCGCTACCTGGACCTGCGCCGCCCGGAGCCTGCCCGCATCATGCGCCTGCGCTCGGAGGCCTCCCGCGTGGTGCGCGAGCTGCTGCACGAGCAGGACTACCTCGAGGTCGAGACGCCCACGCTGACCCGCTCCACCCCGGAGGGCGCCCGCGACTTCCTGGTCCCGGCGCGTCTGGCCCCGGGCTCCTGGTACGCGCTGCCGCAGTCCCCGCAGCTGTTCAAGCAGCTGCTGCAGGTCGGCGGGCTCGAGCGCTACTTCCAGATCGCGCGCTGCTACCGCGACGAGGACTTCCGCGCCGACCGCCAGCCGGAGTTCACCCAGCTGGACATCGAGGCCTCGTTCGTCGAGCAGGACGATGTGATCGAGCTCGGCGAGGCCATCGTGAAGGCGCTGTGGTCGCTGATCGACGTGGAGGTCCCCACCCCGATCCGGCGCATGACCTACGCCGAGGCCATGGAGAAGTACGGCTCGGACAAGCCGGACCTGCGCTTCGGCCTGGAGCTCACCGAGCTGACCGAGTACTTCAAGGACACCCCGTTCCGCGTGTTCCAGGCCCCGTACGTGGGCGCCGTCGTCATGCCGGGCGGAGCCTCCCAGCCCCGACGCACGCTGGATGCCTGGCAGGAGTGGGCCCAGCAGCGCGGCGCCAAGGGCCTGGCCTACATCCTGTACAAGGAGGACGGCGAGTTCTCGGGCCCCGTGGCCAAGAACATCACGGACGAGGAGAAGGCCGGCCTGGCCGAGGCCACCGGCGCGGCCCCCGGCGACTGCATCTTCTTCGCGGCCGGCGAGGCCAAGCCGTCGCGCGGCCTGCTGGGTGCTGCGCGCGTGGAGATCGGCCACCGCACCGGGCTGATCGACCCGAACGACTGGGCCTTCGTGTGGGTCGTCGACGCCCCCATGTTCGAGCCCGCCTCGGATGCCGTGGCCTCCGGCGACGTCGCCGTGGGCTCCGGGGCCTGGACCGCCGTGCACCACGCGTTCACCTCGCCGCGCCCGGAGTACCTGGACACGTTCGACGAGAACCCCGGCGAGGCCCTGGCCTACGCCTACGACATCGTGCTCAACGGCACGGAGCTCGGCGGCGGCTCGATCCGCATCCATCGCCGCGACGTCCAGGACCGGGTCTTCCGCGTCATGGGGCTGTCCGAGGAGGAGGCCCAGGAGAAGTTCGGTTTCCTGCTCGATGCCTTCTCCTTCGGCGCGCCCCCGCACGGCGGCATCGCGCTGGGCTGGGACCGCGTGATCGCGCTGCTGGCCGGAGCGGATTCCATCCGCGAGGTCATCGCCTTCCCCAAGACCGGCAACGGCTACGACCCCCTGACGGCCGCGCCCGCGCCCATCACCGCGCAGCAGCGCAAGGAGGCCGGTGTGGACGCCAAGCCGGAGTCTCAGGCCAAGAAGGCAGCGGCTGCGGAGGACGTTCGCGAGGACCAGGGCGAGCAGCCCTCGGCGCCGACCGAAGGCTGAGCGGGTCCGCCCGCCGCGCCAGGACCACCGAGACAGGAGCAGAGCATGGCCCAGCAGGACATCATCCTCATCCACGGCACCTGGGGCAGCGGCGAGAGCTGGGGCCCGTTCGCCGACGAGCTGCGCGGGCTCGGGCTGCGCGTGCACACGCCCACGCTGCGCCACCACGGGACGCCGCAGGACCACGACGTCTGGGAGCTGGCCGAGCGGGTGCGGCGAGTCAGCCTCACGGACTACGTCGACGACCTGCAGCGCGAGGTCGAGCAGATGGAGACGGCCCCGATCATCCTGGGCCATTCTCTGGGCGGGCTGATCGCCCAGCTGCTCGCCGCGCGGGTGGAGTGCGCGGGCCTGATCCTGCTCTCCACGGCTCCCAGCCGTGGCATGTTCGCGCTCTATCCGTCCATGCTGCGGCTGTGGGGACCCCACGCCCCGACCTGGCTGCTCAGCCGCCCCATGTTCCCGGTCCCGCTGCAGACCTTCCGCAAGCGCATCGCCAACGTCCACTCGGACGAGGACACCGCCCGGCGCCACCGCACCCAGTGCGCCGAGTCGGGCCGGGCCTACCGGCAGATGTGCCTGTGGTTCCTGGACCCCACGAAGGCCTCCCAGGTCGACCCGGAGGCGATCCAGGCCCCGGTGCTGGTCGTCGGGGGAACGGAGGACCGCTGCGTCGATCCGCGCGTGGCCAAGTCCACGGCCAGGCTGCTGGGGTCGCAGGCGCAGCTGCACATGATGCGCGGCGCGGATCACGAGATGGCCTCCGAGAAGCACATGCCCGAGACGCTCCGCCTGATCGCGGAGTGGGGCGCCGAGCACGGCCTGCTGCCGAGCGCCCGAGAGCGTCGCTGAGGCCGCGGGGCCGGTCGGCGTGATGGACTGATCCGCATGCGAGTCATTCTGCAGCGAGCGCGCGGCGCCTCCGTCACGATCCCCGGCCCCGACGGCCCGCAGACCGTCGGCTCCTTCGAGGGCCCCGGCCTGGTGGCGCTCGTGGGCGTGGCCCACGGCGATGACGCCGCCACGGCCGCAGCCCTGGCGGAGAAGACGGCTGGGCTGCGGATCATGTCCGATGCCCAGTCCGACGAGGTCTCGTGCACCGACCTGGGCGCCCCGGTGCTCGTGGTCAGCCAGTTCACCCTCTACGGCGACGTCCGCAAGGGCCGGCGCCCGTCGTGGTCGCAGGCGGCGCCGAGGGAGGCCTCCGAGCCGATCGTCGAGGCCTATGCGCAGCGGCTGCGCGAGCTCGGCCTCGAGGCCCCCACCGGGCAGTTCGGTGCGGACATGCAGGTCAGCCTGGTCAACGACGGTCCGGTGACCCTGATCCTGGACTCCGAGCAGCTGGCGCGACCGCGGCGCGGCTGAGTCCGTTCGTCGCAGATCCGACGGTCCCGGGTCTGCGCTCCTGCCTCGCCCGTACGACGTCCGCGTCGACTGCGGTGTCGGAGACCGTCCCTAGCCTGAGAGCGTGACCAGCCAGAGCGACACCTCGCTGTTCGATCTAGACCCGGAGCCGGAGACCGATCCGGATCCGGAGACCGCCGCCGCGCCCTCGCAGGGCCGCCCGGGTGCCCGCACGGGAGCAGGTCGGCGCCGCTCGCCCTCCCCGCTGGCGGTGCGCATGCGCCCGCGCACGCTGGACGAGGTCGTGGGCCAGAAGCACCTGCTGCGCCCCGGCTCGCCGTTGCGCGTGCTGGCCGGAGAGGACACCGGGCCGGCCGGACCCAGCTCAATCATGCTGTGGGGCCCGCCCGGCACGGGCAAGACCACGATCGCCCACGTCATCGCCCGCGGCCCCCACCGCAAGTTCGTGGAGCTGTCGGCCATCACCGCCGGCGTGAAGGACGTCCGCCGGGTCATGGACCAGGCCCTCACGGACCGGGATCTGCATGGGCGCACCACCGTGCTGTTCCTGGACGAGATCCACCGCTTCACCAAGGCCCAGCAGGATGCCCTGCTGCCCGGCGTGGAGCGCGGCTGGGTCGTGCTGGTTGCCGCGACCACCGAGAACCCGTCCTTCTCGGTGATCTCCCCGCTGCTGTCGCGCTCGCTGCTGCTGACCCTGCAGCCGCTCGAGCAACGGGACATCGGGGAGCTGATCGATCGTGCGGTGACCGATCCCCGCGGCCTCGACGGCGCGGTCGCCCTGCAGCCCCGGGCCCGCGAGCACCTGCTCGAGCTGTGCGGCGGCGATGCCCGCAAGGCCCTGACCGGACTGGAGGCCGCCGCGGCCGTCGCGCTGTCGGAGGCCGCGGCCCGTGAGGCGGAAGCGCCCGCTGCGGCTGAGGGCGGCACCGATGCCGAGTCCTCGGAGGATGCAGGGGCGAGCACCGCAGACTCGCAGCATGATGCCGAGGACGCCGGCCCGTCGAACGCAGGTGCGGTCCCGGAGATCACCGTGGAGCACACCACGGAGGCCATGGACCGAGCCGCGCTGCGCTACGACCGCGACGGCGACCAGCACTACGACGTCATCTCCGCGTTCATCAAGTCGATCCGCGGCTCGGACGTCGACGCCTCGCTGCACTACCTGGCCCGGATGATCGAGGCAGGGGAGGACCCCCGGTTCATCGCCCGGCGCCTGATCATCTCCGCCGCGGAGGACATCGGCACCGCCGACCCCACGGCCCTGCAGACCGCCGTGGCCGCCGCCCAGGCCGTGCAGCTGATCGGCATGCCGGAAGGGCGGATCCCGCTGGCGGAGGCCACTGTCCTGCTGGCCACCGCACCCAAGTCCAACGCCGCCTACACGGCGATCGACCAGGCCATCGCCGACGTCCGCGCGGGCAAGGCCGGCCCCGTGCCCCCGCACCTGCGCGACGCCCACTACCCGGGGGCGCAGTCGCTGGGTCACGGGCGCGGCTATCGGTATGCGCATGACGCCCCCAACGCCGTGGCCTTCCAGCAGTACCCGCCGGACGAGCTGGTCGGGAAGGACTACTACCTGCCGACCGGCTACGGCCACGACCGAGAGCTGCAGCAGCGCACCCGCAAGCTGCGCGGCATTATCCGCGACGGCCCCTGACCGGCGTTGCGCACCACATGAGCCCCTTGTATGACTATCGTCACTCGAGACGCCGGGTATCGGTAACCAGCCCCGAGCCGACCGGGTGACCGGAGGAGAGGAAGAACCCATGGCGAACAGGACCTTCAGCACAGACCGCTCCGCGCTCAACCAGCGCTCGCGGGCCCGGGCGCTCGAGCAGATGGAGAACGGACCCCAGCTCGACGTCCTCGTCGTCGGCGGCGGCGTCACGGGCGCCGGCATCGCCCTGGATGCGGCCACCCGCGGTCTGCGGGTGGGGATCGTCGAGGGTCAAGACTGGGCCGGGGCCACCTCGCGCTGGTCCTCCAAGCTCGTCCACGGCGGGCTGCGCTACCTGCAGCAGCTCGACGTCAAGCTCGTCGCCGAGGCCCTGGGGGAGCGCGAGCGGCTGCTGTACACCCTGGCGCCGCACCTGGTGGAGCCCGTCCCATTCCTGTACCCGCTGCACAGCGGCTGGGAGCGCCCGTATGTCGGCACGGGGATCGGCCTGTACGACACCCTGGCGCACCTGAACTCCAAGGTGACCTCGCTGCCCAAGCGCGAGCACCTGAGCACCGAGGAGGTGCTCAAGCAGTTCCCCGACTTCCGCGAGGACGCCTCCGTGGGCGCTTTCAAGTACTGGGACGCCAAGGTCGATGACGCCCGCCTGGTCGTCACCCTGGTGCGCACCGCCGCGGCCAATGGAGCGCTGGCGGCCAACCGCGCCGAGGTTGTCGACCTGCTGCGCGAGGAGGACGAGTTCCAGGAGGGCCAGAACGTCGTGGGCGCCCTGGTGCGCGACAAGGAGACCGGCCGCGAGTTCCCGGTGCGCGCCTCGACCGTCATCTCCGCCACGGGTGTGTGGACCGAGTCCGTCCAGTCGCTCAGCGCCGCGGACGCCGGGCTGAAGGTGCTGGCCTCCAAGGGCATCCACATCGTGGTGCCGCGCGAGCGAATCCGCGGCGACGTCGGGCTGATCCTGCAGACCGAGAAGTCCGTGCTGTTCGTGATCCCGTGGGCGCATCACTGGATCATCGGCACCACGGACACCCCCTACGAGCAGTCCCTGGACACTCCTGCGGCCACGGGCGCGGACATCGACTACGTCATCGATCACGCGAATGAGGTCCTGGCCGACCCGCTGACCCGCGAAGACGTCATCGGCGTCTACGCCGGTCTGCGCCCGCTGCTGCAGCCGGTGACCCGCGACGGTCAGGACACGGCCTCCACCAAGGTCTCGCGCGAGCACACCGTGATGGAGCCGGTGCCGGGCCTGGTGAGCATCGCCGGCGGCAAGCTGACCACCTACCGCATCATGGCCCAGGACGCAGTGGACCTGGCTCTGGGCGAGGAGGAGGCGCAGAAGCGCCCGTCGATCACGGATCGCACACTGCTCCACGGCGCCGACGGCGTCTTCGGGCTGCGGGCGCGGATTCCGCTGCTGCTCGAGGACCTGCGCGCCGGGGCGGAGGACCCGCAGGTGTGGACCGAGCAGCGCCTGACCGACCTGATCGCCCGCTACGGCTCGGACCTGCACGCCGTGCTGGCGCTGATCGATGAGGACCCGTCGCTCGAGCGGCCGCTGGCCGGCGCGCCGGTGCACCTGCGCGCCGAGATCGTCCACGCCTGCCGGGCGGAGGGCGCGCTTCACCTCGAGGACCTGCTCGACACCCGCACCCGCCTCACCTACTCCGAGCCCCATCACGGCGACGCCGCAGTCGATGAGATCGCCGATCTGGCGGCAGCCGAGCTCGGCTGGGACGCCCAGCGCCGGGATCGGGAGGTCGAGGCCTATCGCTCGCGCAGCGCGGCAGAGGACGCCGCGGCCCGCACCCAGGAGGATCCGGCCGCAGAGCAGGCCCGCGACAGCGCCGAGCCTGTCGTGGAGGGTCTGCGCGTGCGCACTGTCCGCGACGATGACCAGCAGGGCGGGCGAGACCGCCAGGCCGATACGAACGGAGAGTGATCATGCTCAGCATCCCCGGGCAGACCATGCTGCCCCAGGCCCAGGAGGCCGCCCAGGTCGGTCTCGGCCAGGTCTTCGTCTCCGAGGTGATCGGCACCGCGGTGCTGATCCTCCTCGGCTGCGGCGTGGTGGCCAACGTGGTGCTGCCCAAGACCAAGGGCCACGACGGCGGCTGGCTCCTGATCAGCTTCGGCTGGGGACTGGGCGTGTTCGCCGGTGTCTACATGGCCTGGGCATCGGGGGCGCACATCAATCCCGCGGTGACCCTCGGAATGCTCGTCTCGGGCGCCTCCGAGTACGCCCCGGGCGTGGCCGTCACGCCCGCCTCTACCGCCGTCTACTTCATCGCCACCACACTGGGCGCCTTCCTGGGCGCGGTGCTGGTCTGGCTGGCGCACAAGAAGCACTACGAGGCCGCCGATGACCCCGCCTCCATCCTGGGCACGTTCGCCACCTCCGCGGAGATCCGCTCCCCGTGGTGGAACGTGGTCACGGAGGTCATCGCGACCTTCGTGCTGGTCGCGGTGATCCTCGTGTTCGGCGAGACCCCCTCGCAGCTCGGTCCCCTGGCCGTGGCCATGCTCGTCGTCGGCATCGGGGCGAGCCTCGGCGGGCCCACCGGCTACGCCATCAACCCCGCCCGTGACCTCGGTCCGCGCCTGGCCCATGCCGTGCTGCCCATCCGGGGCAAGGGCGGCTCGGACTGGTCCTACTCCTGGGTCCCGATCGCCGGGCCCCTGATCGGTGCAGCCCTGGCCGGGCTGCTCGTGCGCGCACTGGCCTGACCCACCCATCCGCGGTCCCGCAGGGACCCGACTCGAGGAGACGATGATGTCCCAGAGCACCCAGAAGTCCGACAGCACCAAGAAGACTCCCAAGGCGACCAAGGCGGCCAAGGGCACCAGCCCCAAGCCCCGCAGCGCGGATTCGGAGAAGACCCACGTCATCTCGATCGACCAGGGCACCACGAGCACCCGCGCGATCGTCTACGACCAGAAGGGCCGGGCCGTCTCCTCGGCCCAGCTCGAGCACAAGCAGATCTTTCCGCGCGCCGGCTGGGTCGAGCACGACGCCAAGGAGATCTGGCGCAATGTCCGCAAGGTCGTCGGCGATGCCCTTGCCGATGCCGACATCTCCTCCGATCAGATTGCCGGCGTGGGCATCACCAATCAGCGCGAGACCACGGTGGTGTGGGAGAAGGAGACCGGCAAGCCGATCCACAACGCAATCGTCTGGCAGGACACCCGCACGCAGAAGGCCGTGGACAAGCTGGCGGACAAGCACGGCGAGGAGCTGTTCCGGGAGCGCACCGGCCTGCCCCTGGCCAGCTACTTCGCCGGGCCCAAGATCTCCTGGATCCTCGATGAGGTGAAGGGCGCCCGCAAGCGCGCCGAGAAGGGCGAGCTGCTCGCGGGCACCATCGATTCGTGGCTCGTGTGGAACATGACCGGGGGCAAGCCGGATTCGGTGCACATCACCGATGTCACCAATGCTTCGCGCACTCTGCTGATGAACATCGACACCCTCGACTGGAACGAGGACCTCTGCCAGAAGGTCGGCGTTCCGGTGAAGATGCTCCCGGAGATCCGCTCCTCGCTCGAGGTCTACGGGGAGGTGCGTCGTCGGGGTCTGCTGCACGGTGTGCCGATCGCGGGCATCCTGGGCGATCAGCAGGCGGCCACGTTCGGGCAGGCCGTGTTCGAGCCCGGCATGATCAAGAACACCTACGGCACGGGCAACTTCGTGCTGATGAACACCGGCACCGAGCTCACGCGCTCGGACAACGGGCTGATCACCACGGTGGCCTATCAGATCGAGGACCAGAAGCCGGTCTACGCCCTCGAGGGCTCGATCGCGGTGACCGGTTCGCTCGTGCAGTGGCTGCGCGACAACCTGGGGCTGATCTCCTCGGCCCCCGAGACCGAGAAGCTGGCCGCGGAGGCGGAGGACAACGGCGGGGCCTACATCGTCCCGGCGTTCTCCGGCCTGTTCGCCCCGCACTGGCGCCCCGATGCCCGCGGCGTGATCGTGGGCCTGACCCGCTACGTGGACAAGCGCCACATCGCCCGCGCCGCGCTGGAGGCCGCCGCCTTCCAGTCGCGCGACGTCGTGCTCACCATGGACACCGACGCAGATGCCCCCGTGAAGGAGATCCGCGTGGACGGCGGCATGAGCGCCAACGACCTGCTGATGCAGTTCCAGGCCGATCTGCTCAACACCACCGTGATCCGCCCCAAAAACATCGAGACGACCGCCCTGGGCGCGGCCTACGCCGCCGGCATCACCGTCGGATTCTGGGACGGCATCGACGACGTCGCCGCCGCCTGGGAGGAGGACAAGCGCTGGGAGCCCACCATGAAGAAGAAGGAGCGCGAGCGCCTGGCCCGCAACTGGGACAAGGCCGTGGAGCGCACCCTGGGGTGGATGGACGACGACGTCCTGTGATCTCCGGCTCCTCCTGACCTGTCGGCTCGGGCGTCCCCGTTCGGGGGCGCCCGAGCTGGTATGGTGGCCCGTCGGCCGGCAAGGCCCTGCCTCGCGCACCTCGGACGTGTCCCAACCGCACGGACCCGGGCGGCTCGAGCAGGTGACCTGCAGCGTGAGGGGATTGCGGCTGATCCCCAGCTCTCCGCACGGAAAGATGCCGTGACGGAGGCCGCGCCGAACAGAACGCGCATCGGATTCCCGCACAGCTGTGAGGGGATTCCGGTCCGCCCGCATGAAAGGGGACCACAGTGTCCAACAACGCCAATCGCGCGCGCCGCCAGGTGCGCAAGTCGCGTGCCCTCGGCATCGCGCTGACCCCGAAGGCCGAGAAGTACTTCGAGCGTCGTCCGTACGCCCCCGGCGAGCACGGCCGTGCGCGTCGCAAGCAGGACTCGGACTACAAGGTCCGCCTGACCGAGAAGCAGCGTCTGCGCGCGCAGTACAACATCCGCGAGAAGCAGATGCACCGCGCCTACGTCGAGGCCAAGCGCCGCGAGGGTCGTACGGGCACCAACCTGCTGACCCTGCTCGAGTCCCGCCTCGATGCCCTGGTCCTGCGTGCTGGCTTCGCCCGCACCATGGCACAGGCCCGGCAGCTCGTCGTGCACCGCCACATCATGGTCGACGGCCAGCGCGTCGATCGCCCGTCGTTCATGGTCAAGCCCGGCCAGATGATCCACGTGCACTCGCGCTCGGAGAAGATGGCCCCGTTCCAGGTCGCCGCCACCGGCGCGCACCAGGATGTCCTCCCGGACACCCCGGCCTACCTGGATGTCTCGATCGACAAGCTGCAGGCGACCTACACCCGCCTGCCGGAGCGCTCGGAGATCCCCGTGACCTGCGAAGAGCAGCTCGTGGTCGAGTACTACGCCCGCATGGCCTGATCAGGCTGAACCTCGGCTGACCGCCTCGGCGGCTGGCCGGACGGCGGAAGGGCCCGCATCGTCTCAGGACGATGCGGGCCCTTCGTCATGCCTGCCCGGTGAGCCGCCGCGAGTCACGGCCCACCGGTGCGGCGGTCCTCAGTGCTTGTGCGGGGTGCGGCTCACAGCGCTGGCCGCGTTGACGATCCCTGCGCCGTAGAAGCCGTTGAACTCCGCGGTGCCTGCGCAGGCGGCCGTGTAGGAGTCGTCGCGGCCGGGGTAGGTGACCTCTGGCGCGTCGCAGGCCTTCTCGTGCGCGGAGCTCACGAGCAGCTTCTCCACCCGGTTCGGCTGCATCTTCATGCCGCCGAGCTGTCGGTCGGGCTGTCCGTGGCTGCCGATGATCAGCGCGGCCACGCCGGTGGCGTGCGGGGCGGCCATGGAGGTGCCCTGCATGTGCTCGTAGTACGCGCACTGACCGGCGGCATCGCACTCGCTGACCACGAACGGATCCGTGGACTCGCCGTTCTCGTCCAGGATGCCCATCTCGCGCACCACCTGGGCCGGGACCGCCGCCAGGATCAGATTGCCCGGCTGACGGCCCTGATCGGTGCCGTCGTAGTCGCGGAAGTAGCCGCCGGGAGCGGCCACGGTGGTCTGCTCGGTGCCGTAGTTGGAGTAGTCGGACTTGATCCCGGAGGGACCCACGGCGGAGATGCTCAGGACCCCGTCGCCCTCGGTGGGCATGTCCAGGCAGGAGTTGTCGATCATGCGCTCTCGGGCCGCGCCCTCGGGCAGGTTCGGGCTCGAGGTGTCGACCTGGGGATCGCCGAGATCCATGTGGGAGTTGCCCATGGCGGCGAGGAGAGTCACGCCGTGGTCCTGGGCATAGTTAAGGGCGCGGTTGGTGGCCTCGATCGTCAGCTGCTGGGCCTGCTGCTCTTCCGGGCTGTCAGCCGGGTTGTCGGTGCAGTTGAAGGCCCAGGGGTCGATGTAGTAGCTCATGTTCACCACGTCGATGCCGACCGACGGGGCGTAGGTCAGCGCCTCGAGGGTGGACTCCAGGAAGAAGTAGCCGCTGTCCTGGCCCACGCGCAGGTTCACGATCTCGGCCTCCGGCGCCACGCCCTCGATGCCCAGGCCGTTGACGGGCGAGGCGATGGTGCTGGCCACATGCGTGCCGTGACCGCCCTCGTCGACCGTGGGGCCGTCCTGGCAGGAGCCGTCGACCTCGTCCTCACATGCGCCGTCGATCTCGGGGATGTCGGTGGTGAAGTTGCGCGAGAGCTCGTAGTTGAGGTTGGGGGCGATATCCGGGTGGGTGCCGTCCACGCCGGTGTCCATGACGCCCACGCGGACACCTGCACCCGTCTCGGTGCGATGCGCCTGGTCCGCGTCGATCATGTCCAGGCTCCACTGCCGGTCGCGCAGCGGGTCATCGGCGGTGGCCGGAGCCTTCTGCTTCTTGGCCTGCCCCGGGGGGATCCGCACGTTGTCCGGGGCCTCGGTGACCGCAGGGCGATCAGCGCGGGCGCGCTCCACGTCGTCGGTGTCCTTGCGGCGCTTGTCGACGCGAGCATCAGGGGTGTAGCCGATGACCTGGTCGTCCATGGCGCCGGCGATGGCGGCCGAGGACTCCAGGCGCTGGTCCAGGTCCGCGGGTCCGTTGACGGTGAACAGGCCGATCGCGTCGTTGCGCTCGGCGATCTCGCCGCCGGCGGCCTCGATGGCTGCGGCGGCCTGGCCGACGTCGGCTCCCTCGGCCGCCAGGACGATCTGGCGCTGCGGCGACTGCTCCGAGGAGGGCGCGGCATAGGCGGGCAGCAGCCCGCCGGTGGAGCTCAGGGCCATGGCCGAGGTGAAGGCCAGCGCTGCGACGGCGCGAGTGCGGCGGCGGCTGCGCGCGGGAGGCGTCTGGGCGTCGAGCGACGCGTGGGAGGGTGTGGTGCGGTGCATGGATCCCCCTTGATCCGAGAGCGGAACACCGACGGTGCGGTGTGGTGGGGGTCACAATACACACATGTATGTGCTGGTCGGGGCGGATTCGGCACGGCTTCGGACATATCGGTCCGCAGCGGCGCCTCGCGCAGACGCGGCGATGCGCACATCACAGCTGTCGTCGGGTTTCGTGACCTTTTTGTTACAGTGGTCCCCGCACTGCACGCCCTGTCGCCGACTCTGTCCGTCGTCCGGATCCGTGCGGCTCAGGGCAGGTTCTCCCGATCGCTGCCGCCGCCGAGCAAGGAGCACCCCCAGCACATGACCGGAGGAGATATCGCCGGGCTGATCGCCGCCGGCGTGTTCGCAGTGCTCGTCGCCCTGCTGGCGGTTCCGATCGTCAAGCTGGGCAGGGTCTTCGATGAGCTGCGGGTGCTGATCCGCGACCTCAACGACGAGACCGAGCCGCTGCTGCAGGAGGTCACGCGCACGGTCGCCACGACCAACTCGCAGCTCGAGAAGGTCGATGTCATCACCGACAGCGTCTCGGACGCCTCGGCCAGCATGTCTGCCATGACCTCCCTGGTGGCCTCCACCGTGGGACAGCCCATCATCAAGACCGCGGCGTTCTCCTCCGGGGTGCGCCGCGCGTTCAGCAGCGACGCCGTCCGCGCCCGTCGCGAGGAGCGGCGCAGGGCGCGAGAGGCCGAGCAGGCTGCAGGCGCGGCCGCTGCCGAGGCTCCGGCGCCGACCGAGACGGATGGGCCCGACCACGCTGGTCCCGCCGCAGGCACCGAGCAGTCCGGGCCCATGCGCGCCGCGCCCGCCCACGGCATGCCTGTGCGCGAACAGGGCGGCGCCTGGTGGGAGGGCACCGAGTGGGACAGCGACCCGGACATCGACAGCACCGGCGCCTCCGCCGCCGCGTCGCCCAGCAGTGAGACCATGTCGACGGAGTCCGTCGAGCCCGGCGTGGCACGGCGCGAGTCCGCGCAGGACGACCAGCCCGGGCGCCGAGACGCGGAAGGACCTCGAGCATGAGCGCATGGACCCGGCTCGCCGTGCTGGCGGCCGGCGCAGCCGTCGGCGTCGGGGCCGGGCGTGCCGCCGGCAGCGACCGCGGCCGTCGAGCCGCCTCCCAGGCGCTCGAGCGCGGTCGCGGCGCCGCCGAGCCCGTGGAGCGGACCCGCTCGGGTCCGGTGCGCGAGAACCGACTCGGCACGCGCGCGCTGCGCCTGGTCCAGGACATCCGCGCGGGAATGGACCAGGCCGAGACCGAGCTGCGCGATCAGCTCGGCGGCACCGGCCGCAGCCGCGGAGCTGGAGCGGGCGAGCCAGTCGCAGACAGGCATGAGCTGCCTGCCGGGCAGCGCGCAGGCGAGGCGACGATCATCGACCACGAGGACCAGGCGCCCGCCGCAGGCCCCGCGACGGCTCCTGAGCGCACCGACCGGCTCCGGCCGGTCACTTCACAGACCATCACGAACCCGAGGACCAAGAGGACGACATGCTGACCCACGAGATCACCGAGCGCTGGCTGAGCTTCTTCGAGAAGAAGGGACACACGGTCGTGCCCTCGGCCTCCCTGGTCTCGGCCCAGCCCGGTTCGATGTTCACCATCGCCGGCATGGTCCCCTTCATCCCGTACTTCCTGGGCCAGGAGCAGGCGCCGTACGACCGCGCCACCTCCGTCCAGAAGTGCATCCGCACGCTCGACATCGACGAGGTGGGCAAGACCGCTCGCCACGGCACGTTCTTCCAGATGGCCGGCAACTTCTCCTTCGGCGACTACTTCAAGGAGAAGGCCATCCCGTTCGCATGGGAGCTGCTGACCAGCTCCGTCGAGGACGGCGGGTTCGGGCTGGACCCGGAGCGGCTGTGGATCACGATCTACGAGCACGACGAGGAGTCCTACGCGCTGTGGCGCGAGACCGTGGGAGTGCCGGATGAGCGCATCCAGCGCATGCCCAAGGAGGAGAACTTCTGGGACACCGGCCAGCCCGGCCCGGCCGGTCCCGACTCCGAGATCTTCTACGACCGCGGCCCCCGCTACGGCAAGGAGGGCGGCCCGGCGGCGGACGACGACCGCTACATCGAGATCTGGAACCTCGTGTTCATGCAGTACCAGCGCGGCGAGGGCAGCGGCAAGGACTACGAGATCCTGGGCGAGCTGCCCAAGAAGAACATCGACACCGGCATGGGCGTCGAGCGCATGGCCATGCTGCTGCAGGGCGTGGAGAACTTCTACGAGACCGACCAGGTCCGTCCCGTCCTGGACGCCGCCGAGAAGCTCTCCGGCCGCACGTACCGCGGCTCCGAGAACCCCGGGGACGAGGGCTACGAGGACGACGTCCGCATGCGCGTGGTCGCCGATCACGTGCGCTCCTCGCTGATGCTCATCGGCGACGGCGTGGTGCCCGGCAACGAGGGCCGCGGCTACATCCTGCGCCGCCTGCTGCGCCGCGCGATCCGCGCCATGCGCCTGCTGGGCGTGGCCGAGCCCTGCCTGCCCACGCTGCTGCCGGCCTCCTCCGAGGTCATGGGCAAGGTCTACTCGGTGGTCAAGGACGACTTCGAGCGCATCTCCCGGATCGCCTACGCCGAGGAGAAGGCCTTCCTGAAGACGATCGAGTCCGGCACGGCTCGCCTGGACCAGGCGGTCTCCGCGGCCAAGGCCCAGGGCGGGTCGGTCGGCGGTGCCGATGCCTTCGCCCTGCACGACACCTACGGCTTCCCGATCGACATGACCCTCGAGATGGCCGCTGAGGCCGGTGTCGCGGTCGACGAGACGGCCTTCCGCTCCCTGATGGAGGAGCAGCGCCAGCGCGCCCGCGCGGATGCCAAGGCCAAGAAGGGCGGCTTCGAGGACCTCTCGGTGCTGCGCGCCCTGCAGGAGCAGCGCGGCTCCGTGTTCACCGGCTACGACGAGTTCTCCACCGCGACCACGATCCGCGCTCTGCTCGTCGACGGCCAGACCGTCCCGGCCGTGTCCGAGGGCCAGGAGATCGAGGTCGTGCTCGATTCGACCCCGTTCTACGCCGAGTCCGGCGGCCAGGCCGCCGACTCCGGCACGATCTCCGGCGACGGCTTCGTCATCCGGGTCTCGGATGTCCAGCAGCCCGTCAAGGGGCTGTCGGTCCACCGCGGCAAGGTCGTCTCCGGCGAGGCGGCCGCCGGCTCCGAGGTCACGGCCGCGATCGACGTCCGCCGCCGCCGCGACGGGGAGATGGCGCACTCGGCCACGCACATCGTGCACGCGGCGCTGCACGAGGTCCTCAGTCCGGAGGCCGTCCAGCGCGGCTCCTTCAACAAGGAGGGCTACCTGCGCTTCGACTTCAGCTGGGGCGAGGGGCTGTCCACCGCGCAGAAGCAGGAGGTCGAGGGCCTGGCCAACGCCGTGATCCACGACGACCACGAGGTCATCACCCGCGAGATGCCGATCGACGAGGCCCGCGCCCTGGGCGCCATGAGCCTGTTCGGCGAGAAGTACGGCGATGTGGTGCGCGTGGTCGAGATGAACGGCGAGTGGTCGCGCGAGCTGTGCGGCGGCACCCACGTGGACGACACCGCGCAGATCGGCTCGCTGTCGCTGATCTCGGAGGGCTCCGTCGGCTCCGGCAACCGCCGCGTGGAGGCCCTGGTGGGCCTGGACTCGTTCAACCACCTGGCCGCCGAGCGCACGCTGGTCAACCAGCTGACCGACATGCTCAAGGTGCAGTCCTCCACCGAGCTGCCCGAGCGCCTGCAGTCCACCCTGGATCGCCTCAAGGAGACCGAGCGCCAGCTCGGCGAGCTGCGCCGCGAGAAGCTGCAGGCCCAGGCGGGCTCGCTGCTGGATCAGGCCCAGCAGATCGGCTCCCTGACGGTGCTGGCCCACGACATGGGCGAGGTCTCCGGAGCCGATGACCTGCGCGCCCTGGCGCTGGATCTGCGCGGGCGCCTCAGCGACCGCGCGGCCGTCGTGGCCGTGACCGGCGTCTCCGGCGGGCGTCCGCTCGTGCTCGTGGCCACGACCGAGTCGGCCCGCGCCGAGGGCGCCAAGGCCGGTGCGCTGGTGCGCACCGCGGCAGGCGTTCTCGGCGGCGGCGGCGGCGGCAAGGACGACCTCGCCCAGGGCGGCGGCCAGGATCCCGCCCGCACGGGGGCCGCGCTCGAGGCCATCCGCGCCGAGCTGCGCGGCGGAGCAGAGGCCTGAGGCCTTGGTCATGACCTCCGAGGGGCTCACCGCGCAGGTGCCGACGGCCGTCCGGCCGGGTCGGCGCCTGGGTGTCGACGTCGGCACGGTGCGCGTCGGTGTGGCCCTGTCCGATCCGGACGGCATCCTGGCCACGCCGCTGACCACCCTGGAGCGCGACCGCCGCAAGGGCTTCGACATCAAGCTTGCGGCCAACCTGGTCCACGAGCACGAGGTCGTCGAGGTAGTCGTGGGGCTGCCGCTGGCCATGTCCGGGAAGCACACGGACTCCACCCGAGCGGCGATCGCCTGGGCCCAGGGCCTGCAGCGGCGACTGGCCGCCAAGGGGTGGTCCGTGCCCGTGCGCATGCTCGACGAGCGCTGGAGCTCGACCGAATCCCACCGCGCCCTGCTGGAAGCGGGCGTGTCGCGGCGCGAGCACCGGGACAAGGTGGACCGCCAGGCTGCGGTGACCATCCTCGAGGCCGCCCTGTCCATGATCAGACGCTCCGGCGGTCCCGCCGGAGTGGATGTTCCCCCCGCTGACGGAGCCGACACCGGTCCCCGAGCAGCCCAGACCACCGTCGCCTCCGCGCAGGCGGCCGCCCACCCGGAGGGAGACCTGTCGTGAGCGACCAGGACCCGCGCACCGACGCGCACACCGAGGACCCGTCCGGCGGGGGCTCACCGCGCGAGACGCGCGAGATCGCGGGGGCCTTCGAGGCCGAGAACCGATCGCCGGAAGAGCTGCGTCGGCTGACCCGGAAGCACAACATGTCGCTGCTGGGGGCCATCGCGCTGTTCACCGTGGCCGTGGTGCTCACCGTGACCGTGCTGGGCTCAACCTTCGGCTGGTTCGAGCGCCACGACTACCGCGGCGAGGGCCAGGACCCTGTGACCTTCACCGTCCAGGAGGGCGCGACCGTCGCTCAGATCGCTTTCGCTCTGGAGGAGGAGGACATCGTCGCCGACGGCGAGCGCTTCGTGGAGGTCTTCAACGAAAACCACGCAGGCGACTTCGTGCAGCCGGGGGAGTACGAGCTGAATCACCAGATGAGCTCGGACGCGGCCGTCGGGAGGCTGATGCAGGAGGACGAGGCGACCGACTACGCCGCCGTCCCGCGCACGATCCGCATGGACGAGACCTTCGAGATCCTCTCCGAGGCCACCGGGAACTCGGTGCAGGACTTCGAGGACGCCGCCGAGGACCCCACGCAGTACGGCATCTCGGATCAGTTCCCGACGATCGAGGGGTACCTGCATCCCGGCGAGTACCGCTTCGCTCTGGATGCCACCCCGGAGGAGATCCTCCAGGAGATGGTGGATGCCACGAACGCCGCGCTCGAGGAGGCCGGTGTGGCCGAGGAGGACGAGTTCGAGATCCTCACCGTGGCCTCGATCGTCGAGTTCGAGGGCGTGCCGGATATCTACGACGACGTCGCCGGTGCGATCTACAACCGCCTGGACAATCCCGACGCCGGAACCGGCGGGCTCATCCAGTCGGATGCCTCGGTGGCCTACGGCCTGGGCGAGACCACGGTGCACATCTCCGAGGAGGAGAAGCAGGACGAGTCGAATGAGTACAACACGTACGCCAATCCGGGCCTGCCCGTGGGACCGATCGGCTCGCCCAGCACCGAGGCCATCGATGCCGCGGCCAATCCGGCCGAGAACGACTACTACTACTGGGTCACGGTGAACCTCGACACCGGCGAGACGAAGTTCGCCTCCACGCTCGAGGAGCACGCGGAGAACGTCGACGAGTACCAGCAGTGGTGCTCCGAGAACGAGGACAAGTGCCAGTGAGTCGGGCGCACGCGGGAGTGGCCGGCCATCCGATCGGCCACTCCCTCTCACCTTGGCTGCACGAGGCCGCCTACCGGGTGCTGGGGGAGGCGATCGACTACCGGGCCTACGACCTCGAGGAGGGCGAGCTCACCGGGCAGATCGACCTGCTGCGCCAAGATCCATCCTGGCGGGGCATGTCGGTGACCATGCCGTTGAAGTCCGAGGCGGCCGAGGTCGCCGACGAGCTGACGGATCGGGCAGCGGCCGTCGGCACGGTCAACACGCTGCGCCCGCGCTCCGACGGCTCCCTGCTGGGGCACAACTCGGACGTCGCCGGGATCGCCGCCTCGCTGCGGGCGGCTGGCCCGGTGCCGGAGGCTCCACGGGCCTCGGTGCTCGGCGGGGGAGGGACGGCCACGGCCGCCCTGGCTGCGCTGCAGCAGCTGGGCGCGGAGCAGATCGATCTCTGGGTGCGCTCTCGCGAGCGCGCCCAGCGCGCGGTCGAGGCCGCCGATCGGCTCGGGCTGCCGGTGCGGATCCGGGACTGGGATGAGGCGGCCGAGCAGCTGGCCGGCTGCGATCTCGTGGTCTCGACCCTGCCGCCGCACGGTGCCGATGCCCTGGCCGCCCAGCTGGCCGCGGTGCGCGGTCGCAGCACCCGCGGCACGCTGCTGGATGCCGCCTACGACCCCTGGCCCTCGGCGCTGGCCCGAGCCTGGCAGCGCGCCGGAGGCGCGGTGGTCCCCGGGCTGGATATGCTCGTGCTGCAGGCCCTGGACCAGATCCGGCTGTTCACCGGCCGAGCGATCGACCAGACCCTGCCCCATGAGCACGAGGTGATCCGCGCCCTGTGCGCCGCCGCGGGCCGGCCCGAGCTCGCCCAGGCGGTCCTGTCCCGCCCGTAAGACCCGCCCGGCGCACGTGCCGGATCCGGGACGGAATCGGCGCGGATCACCGGACAGGCTCCCGCGAGCACGCGCGGAGCACACGACGACGAGAGGCTGAACATGCTGCGCTGGCTGAGTGCTGGTGAGTCCCACGGAGAGGCCCTCGTGGGCATCATCGAGGGCGTTCCCGCCGGGGTCAGCCTGACCTCGGCCGACATCCAGGCCGCGCTGGCCCGTCGCCGTCTTGGCTACGGTCGCGGGGCGCGCATGAAGTTCGAGCAGGACCGCGTGCGGCTGCTCGGCGGCGTGCGCCACGGCCTGACTCAGGGCGGGCCGGTCGCGATCGAGATCGCCAACACCGAGTGGCCCAAGTGGGAGACGGTCATGTCCGCCGACCCCGTGGACCCGGCGCTGCTCGAGGGCCGCGCCCGCAACGCGGCGCTGACCCGCCCGCGCCCCGGCCACGCCGACTTCACGGGCATGCAGAAGTACGGCCATGACGAGGCCCGCCCCGTGCTCGAGCGCGCCTCTGCTCGCGAGACCGCCACCCGCGTGGCCCTCGGAACGGTGGCGGCTGCGATCCTCGAGGCGCTGGGCGTGGGCCTGGTCTCGCACACGACGGCCGTCGGCGGCGTCGAGGCCCCGATCGATGCTGCGCGCCCGGTGCCCGGCGACGTCGAGGCCCTGGACGCCGATCCGCTGCGCTGCCACGACGCCGAGACCTCGGCGAAGATGGTCGAGGCCGTCGACGCCGCGCACAAGGACGGCGAGACCCTCGGCGGCGTCGTCGAGGTCCTGGCCTACGGACTGGCCCCGGGACTGGGCTCCTACGTGCACTGGGACCGCCGCCTGGACTCGCGCCTGGCCGGGGCGCTGATGGGCATCCAGGCGATCAAGGGCGTGGAGGTCGGCGACGGCTTCCTCACCGCCGCGCGTCCCGGCACGCAGGCCCACGACGAGATCAGGATCGGCGACGACGGCCGCGTGCACCGCGTCTCCAATCGCGCCGGCGGAATCGAGGGCGGCATGTCCATCGGAGACGTCCTGCGCGTGCGGGCTGCCATGAAGCCCATCGCGACCGTCCCCAAGGCGCTGCGCACCGTGGACATCGCCACGCGCGAGGCCTCCCGGGCCCACCACCAGCGCTCGGATGTCTGCGCCGTGCCGGCCGCCGGCGTGGTGGCCGAGGCCATGGTCGCGCTCGTGCTCGCGGAGGCCGCGCTCGAGAAGTTCGGCGGCGACTCGATCGCCGAGACCGTGCGCAACAAGGACGCCTACCTGGCCGCGATCCCGGAGGCGCTGCGCTCGAGCGGCGAGATCGACGCGTTCGAGGGCACGGAGGGGCCTGCGCCGGAGCGCAACGCGTGAGCCGACGTCGTCGTCCCGCGGCACCGGATCCGCAGGCGGATCTGGGGCCCTCCCAGGGCCCGATCGTGCTGATCGGGCCCATGGCCGCGGGCAAATCGCACCTGGCCAAGTACATGGCCCGGCGCTACGGCTACGGCTTCGCCGACTCCGATTCGGTGATCGTCCAGCGCCACGGGCAGATCCCGCAGCTGTTCGAGGCCCGGGGCGAGGACGAGTTCCGCAGGATCGAGGCGGAGACCATCGCCGAGCTGCTGGAGGACGAGTCGCTGGACGACTCGATCATCTCGCTGGGCGGTGGCGCTCCCATGACGCCCGCGGTCGAGGAGCTGCTGCTGCACGAGATGGTCGCCTACCTGGAGATCGACGAGCGCTCGGTGCGCCGACGCCTGCGTCGCACGGGCAACCGCCCCATGCTCAAGGGCGATCCCGTCCAGCGCTGGCGTGATCTCATGTCCCAGCGCCGGGACACCTACGAGGCCCTGGCGGACATCCGCCTCGACGCCAGCGGCAACCGCCCGATCTCCAGGATCGCCGAGGACCTGCACGAGGAGATCCAGGCGCTGCGCCGCCTGGCCGCAGGCTGAGCCCGCCGAACCAGACCACCGCAAGATCCGACCTTCGCGCTTCGTCGCGCCGGGTCGGGGCGAAGGAGAGCCATGACCACCACCCGCATCCCCGTGACCGGCACGCGGCCCGAGGACGAGTACGAGGTGCTCGTGGGCCGCGGCCTGATGGGCCACCTGGCCGAGATCCTGGGCAGCCGCGTCCAGAAGGTCCTCGTCATCCACCCGCAGGCCCTCGAGGCCAACGGCCAGGTGGTCGTCGAGCAGCTGCAGGGGGAGGGCTATCAGGCCTTCCAGGCCGTGATCCCTGATGCCGAGGAGGGCAAGCGCCTGGAAGTCGCCGGCTTCTGCTGGCAGGCCCTGGGCCAGGCCGATTTCACCCGCACCGACGCGATCGTCTCGGTCGGCGGCGGCGCCGTGAGCGATCTGGCCGGCTTCGTGGCCGCGACCTGGCTGCGCGGCATCCGCGTGGTGCACGTGCCCACGACCTTCCTGGGCATGGTCGATGCCGCAGTGGGCGGAAAGACCGGGATCAACACCTCCGAGGGCAAGAACCTCGTGGGCTCGTTCCACCCTCCGGCCGGCGTGCTGTGCGATCTCGATGTGCTCTCGACTCTGCCGCGCAATGAGCTGCTGACCGGCATGGCCGAGACGGTCAAGTGCGGGTTCATCGCCGATGAGCGGATCCTCGAGCTGATCGAGCAACATCTCGAGGAAGCGACGGATCCCGCCTCGCCGGTGCTGCGCGAGCTCGTGGAGCGCTCTGTGCGGGTCAAGGCCGGCGTCGTCTCCGGGGACCTGCGGGAGTCGGGGGAGCGCGAGATGCTCAACTACGGCCACACCCTGGGGCATGCGATCGAGCAGAACGAGCGCTATCAGTGGCGACACGGCGCGGCCGTGTCGGTCGGCATGATGTTCGCCGCGGAGCTGGCCCGGACCAACGGGACGCTGACGGACGAGGTCGTGGATCGCCACCGCAGCATCCTGGAGTCCCTGGGGCTGCCGATCACCTACCGCTACGACCAGTGGCCCAAGCTGCTCGAGGTCATGAAACGGGACAAGAAGACCCGCGGCGGGCTGCTGCGCTTCGTGGTGCTGGACGGGATCGCCCGGCCCCGCATCATGGAGGTCCCGGATCAGTCGATCCTCTACGCGGTGTACCAGGAGGTCGCGGTCTGAGCCGCCCCTGGCGGGGCCTGCGCCACCGGGGCAGGTCCCGCCCTTGCTAGGATGATCCGCGATCCGCACGCGTCCGCAGTGCCGGACGCCCAGGCGACGAGAGAGAGAGCATGGCCACCTCGAACGACATCAAGAACGGCACCGTCCTGAAGATCGACGGCAATCTTTGGAGCGTCATCGAGTTCCAGCACGTCAAGCCGGGCAAGGGCGGGGCGTTCGTGCGCACCAAGATGCGCAACATCACCTCCGGCAAGGTCGTCGACAAGACCTTCAACGCCGGCGCCAAGGTGGACACCGCCACGGTCGATCGCTCCGAGTACCAGTACCTGTACAAGGACGGCGACGACTTCGTCTTCATGGACAACGACACCTACGACCAGGTCCTGGTCCCGGCCTCGGTGGTCGGCGACGCCGAGAACTTCATGCTCGAGGCCTCGAACGCCACCATCGCCTTCCACGAGGGCACGCCCCTGTACATCGAGCTGCCGCCGTCGGTCGTGCTCGAGATCACGGAGTCGGCTCCGGGCCTGCAGGGCGACCGTTCCACCGGCGGCACCAAGCCCGCCACGGTCGAGACCGGCTACCAGATCCAGGTTCCCCTGTTCGTCGAGGCGGGCACGCGCGTCAAGGTCGACACCCGCACGGGCGACTACCTGGGCCGCGTCTCCGAATGAGCGCACGCGGAAGGGCCCGCACCCGGGCCGTCGAGGTCCTCTTCGAGGCCGAGCAGCGCGGTGAGCCCGCCCTGGAGGTCATGACGCGGCGCCGAGCCCACGACGACAAGCAGCTCGGCGCCTACACGGAGGAGATCATCCGCGGGGTGCTGCTGCGCCGCCCGGAGATCGACGAGGCCGTGCAGACCTGGTCGCGCGGCTGGACGCTGGAGCGCATGCCGGCAGTGGACCGCACGCTGCTGCGCGTGGGGGCATGGGAGCTGCTCTACAACGACGACGTCCCGGATGCCGTGGCCGTGGCCGAGGCCGTGGGGCTGGCCCGCGAGCTGTCGACCGATGACTCCCCGGGCTTCGTCAACGGCCTGCTCGGGCGCCTGCAGAAGATCAAGCCCACGCTGCTGGCGGCCCAGCAGGCGGATCCGCAGGCCGGAGACCAGCCCACGGTGGCGCAGGTCCTGGCCGAGTCCGCTGAGCAGGAGCAGGGCGTGGCCCTGCCCGATTTCGACGAGCCGGAGCTGGACGGCGCGCAGGTTCTGGCGCCCAGCTCGGATGACACTGTCTCCTCCGGCGAGTCCGCCGAGGAATCGGCCGAGCCTGCGGGAGGCCCCGGGGCGGCGTGAAGGTCATCTCGGCAGCTGCGCACAGCGCGCACCGGTGATCGCACCGGTGCGCGCTGTCGCATGCGGGCCCCAGGCTCAGGGATGCTGCTGCGCAGACGGCGCTCGTCGGGAGGACAGGGGCCCGGTGCTAGGGTTGCCCTCGGCACAGCACCCTTTAAGTCCGTCCGGAGAGGCGGGGAAGGAGGCGGCACCGTGGCAGAGGAGACTCTCCCAGAGACGGCGACGCACAGATCTGGCCGCGAGCAGGACGGCGGCGCCCCGGGCGCACGGCGGATCCTGGCTCCGGCCGACATCGACAGGGCGCTGACGCGCATCGCCCACGAGATCCTGGAGTCCAACCGGGGCGCTGAGAGCCTGGTGCTCATGGGCATCCCGCGCCGCGGCTATCCGCTGGCGCAGCGACTGGCGGCCAAGATCGCCCAGTTCGACGACTTCGATCCGCAGACCTCCCTCGGCCAGCTCGACGTCACCATGTACCGCGACGACCTGCGCACCTCCGGCTCGCGCGTCCCCTGGCCCACCCGCCTGCCCGAGGCCGGCATCGACGGCCGCACCGTGGTCCTGGTGGACGACGTCCTCTACTCCGGTCGCACCATCCGTGCGGCCCTGGACGCCCTCACGGAGCTGGGCCGACCGGAGATCGTGCGGCTGGCGGTGCTGGTCGACCGCGGCCACCGCCAGCTGCCGATCCGCGCCGACTTCGTCGGCAAGAACCTCCCCACCTCCTCCCAGGAGCGGGTCCGCGTGCGGCTGTCCGAGATCGACGGAAGCGCCGAGGCGAGCGCGCAGGAGACCGACCAGGTGGTGATCGAGGGATGAAGCACCTGCTGAGCACTCGGGAGATGACCCGCGCCGAGGCGCTGCAGATCCTCGACACCGCCGAGCGCATGGGAGAGCTGGGGCAGCAGTCCGTGCGCAAGCTGCCCGCTCTGCGCGGACGCACCGTCGTGAACCTGTTCTTCGAGGACTCCACGCGCACGCGGATCTCCTTCGAGACGGCCGCCAAGCGCCTCTCCGCGGACGTGCTGAACTTCTCGCCCAAGGGATCCTCGGTCTCCAAGGGAGAGTCCCTGAAGGACACCGCCCAGACCCTGATGGCCATGAACGCCGATGCCGTCGTGATCCGCCACGGTGCCTCGGGCGCACCGCAGCAGCTGGCGACCGCCGGGTGGATCGATGCTGCCGTGCTCAACGCCGGCGACGGCAAGCACGAGCACCCCACACAGGCCCTGCTCGATGCCATGACACTGCGCCAGCACCGCGCGCGCCTGGCTGGGGTGGACCCCACGGGCACCGACCTCGAGGGCACGCACGTGGTGATCGTGGGCGATGTCCTGCATTCGCGCGTGGTGCGCTCCAACATGTGGCTGCTGTCCACGCTGGGGGCTCGCGTGACCCTGGTGGCCCCTCCCACGCTGGTCCCGGTGGGCGTGCAGCACTGGCCGGTCGAGGTGCGCTTCGACCTGGACGAGGCCCTGGCCGAGGGCCCGGACGCCGTGATGATGCTGCGCGTGCAGCGAGAGCGCATGCACGCCGCGTTCTTCCCGTCCGAGGCCGAGTACGCCCGCACCTGGGGCCTCACGCACGAGCGCCTGCAGCTGCTGGACGACTCCGGGCTGGAGACCGCGATCATGCACCCCGGTCCCATGAACCGCGGCCTGGAGATCTCCTCCGAGGCCGCCGACTCGCCGCGCTCGACCGTGCTGCGGCAGGTCGCCAACGGCGTCTCGGTGCGGATGGCCTGCCTGTACCTGCTGCTGACCGGCGAGGACGAGACCGCCGGCAGCGATCCCTTCAGCCCCGAGGAGAACCGATGAGCCCCGCCCACGACCCGTCCGCGACCGGCGCGCAGCGCTGGCTGATCCGCGGCGCCTGCCTGCTGGGCGAGTACACGGCCGATCTGCTCGTGGCCGAGGGCCGCATCGAGCGCATCGGCGAGGGCCTCGAGGACCCCGACGCCCGGGTGATCGAGGCGGAGGGCCTGATCGCCCTGCCCGGCCTGGTGGACATCCACACCCACTTGCGCGAGCCGGGCCGCGAGGACGCCGAGACCGTGGAGACCGGCACGCGCGCGGCGGCCCTCGGCGGCTTCACCGCGGTCTTCGCCATGGCCAACTCGGATCCGGTGGCCGACACCGCCGGAGTGGTCGAGCAGGTCTGGGGCCTGGGCCGCGACGCCGGCTGGGCGCAGGTCCAGCCCATCGGCGCGGTGACCGTCGGGCTGGGCGGCGGGCAGCTCTCCGAGATCGGCGCCATGGCTGAGTCCCGTGCGGCCGTGCGCGTCTTCTCGGATGACGGCAAGTGCGTCCACGACCCGCTGCTGATGCGCCGGGCCCTGGAGTACGTCAAGACCTTCGGCGGCGTCGTCGCCCAGCACGCCCAGGACCCGCGCCTGACCGAGGACGCCCAGATGAACGAGGGCTCCGTCTCGGCGGATCTGGGCCTGGCCGGCTGGCCGGCGGTCGCCGAGGAGGCGATCATCGCCCGCGACGTCCTGCTCGCCCAGCACGTGGGCTCGCGCCTGCACATCTGCCACCTGTCCACCAAGGGCTCGGTCGAGCTCGTGCGCTGGGCCAAGGAGCGCGGGATCGAGGTCACCGCGGAAGTGACCCCGCACCACCTGCTGCTCACCGACGAGCTCGTGCGCACCTTCGATCCCGTCTACAAGGTCAACCCGCCGCTGCGCACCGAGGAGGACGTTCAGGCCGTGCGCCAGGCCGTCGCCGACGGCACGATCGATGTCATCGGCACCGACCACGCCCCGCACCCGCGCCAGGACAAGGAATGCGAGTGGTCCGGTGCCGCCCACGGCATGACCGGGCTGGAGACCGCCCTGTCGATCGCCCAGCACACTCTCGTGGACACCGGGCTGCTCACCTGGGCGGACGTGGCCCGGGTGCTCTCCGAGACGCCGGCGCGCATCGGCGGGCTGGGGGAGCAGGGTCGGCCCCTGGCCGAGGGCGAGCCCGCCAACATCGTGCTCTTCGACCCGGCCGCCGAGACCGTCGTCGACCCCGAGGCCCACGCCAGCAAGGGCCGCAACAGCCCCTACCGCGGACTGAGGCTGCCGGGCGCTGTGCGCGCGACCCTGCTGCGCGGGCACCCCGTCGTGCTCGAGGGCCGGCTCTCCAGCCCGCACCCCGATGCCGCCCGCACCGTCGGCGGCCCGTACCAGGGGCGGTGAGCGGCATGGACTACAGGCTCCAGACCGCCCTGTGGGGCCTGGCCGTGATCATCGTGGTCCTGGTGCCGGCCGCGCTGGCCTGGCGGCGTCGTCGTCGCCGCGACGAGTCCCGGGCCCCGCTGCCCGTGCTGCCCGCTGACATCGAGCAGCGGGAATCGATCGGTCACGTGGACGGCATGTACGTGGCCACCACGCGCCACGGCAACACGATGGACCGGCTGGTCGGCCACGGCCTGGGTGTGCGCACCCGAGCGCGGGTCCTGCTCTACGAGGACGGGCTGCTCATGGATCGCACGGGTGCTCAGCCCGTGTGGATCGCAGCACGGGCCGTCGCCGACTGCGGCACGGGCTCGGGCATGATCGGCAAGTTCGTCGAGCCCGGCGGACTCGTCATGGTGACCTGGGACTACGAGGGCGAGCCGGTGGACACCGGCTTCCGGCCGCAGCGCTCCGAGGACCGCCCCCGGCTGCTCGAGGCGCTGGCCGCCTACAGCACCGCACAGACTTCCGCGACGCCCCGCGAAGGCGCCGCATCCGCATCGCAGAACCAGGAGACCGCTTCGTGAGCGCACTATCACCGACCCCCGCGATCCTCGTGCTGGAGGACGGGCGCACCTTCCGCGGCAGCGCCTGGGGCGCCGAGGGGCGCACCCTCGGCGAGGCCGTGTTCTCGACCGGCATGACCGGCTACCAGGAGACCCTGACGGACCCGTCGTACGCGGGCCAGATCGTGGTCATGACCGCACCGCACGTGGGCAACACGGGCACGAACGCGCAGGACGACGAGTCCCGCCGCGTGTGGGTCGCAGGCTACGCAGCCCGCGACGCCGCCCGCGTGGCCTCGAACTGGCGCAACGAGAAGACCCTCGACGAGCTGCTCGCCGAGCAGGGCATCGTGAGCATCCGCGACATCGACACCCGCGCGGTGACGCGCCACCTGCGCAGCGCCGGGGCCATGCGCGCCGGGATCTTCTCGGGCGAGGCCCTGGGCTCGCGCCCCGTCGACGAGCTGATCGCCCAGGTCCGCGAGCAGCCGTCGATGGCCGGTCAGCGCCTGGCCGAGACCGTGACGACCGAGCAGGCCTACACGGTCGAACCGGCCGATCACGGCTGGGACGACGAGGTCATCGGCCAGGTGGCCGCGATCGATCTGGGGATCAAGTCCATGACGCCTCGGCGGATGGCCGAGCGGGGCCTGCGCGTGCACGTGCTGCCGGCGGCCACGACCGCTGAGCAGATCCGCGAGCTGGGCGCCGATGGCGTGTTCATCTCGAACGGTCCCGGCGATCCGGAGACCGCCGAGGCCCAGATCGAGGTCCTGCGCGAGGTCCTGCGCTCGGGCATCCCTTTCTTCGGGATCTGCTTCGGCAACCAGCTGCTGGGCCGGGCCCTGGGCTTCGGGACCTACAAGCTGCCCTTCGGCCACCGCGGCATCAACCAGCCCGTGCTGGACCGCCGCACCGGCAAGGTGGAGATCACCGCGCAGAACCACGGCTTCGCCGTCGACGCCCCGCTCGACGGGCCCGTCGAGGCGCCCGCCGGCGGCTTCGGGCGAGTGGAGGTCAGCCACATCGGGCTCAACGACCAGGTGGTCGAGGGCCTGAACTGCCTGGACATCCCCGCCTTCTCCGTCCAGTACCACCCCGAGGCGGCGGCCGGTCCGCATGACGCCGCCTACCTCTTCGACCGCTTCGTCAAGATGCTGCGCACCCGTGAGCCCTTCAGGGGCGGCGCGCAGGCCGAGGCCGTCGTCGCCGGCGCGGACATCGCCGAGCAGACCACCACGCACAACCCCAGCCAGGAGGCCCAGAACTGATGCCGCGCAGGAACGATCTCAACAGCGTCCTGGTCATCGGCTCCGGCCCGATCGTGATCGGGCAGGCCGCCGAGTTCGACTACTCGGGCACCCAGGCCCTGCGCGTTCTCAAGGAGGAGGGCCTGCGGGTCATCCTCGTGAACTCGAACCCGGCCACGATCATGACGGACCCGGAGTTCGCCGACGCCACCTACGTCGAGCCGATCACCCCCGAGGTGGTCGAGAAGATCATCGCCCAGGAGCGCCCCGACGCGGTCTTGCCCACCCTCGGCGGGCAGACCGCGCTGAACACCGCGATCGCCCTCGATGCCAACGGCGTGCTCGAGAAGTACGACGTCGAGCTGATCGGCGCGAACATCGCAGCGATCAACCTGGGCGAGGACCGCGAGGCCTTCAAGGGCGTCGTCGAGCGCTGCGGCGCCGAATCCGCCCGCTCGATCATCGTCCACTCCATGGACGAGGCCCTGGCCGCCGCCGAGCAGCTCGGCTACCCCATGGTCGTGCGCCCGTCGTTCACCATGGGCGGTCTCGGCTCCGGGCTGGCCTACGACGAGGCCGACCTGCGCCGCATCGCCGGTGCGGGCATCCAGTACAGCCCCACCTCCGAGGTCCTGCTCGAGGAGTCGATCCTGGGCTGGAAGGAGTACGAGCTCGAGATGATGCGCGACCGCAACGACAACGTCGTGGTGGTCTGCTCGATCGAGAACTTCGACCCCGTGGGCGTGCACACCGGCGACTCGATCACCGTGGCCCCAGCGCAGACGCTGACCGACCGCGAGTACCAGAAGCTGCGCGACATCTCCATCGCCGTGATCCGCGAGGTCGGCGTGGACACCGGCGGCTGCAACATCCAGTTCGCGGTCGAGCCCGAGACCGGGCGCGTGGTCGTCATCGAGATGAACCCGCGCGTCTCGCGCTCCTCCGCACTGGCCTCCAAGGCCACCGGATTCCCGATCGCCAAGATCGCGACCAAGCTCTCGCTGGGCTACACCCTGGATGAGATTCCCAACGACATCACCAAGAAGACCCCGGCGTCCTTCGAGCCCACGCTGGACTACGTCGTGGTCAAGTGCCCGCGCTTCGCCTTCGAGAAGTTCCCGGCGGCCGACCCCACGCTGACGACCACCATGAAGTCGGTCGGCGAGGCCATGGCCATCGGGCGCAGCTTCACCGAGGCGCTGCAGAAGGCCATGCGCTCGCTCGAGCAGAAGGGCTCGAGCTTCGACTTCACTCGGCCCGAGATCGAGATGGGCCCGCACGGGATCCAGCGACTGGTCGATGCCACCCGCGCCTCGACCACCGAGCGCATCCACGCGGTGCAGCAGGCCCTGCTCAACGGCGCCAGCATCGAGCAGGTCCACGCGGCCACCGGGATCGATCCCTGGTACCTGGACCAGATCTGCCTGCTCAACGAGGTCGCCGAGACCGTGCGCGCCGATGCTGATCTCAGTGAGAACACGCTCCGCCTGGCCAAGCGCCATGGTTTCTCCGACGCCCAGATCGGTGCGCTGGCCGCCGTCTCGGAGGACGTCGTGCGCGGGGTGCGCCACGCACTCGGCGTGCGTCCCGTCTTCAAGACCGTGGACACCTGCGCAGCCGAGTTCGAGGCCTACACGCCGTACCACTACTCCTCCTACGATGAGGAGACCGAGGTGGGCCAGCACGGGGCGAACTCGGTGCTGATCCTGGGCTCGGGGCCCAACCGCATCGGGCAGGGCATCGAGTTCGACTACTCGTGCGTGCACGCCTCGATGGCTCTGGGCGGGGCCGGCTACGAGACCGTGATGCTCAACTGCAACCCGGAGACGGTCTCGACCGACTACGACATCTCCACGCGCCTGTACTTCGAGCCGCTGACCTTCGAGGACGTCATGGAGGTCATCGCCGCCGAGCGGGCCACCGGCGGGCTGCTGGGTGTGTTCGTGCAGCTGGGCGGGCAGACCCCGCTCAAGCTGGCCGAGCAGCTCAAGGCCGCCGGTGTCCCCATCCTGGGCACCACGCCGGAGGCCATCGATCTGGCCGAGGACCGCGGCGCCTTCGCCCGCGTGCTCCACGACGCCGGACTGCTGCAGCCGCGCAACGGCACGGCCTCGACCTTCGAGGACGCACGGGTCATCGCCGCCGAGATCGGCTACCCGGTACTGGTGCGCCCCTCCTATGTGCTGGGCGGGCGCGGCATGGAGATCGTCTACACCGACGAGCAGCTGCGCACCTATCTGGACAACGCCACCGAGGTCTCCCCGAAGCGCCCGGCGCTGATCGACAAGTTCCTCGAGGACGCGATCGAGATCGACGTCGACGCCCTCTACGACGGTCAGAGCCTCTACGTCGGCGGGATCATGGAGCACCTCGAGGAGGCCGGCATCCACTCCGGCGACTCGGCATGCACCCTGCCGCCGGTGACCCTGGGCCCGGACGTGCTCGAGCGCGTGCGCCAGGCCACCGAAGCGATCGCAGCCGGGGTGGGCGTACGCGGGCTGATCAACATCCAGTTCGCCCTGGCCGCCGACATCCTCTACGTGATCGAGGCCAATCCGCGCGCCTCGCGCACCGTGCCGTTCGTCTCCAAGGCCACGGGGGTGCAGCTGGCCAAGGCCGCGGCGCTGATCGGCACCGGCGTGAGCATCCGCCAGCTGCGCGCCGACGGCGTGCTGCTGCCCGAGGGCGATGGCTCCCACCTGCCGGATGACGCCGCGGTGGCCGTGAAGGAGGCTGTGCTCCCGTTCGCGCGTTTCCGCACCGCCGAGGGCCGTGCCGTGGACTCGCTGCTGGGCCCCGAGATGCGCTCGACCGGCGAGGTCATGGGCTTCGACGAGCACTACGACACCGCCTTCGCCAAGGCCCAGGCCGGTGCCGGGGTGGCACTGCCCACGCAGGGCCGGGTCTTCGTCTCGGTCGCGAACAAGGACAAGCGCGCGGCGGTGGCCTATGTGCGCATGTTCCGGGATCTCGGCTTCGAGATCGTGACCACGGGCGGGACCGCCAAGGTGCTGCGTCGCAACGGGATCGACTCGACCGTCGTGGCCAAGATCTCGGATCGCGGCTCGCAGGAGCGCACCGTCGTGGACCTGATCGAGAACGGCGAGATCGACCTGGTGTTCAACACGCCCTCCAGCGGCGGGGACTCCCGGGGCGACGGCTACGAGATCCGTGCGGCGGCCACCTCCGTCGGCATGCCGATCGTGACCACCGTGGCCCAGCTGGGCGCAGTGGTGCAGGCGGTGACGGCGCTGCGCGAGCACACCTGGGACGTGACCCCGCTGCAGGTCCACGAGCAGCGGCTGCGCGCCTCGGTGTCCGCCGCCCGCGAGTCGGCGGAGCCGGCCCGTGGCTGAGTCGGTGCGGCCGAGCTTCGGCACCCGGGCGGCGGCGGCCATCGCCGAGCACGGTCCGCTGTGCGTCGGGATCGATGCCCATCCCGCACTGCTGGAGGCCTGGGGCCTGCCCCAGTCCCCGGCGGGACTGCTGCGCTTCTCACGGGGCGTCGTGGAGGCGCTCGAGGGGCAGGTGGCCGCGATCAAGCCGCAGGTCGCCTGGTACGAGGCCTACGGCTCCGCCGGCATGGCGGTGCTGGAGCAGACCCTCGAGGCCTGCCGCCAGGCAGGGATCCTCTCGATCGCTGATGCCAAGCGCGGAGACATCGGCTCGACCATGCAGGCCTACGCCAGAACCTGGCTGGCCGAGGAGTCCTCGCTGCGCGCCGATGCCGTGACGCTGAGCCCCTATCTGGGCGCCGGTGCGCTGGAGCCGGCCTTCGAGCTGGCCGAGGCCACGGGCCGCGGCACGTTCGTGCTGGCCCTGACCTCCAATCCGGAAGGGGCCTCGGTGCAGCACCGGGGCGGGGCGCAGTCCGTGGCCGCGGCGGTAGCCGAAGCCGTCTCCCAGCGCAATGCGGGGGTGGTCTCAGCATCGACGCAGGTCATGCCCGGGGAGGACGCGCATTATGACCGCTTCGTTACGGGACCGCACGGACTCGTCGTCGGAGCGACCACCGGAGAGGCGATCGCGCAGGTGGGAGTGGATCTGACCGGGCTCGACGGCCTGGTGCTGGCCCCTGGCTACGGAGCTCAGGGCGCGACCGCCCGTGACCTCGGCGCAATGTTCGCCCAGGTCAGGGGGCGAGTGCTGGTCAACTCCTCGCGCGGGATCCTCGCGGCCGGACCTGAGTCCCAGGCGCTGGGCGAGGCCGTGAGCGCTGCGCAGGCCGAGCTGTCCCCACAGCTCTGCGCGCTCTGAACCGACTCCCGATGCCGTCGCGGAGCAGCCTCCGCGACGGCATCGGCCCAGGTCCTATACCACCTCCGCTATGACCATTCCAACGAATGCGCATACAGTTGCGCGAACGCGTCGCCTCGATCCTGGTCGGATCATGGGCCTTCGGCGCGCGAGGACAGCTGTTCACAGGGAGGAACCGGTCATGGCTTTGCGCCAGCTGACAGATGAGGAACGGGCTGCGGCCCGAGACAAGGCGACCGCCGCTCGCGCGGTGCGCGCCGAGGTGAAGTCCAAGCTGAAGGATCGGAGCATCACGGTGGCCGAGATCCTGGAGCGCGCGGGTGAGGATGAGGCGCTGAGCCGCATGAAGGTCTCCGACCTCCTCGAATCCGCTCCGGGCATCGGCAAGGTCCGCTCCGCGGCGATCATGGAGGACATCGGCATCGCCAAGACCCGCCGCGTGCGGGGTCTGGGCGTGCATCAGCGCCGTGCGCTGATCGCCCAGCTCGATCGCTGAGCCGGCGCCCGTCTGATCCTGCGGCCGCCTCCCGAAGGCGCTTCTCCTCCTGGCCGTTGATCCGCGGCGGAGGCGGGGCGCCTTCGTCGACGGCGGTATCCTGGCTGCTCACGTCCCGCGGGACGCCGTTCGAGCAAGCTGGAGGAGCATCCTTGCCGCAGGAGCACACCGGAGTGAGCATCGCCCCCGAGCACGTCACCGTGCTGGCCGGGCCCACCGCCGTCGGCAAGGGCACGGTCTCCACCTACATCCGGGACCACTGCCCGGACGTCTGGCTCTCCGTCTCGGCCACCACCCGTGCTCCCCGTCCGGGCGAGCAGGAGGGCGTCCACTACTTCTTCGTCGATGACGACGAGTTCCAGCGCATGGTCGACGAGGGCCAGATGCTCGAATGGGCCGTGGTTCACAACCGCAGCCGCTACGGCACTCCGCGGCAGAAGGTGCTCGATGCCGTGGCCGCAGGCCGCCGCGTCCTGCTGGAGATCGATCTGGCGGGGGCGCGCCAGGTCCGGCAGTCCATGCCGGAGGCGCAGCTGGTCTTCCTGGCCCCTCCTACCTGGGACGAGCTGGTCGCTCGACTGACCGGGCGCGGCACCGAGAGCCCCGAGGAACAGCAGGTGCGGCTGGAAACCGCTAGGATGGAGCTGGCTGCGGAGCCGGAGTTCGACCACACCGTCGTCAACGACCGAGTGGAGAAAGCTGCGCAGAGGCTCGTCGAGCTCATGGGGCTCGACCCGCGCACCTGCGCCTGAGTCCGCGAACCCGCAGCCGAGACAGACTTCGTGCGGCGCGCTGGGCACACAGTGACAGCGCGCACAGGCTGTAGCCGCGCACAGACGAGAGCAGCCCCGCTGCTGCCTATCGAATGACCGTCAGGAGAGACTCCTTGTCCACTCAGCACCAGGGCATCACCGATCCGCCCGTCGACCGCCTGCTCACCAAGTCCGACTCCAAGTACGGACTCGTGATCTTCTCGGCACGCCGCGCCCGGCAGATCAACGCGTACTACTCGCAGCTGCACGAGGGCCTGTTCGAGTACGTGGGTCCGCTGGTGGAGGTCCAGCCCAACGAGAAGAGCCTCTCGGTGGCCATGCGCGAGATCGACGAGAACCTGATCGAGTCCACGGAGGTGACCGACGCCGGCTTCTCGGAGAACGGCCAGCTGGTCGCCGAGCGCGAGCTCGCCGTCGACGACTTCTACTCGGACTACTTCGGCGAGCAGCAGGGCGGGGAGGTCGACTCCTCCATGGTGTTCTCGGAGTCCGCCGAGGATCAGGGCGCCGAGGCCGCCGCCCCGGAGGCCGAGGCCGCCGAGGAGCAGGCAGAGGTCCCCTCGGACGAGCCCTCCGAGAACTGAGCCACCGGGGCCACATCCCCAGCGCAGCGCGTCTGCGCACCGCAACGGCCGGTCGGGATCCAGTCCCGACCGGCCGTCGTCGCATACTCGCCCGGTGCCTGCGGCACTGCGGCTGCACCGCACGAGCAAGGGAGAGAGCCGGATCATGCGCATCGTTCTGGGCATCGGCGGCGGGATCGCCGCGTACAAGTCAGCGCTGCTGCTGCGCCTGCTCACCGAGGCCGGGCACCACGTGGTGCCCATGCCCACGCGCGCGGCCCTCGAGTTCGTGGGCGCGCCCACCTGGGAGGCGCTGTCCGGGGAGCCCGTGAGCACAGACGTCTTCGACCGCGTGGACTCCGTCAACCATGTCCGCCAGGGCCAGGAGGCCGATCTGGTCATCGTGGCGCCGGCGACCGCCGATCTGCTGGCACGCACGGCCCACGGGCTGGCCGATGACCTCCTGAGCACCACGCTGCTGGCCACCGAGGCCCCCGTGCTGCTGGCACCGGCCATGCACACCCAGATGTGGCAGAACCCTGCGGTGCGCGAGAACGTCGCCGCACTGCGCCGCCAGGGCCGCCATGTGCTCGAGCCCGCCTCCGGACGGCTGACCGGGCAGGACTCCGGACCGGGCCGGCTGCCGGATCCGGAGGTCATCTGCGATGCCGCCCTGGCACTGGTGGCCGGTCCCGCGGGGGAGGCCCCCGGGCAGTCGCTGGCCGGGCTCCGGGCGGTCGTCTCGACGGGCGGCACGCAGGAGCCGCTGGATCCCGTGCGGTTCCTGGGCAATCGCTCCTCCGGCAAGCAGGGCCTGGCCGTGGCCCGCGCCCTGCACGCCGCCGGGGCGCAGGTGGAGCTCGTGGCCGGACATGTGGAGGTCGCTGTGCCGGAGGCCTCCGAGGGGATCAGCGTGCACCGCATCGGCACCGCCGAGCAGCTGCAGGAGGTCATGCAGCGGCTGTCCCAGGAGGCGGAGGTCGTGGTGATGACCGCTGCGGTCGCCGACTTCCGCCCGGCCGAGGTGGCCGAGTCCAAGATCAAGAAGACGGCCGATGAGGACGAGGCCCCCACGATCGTGCTCAGGCGCAACCCGGACATCCTGCGCGGACTGGTCCGGGCGAGGGAGGATTCCGGGCGGGAGCAGCTGATCGTGGGCTTCGCCGCCGAGACCGGCAACGCACACTCCGACCCGCTCGAACTCGGCCGCGCCAAGCTGGCGCGGAAGGGCTGCGACCTGCTGTGCCTCAACCAGGTGGGCACGGACATGGTCTTCGGCCAGGACACGACCCGCGTGACGATCCTCGAGGCTCCCGTGCGAGGCCGTGCCGCGAGCGAGCAGACCGTCGAGGGCACCAAGACGGAGGTCGCTGCGGCCCTGTGCCGGCGCATAGCCCAGCGCCTGGGGCGCGCCGAATGAGTCTCCGCATGCGCCGGGAGGTGCTGGGACATCGGGGGCTGGCGGTACCCTGTCAGGCGTGACTTCGACGCCTTCCACCCCCAGCAGCGCCCGCAGGGCCCAGACGCCAGGCCGCATGAGCTTGTTCACCTCGGAATCCGTGACCGAGGGCCACCCGGACAAGATCTGCGACCGCATCTCGGACTCGATCCTCGACGCCCTGATCGCCACCGACCCGAACTCCTCGGTGGCCGTGGAGACCATGGCCACCACGGGACTCGTCCATGTGGCGGGCGAGGTCAAGTCGCAGGCCTATGTGGAGATCCCCTCGATCGTGCGCCGCTCCATCCTGGACATCGGCTACAACTCCTCCGTCCAAGGCTTCGACGGCAAGTACTGCGGGGTGTCCATCTCGGTGGGGGAGCAGTCCCCGGAGATCTACGAGGGCGTGTTCAACTCCCTGGAATCCCGGGAGGGCACCGCCGTCGATCCGCGCGACGCCCAGGGAGCCGGGGACCAGGGCATCATGTTCGGCTATGCGTCGAATGAGACCGACGTCCTGATGCCTGCGCCGATCCACTACGCGCACCGGCTCTCCGAGCAGCTCACCCGGGTGCGCAAGACCGCGGTGCTGCCCCAGCTGCGTCCCGATGGCAAGACCCAGGTCACCCTGCGCTACGACGGCATCACCCCGGTGGCCGTGGATACCGTGGTGGTCTCCGCGCAGCACGCCGAGGACTACGAGCTCGAGCAGCTGCGCCACGATATCCGCGCCTCCGTGATCGATCCCGTCATGGAGGAGACCGGGCTGGATCTGTCGGGGCTCAAGGTCATCGTGAACCCCGCCGGCGACTTCATCACCGGCGGCCCCGTGGGAGACGCCGGGCTGACCGGGCGCAAGATCATCGTGGACACCTACGGCGGCATGGCACGTCATGGCGGCGGCGCCTTCTCCGGCAAGGATCCGTCCAAGGTGGACCGCTCGGCGGCCTACGCCATGCGGTGGGTGGCCAAGAACGTCGTGGCCGCGGGGCTGGCGGAGCGGGCCGAGGTCCAGGTGGCCTACGCGATCGGCAAGGCGCGTCCGGTGGGGGTCTACGTCGACACCTTCGGCACCGAGACCGTGGATCCGGCGCGCATCGAGTCGGCAGTGGAAGAGGTCTTCGACCTGCGGCCGCTGGCGATCATCGAGGACCTGCAGCTGCAGCGTCCCATCTACGCCAAAACCTCGGCCGGGGGTCATTTCGGCCGTCAGGATCCGGATTTCACCTGGGAGAAGACCGACCGGGCGGACGCGCTGCGATCGGCGGTCGAGGCCTGAGCCGTGCCGGCTGAGCCCACTCCCGAGCGAGTCTCCGAGCAGGTGCAGCCGCCGGAGCAGCTCGCGCTGATGGCCGAACTGCCTCGCCCCGGGCAGACTGCCGGGCGCGGGGCAGGGGGAAGCCGCGGCTCGCAGCGCCGCACGGGACCACTCGAACCGGCGTATCTGGCCGAGTCCGAGCCTGTGGCCCGCGTGCGGCTGGAATCCCACCTGCCGCACCTGGACCGGCTGTTCGACTACGGCGTGCCCCAGGATCTCTCCGAGGGCGCCCAGGCGGGCACCCGCATCCGCGTGCGCTTCGGCGGGCAGCAGATGCGCGGGTGGATCATCGAGCGGACGTCGTCCTCGGAGGTCGCCTTCGATCGGCTGCAGCCCATCCTGTCGCTGCAGTCCGCCCTGCCGGTGCTCGTCCCGCAGGTGCTCGCCGTCGCCGAGCTCACAGCACAGCGCTGCGCAGGGACCGTGGCAGATGTCCTGCGCTGTGCCGTGCCCCCTCGGGTGGCCTCAGTGGAGAAGACCGCTCTGGCCGCGCGCGCCCAGGCGCAGACGGGACAGGTCCAGGACGACGCCGGCGCAGCCGAGCCGGCAGCCGAGCCTCAGGCCGCGGAGTCCTCGGCGGCGTCGACTCCGTCGGGCGCCTGGTCCGAGTACGACGGCGGTGCCGAGGCGATCGAGTCCCTGCACGGCGGGCAGCAGGTGCGAGCGGTGGTGCAGGCGCTGCCCTCGCATCCGCAGCACGATGTCTACGATCTGAGCGCCCAGGCGGTCGCCGCGGCGCTGGCGGCCGGGCGCGGAAGCATCGTGGTGGTGCCGGATCACAAGACCCTGGAGCGCACCCAGCGCGCGGTGGAGGCCGTCGTGGAGGCGCAGCTCGTGGCGCGGCTGCACAGCGAGGACAAGCCGACCCCGCGCTATCGGGCCTTCGTGGAGGCGCTCGAGGGCCGGGCCCGGATCGTGATCGGCACGCGTCCTGCGGTCTGGGCTCCGGTGCAGGATCTCGGTCTGATCCTGGTCCTCGACGACGGCGATCACAGCCTCGTGGAGCCCCGAGCCCCGTACCACCACGCCCGGGAGGTGGCGCTGCTGCGCGCTCAGCACGAGGACCTCAGCCTGCTCGTCATGGGCGAGGCCGTCACGCCGGAGGCCGAGCGGCTCGTGGAGACCGGCTGGGCGAGCTCTATCGCAGCGCAGCGTCCGGTGCTGCGGGCGAACATGCCGCGCATCGAGGCGACCTCGGACTCCTGGCACGAGGCCCATGACGCCCTGGCAGGGCGCGCCCGCCTGCCGGAGACCGCCTTCCGCGTGGCCCGCCGAGCCCTGGCCGAGGGACCCGTCCTGGTCCAGGTGGCCCGCACCGGCTACGCCCCGGCCCTGACCTGCCAGCGATGCCGGGCGGCCGCGCGCTGCACCGTCTGCGACGGCCCCCTGTCCGTCTCCGCACAGGGACGGCTGCCGCAGTGCGGGTGGTGCGCCCGTCAGGCCGCCACATGGTCCTGCGCTGTCTGCGGGGGGACGCGGTGGCGCTTCGCCTCCGTGGGGTCCCAGCGCACCGCCGAGGAGCTGGGCCGCGCCTTCCCGCAGGTGCCCGTCGTCTGGTCCTCGGGCGATCAGGTCCGCCGGGAGCTCCCCGCCGCACCTGCGCTCGTGGTGGCCACACCGGGTGCGGAGCCGCAGGTCGAGGGCGGCTATGCGGCGGCCCTGCTGCTGGACGGGGATCGCATGCTCTCCCTGCCCGGGCTGCGGGTCGAGGAGGAGGTGCTGCGCAGATGGGTGCACGCCGCCTCGCTCGTGCGTCGCGGCAGCGACGGAGGGACCGTGGTCGTGACCTCGGAGCACGAGCGGGTCGTGGCCTCCCTGGTGCGCTGGGACGTGCGCGGCCATGCTGCCCGCGAGCTGGCCGAGCGCCGCAGCCTGCAGCTGCCGCCGGCCGTGCGCTGCGCGGCCCTGACCGGACCGCTGACCGCGCTCGAGGCCTTCACGCAGATGCTCGGACTGCCCCCGGAGGTGCGCACCGTGGGCCCGGCACCAGTGCATCAGCGCTGGGACGAGGAGGCAGCAGACCCCGAGGCCGGATCGGCCCCCGGTGATGCTCTGGGCGGGCTTCACGGCGCCGACGACGACGCGCACCGGCTCCTGCTGTTCTTCACCTACTCGCAGGCCGCCGAGGTCACGCGCAGGCTGCGGGCGGCCCGCGCCGAGGCCTCTGCCCAGCGCAAGCACGCCCCGGTCAACGTCCGCTGCGATGTGGCCGATCTGCTCTGAGCCGGATCGACCGTCGCAGCGGTCGCTGCTGTCTCAGCAGCCCTGCCGTCGCCGTCGTCGTGGCTGCTGCGGCCTCAGCGGCGCCGGCTGCTGTCGATCTCCCGGGCCAGCCCCACCAGTGACTGCGCCGAGTCCCGCCAGGTCCACGACGACGCGCGCTCGAGCCCGGCCAGCACGCGCGTGCGTGCGATCTGCGGGTCCTCGAGCTCGGTGACGGCGCGGGCGAAGGCTGCGTCGTCGCCGGGAGGGCAGTAGGCGGCGGCCTCGCCGCAGACCTCGTGGAAGATCGGGATGTCGGTGCACACCACGGGGGTACCGGCGCAGAAGGCCTCCATGAGCGGCAGTCCGTAGCCCTCGGCCCGCGAGGCGTGCAGGAGCACTCCCGCTCTTGCCAGCAGACGCGCGTGCTCCTGCTCGGAGACCCCGTTGTGGAAGACGAGCCGGGCCTCCGGTCCGGCGGCCCGCACCAGGCGCTCCTGCTGGGCGGGGGTGACCCGCGAGAGCAGGTGCAGCCGCCGGTGCGGAAGCCGAGCCGCCATGCGTGCAAGGGTCTCCACGTCCTTGTACGGCATGAACGAGCCGAGGTAGAGCATCGAACCGTCGCGCTCGGCGAGCCGGTCCAGCGCCGTCTGCCGGCTGACGATCGAGTCCTGAGCCGCGGCATTCGGGATCACGCGCACGGGCCGGTCGCTCAGGCGCCTGCCCTGGATCAGCCCTGCGGAGGTCTGGGAGACGGTTGCCACGGCGTCGGCGCGGTTCAGGGCCAGGCGCTGCGGCCATGAGGCGCGGTGGAAGGCGCGCCAGCCCAGACGCACGGGCAGCGGCAGCTCCGGCGGGGGCGCGGGGTGGTCGTAGTAGATCAGGTCGTGCAGCGTGAGGATCAGCCCGAAGCGCCGCCGCAGCGCCCCCATGGTCTGCATGGGGGAGAAGACCACATCCGGACCCCGGCGGTTGAGCAGCTGCCCCGTGAGGACCTCCCCGGCCGAGACCGGATCCGGCCCCATGAACCACTCGAGGCGCGGGAGGTGCTGCAGCTGAGCCGGATCCGAGATCATCAGCTCGACCCGCAGCGACGGATCTTGCGCCGCCAGCTGCGCCAGCCCGTGGGCCAGTCCTGCGCTGTAGCGCGAGATGCCGTCGTGCGGTCCCACCCGCACGTACCGGGCATCCAGCACCAGGTGCAAGGGGCCGGTCATCGCCGCCCCCTGCGCACGATCGGCAGCAGCTGCGTGAACTGCGAGGTGTTCGGCCGAGCCTGATCGATGGGCGGCAGCTCGTCGTGGACATCGATGGGCTCGGGATCCGGGCCCTGCACGAACTCGTGGATCAGCTCGGCGGTCTCGATCGGCTTCTCGTAGTGGATGAGATGGCCGACGTCGTCGAGGATCACCAGGCGGCGCCGGCGGATCCAGGTGGCCATGCGCTGCTGGGCCTCGACGGAGCCGAGCGGATCCTGTGCCCCGGCCACGAGCAGCACGGGCATGGACAGCAGCGGAGCGACCTCGGCCACCGTGCGGGAGATCGAGGCGCGATAGGCCTCGGCCACCACGCGACGATCGGCGAAGGAGCCGAAGTACGCGCGGTGCTGGTTCTCCACGTAGCTGCGCAGCTGCGGGTCCTGGGAGACCGTCATCTTCCGGCTCATGAGGTCGCTGACCGCGTGGCTGCGCAGGAGGCGCTCGCCCATGGCCTTCGGCAGGCGCATGGCCAGGGTGTAGTAGGCGTCCGCGGCCTTGGTGGCGGCTGCGTCCTGGGCGCTGAGCGCCGGCTCGCAGATGGGGTTCAGCAGCAGCAGCTGCTCGACCATGGCCGGGTGCTCGGCGGCCAGGTGCGAGGCGATCACCGAACCGAAGGAGTGGCCGAGCAGCAGCACACCGCGCCGGCCCTGCGGGTGCACCGCGCCGTCGGTGAGCTCGGTGAGGAACCGGCGCAGGAAGCCGACGTAGTGGGCGACGTCGTGCGGGTCCTGGGGGAACGGCTCCGAGCGTCCGAAGCCCGGCAGATCCGGCACGACCACGTGGTAGCGATCGCGCAGGCGGTCGGCGATCAGCTGCAGGCCGTGGTGGTCGCCGCGGAAGCCGTGGACCATCACGAGCAGCGGCTTGCGCCGGGTGTCGACGTCGTAGAACCAGTAGCGGGTCTTGTACCCGTCGAATCTCATGCTGCGCTGCTCGGCCTGCGGATTCTGCTGCACGCGTTCCTCTCCGGGCGGATCTGTCCGTGTCTGCTCGGGCCCGAGTCTACGGAGGACCCCGGACGCCGCAGGCTCGAGGCGCGGATAGGATGTGGGGGTCGCCGTCTTCACGGTCGCAGCCCTGCTGGGCTCCCGGCACGGACGGCGCACGGCAGCCGGGACCAGCGCCCCGGCAGGCCCGCACAGCAGTCGGACGCGAGACAGCCGGGACAGCCCCGGCGGATGAAGGCAGGCACGTGAGCACGCAGCAGCATGGCCAGGAAGAGACCGGGCAGGTCTGGGACGCCCACGAGCTCGAGGCCCGCTGGCAGGGCTGGTGGGAGCGCAACGACGTCTTCCGCCCCCTCGACGACGGCTCCAAGCCCCGGCGCTACGTGCTGGACATGTTCCCGTACCCCTCCGGCGACCTGCACATGGGCCACGCCGAGGCCTTCGCCATGGGGGATGTGGTCGCCCGCTACTGGCGCCAGAAGGGCTTCGACGTCCTGCACCCCATCGGCTGGGACTCCTTCGGGCTGCCCGCGGAGAACGCGGCGATCAAGAACAACGCCCATCCGGCCGAGTGGACCTACCGCAACATCGAGACCCAGAAGGCGTCGTTCCAGCGCTACGCGATCGCCGTGGACTGGTCCCGGGAGCTGCACACCTCGGATCCCGAGTACTACCGCTGGACGCAGTGGCTGTTCCTGCAGTTCTGGCAGCGCGGGCTGGCCTATCGCAAGAACTCCCCGGTGAACTGGTGCCCTAAGGACCAGACGGTGCTGGCCAACGAGCAGGTCGTCGACGGCGCCTGCGAGCGCTGCCACACGCCCGTGACCAAGAAGTCGCTGAACCAGTGGTACTTCAAGATCACCGACTACGCCGACCGCCTGCTCGATGACATGAACCAGCTCGAGGGCGCCTGGCCGGAGCGGGTGCTGTCCATGCAGCGCAACTGGATCGGGCGCTCGCAGGGCGCCCATGTCACCTTCGGCATCGTGGAGCGCGACGCCGACGACGCCCAGCCCGAGCGCGAGCTCACGGTGTTCTCCACGCGGCCGGACACGATCTTCGGCGCCACGTTCTTCGTGGTGGCAGCCGACTCGCAGCTGGCGCAGGATCTCGTGGCGCAGGAGCACGCCCAGGAGCTCGACGAGTACCGCGAGTCCCTCAAGGCCGTCTCGGACATCGAGCGCCAGGCCACGGACCGCACCAAGACCGGTGTGTTCCTGGGCCGCTGGGCCGTGAACCCCCTCAACGGCGAGCGCCTGCCGGTCTACGCCACCGACTACGTCCTGGCCGACTACGGCACCGGAGCAGTCATGGGCGTGCCCGCCCACGATCAGCGCGACCTCGACTTCGCCCGCGCCTTCGGCCTGCCCGTGCGCGCGGTGGTGGACGCCGGGGCGGAGGACCCCGCCGAGACCGGTGCGGCCACCAGCGGCGACGGCGTCCTCATGAACTCGGGAGCCCTCGACGGGCTGAGCAAGGACGCCGCGATCGACAAGGCCATCGAGCTGCTCGAGGCCGCGGATGCCGGTGCTCGGCACATCAACTACCGCCTGCGCGACTGGCTGCTGTCCCGCCAGCGCTTCTGGGGCGCCCCCATCCCGATCATCCACTGCCCGCAGTGCGGCGAGGTCCCGGTGCCCGAGGACCAGCTGCCCGTGCGGCTTCCGGAGGATCTCAAGGGCGAGCAGCTGGCGCCCAAGGGCCAGTCGCCGCTGGCCTCGGTCGAGGACTGGGTGAACGTGGTCTGCCCGTCGTGCGGCGGGCCCGCCCTGCGCGACACCGACACCATGGACACCTTCGTGGACTCGTCCTGGTACTACTACCGCTATGTGTCCCCGCAGGACGAGACGGCCCCGTTCGATTCGGAGGCCGTGCGCCGCTGGGGCCAGGTGGATCAGTACGTGGGCGGCGTGGAGCACGCGATCCTGCACCTGCTCTACGCCCGCTTCTACACCAAGGTCCTGTACGACCTTGGCATGATCGACCACGACGAGCCCTTCGCCCGCCTGCTCAACCAGGGCCAGGTGCTCAATCAGGGCAAGGCCATGTCCAAGTCCCTGGGCAACGGCGTGGACCTGGGCCAGCAGCTCGACGCCTTCGGCGTGGACGCCGTGCGCCTGACCATGGTCTTCGCCTCCCCGCCGGAGGACGACGTCGACTGGGCGGATGTCTCCCCGGGCGGCGCCCAGAAGTTCCTGGGCCGCGCCTGGCGCGTGGGTCAGGACGTCGCCGCCTCGGGCAGCGCCGTCGACGCCGATCCGGCCGCCGGCGACGTCGCCGTGCGCCAGGCGACCCACCGCGCGATCGCCGAGGCCGAGTCCGCGCTGGAGAACCGCAAGTTCAACGTGGTGATCGCCAAGGCCATGGAGCTGGTCAACGCGCTGCGCAAGGCGATCGACTCCGGGGCCGGTGCCGCCGATCCCGCCGTGCGCGAGGGCGCAGAGGCCGTGGCTGTGCTGCTGTCGCTGGTGGCTCCCTACACCGCCGAGGACATGTGGCATGCCATGGGCCACGACTCGGCGGTGATCGATGCCGGCTGGCCGGTCGTCGACGAGTCGCTGCTGGTGGACGACACGATCACCGCCGTCGTGCAGGTCAAGGGCAAGGTGAAGGACCGCCTGGAGGTGCCCGTGGATATCGCCGAGGACGACCTGCGCGAGCTCGCGCTGGGCTCCGAGGCCGTGCAGCGGGCGATCGGCGACGCCGAGATCCGCAAGGTCATCGTGCGGGCCCCCAAGCTCGTGAACATCGTGGTCTGAGATGTCCGGCCAGCGCAGGATAGCGGTCGTCACCGACGACGCCGCAGCCCTGCCGCAGGAGTGGGTCTTCCCGCCGGCGGGCGGGACTTCCGGTGCAGACGTCGCCGGCCAGGACCCCGAACGCACGGAGGGCGCGGCGGACGCGTCGTCGGTGCTGACCGACGAGGACGAGCGCGCCGTGGCACGCTCCGGCCGTCCCGGGCTGGCCGTCGCGGCCATGCCCGTGTCGGTCGATGACACCGATCTCGACCAGGACCGCGACGACTGGCTCGCGGTGGTCGAGGAGGCCCTGGCGGCCGGGCGCAGCGCGGTGACCTCTCGGCCGTCGCCGGGTCAGCTGCTGCGCCAGTACCGTCAGCTGGAGGCGCAGGGCTACGAGGGCATCGTCTCGGTGCACTGCTCGGCCCAGCTCTCCGGCTCCGCCACCTCGGCCCGGATCGCCTCGGCTGCCGTCGGGATCCCGGTGGAGATCGTCGATTCGCGCACGATCGCCATGGCCGAGGGCCGCGGCGTCATGGAGGCGTGGGAGGCTGCCGGCACAGGGGCCGAGCTGGCAGAGACGGCCGAGGCGGCCCGGGCCGGCAGCGCGGCCAGCCAGCTGCTGCTGTGGGTGCCCGGGCTCGACGCGCTGCGCCGCGGCGGGAGGATCCCGCCGTCCGTGGCTGCGCTGGGCTCCATGCTGCAGGTGCGCCCGGTGCTGCGTCTGGTCAACGGCCAGCTTACGATCGCCGAGCTGCCCATGACCGAGCAGCGCGCCCGCACGAGGCTGTTGCGCCGAGCGGGTCGTGCGCTGCGGGATTCCACCCGGGACGTCCCCGAGGTCACCGTGCACCACCTGCTCGACGACCACGGCCGGGAGCGCGCCGAGGAGTTCGCCGAGCAGCTGGTGGCCGAGCACTGTCCCGACGCCCGCGCCCGCTGCGTGCCCCTGCCCGCTGTGCTCGCCGCCCACGCCGGTGCCGGGGCGCTCGGCGTGATCATCCACGGCTGAGCCGGGCGGCTCTGCTGCCCCCGCGCATGCCTCGCGTCTCCACAGCGTCGGGCTTCTCCCAAGCGCAGGGTGAAGCCTCTGCTGCGCACCTGCGCGGCCCGCCGGGATCCTGCTGCCGCAGTGGAATGGGGGCATGACCCCTGTGACTCATCGCGGACGGCGCCGTCTGGAGCGAGAGCGGCCCGTCGAGCGCCTGCGCGGACTGCTGGATGACGACCTGCGCGCCACCGGCCACGACCTGCCCCACGACGACCGCCCCGAGGACTGGGTGGAGGACTCTGCCCCGGCACCCGAGACCGAGTCCGCGGAGTCGGCACCTGCCGAGAGCGGAGGGGCGGCCGCCAGGCGCCGACGGCTGCTCGCCGCGCCGCCCGCGTCGGGGTCGAGCTCGTCTGCGGAGCCCCTCGGCCCGAGGGCTCTGCCGCTGGATCCCGACGAGCAGCCCTGGGTCTCGCCCATCCGCGCGCGTCTGCCCTGGGCCACACTGGCGATCGCGGGTCTGGTGCTGATCCTGGTCGTGGTCTCGGTCCTGCTTCGCGGGCGCGACCAGGAGGCCGTGGTCTCGGCTCCGTCGTCCGCAGGACCCGTCGTGGACGAGCAGGCGGGTGCCTCGCAGGCGGCAGCGGAGGGCGGATCCGTGGAGGGGGCGGGAGCGCTCGGTGCGGCCGGAGACGGAGCCAGCGCAGGGACAGCCGACGCACCGGCTTCCGGCAGCCCGGTCACGGTCCATGTGGTGGGGGAGGTGGGCGAGCCCGGGGTGGTCGAGCTGCCGGCCGGGTCCCGCGTGGCCGATGCGGTGGAGGCCGCCGGCGGGCTGAGCGAGTCAGCCGTGACCGATGCGGTGAACATGGCTGCCCCCGCGGCCGACGGCGTCCAGATCGTCATCCCGGACCAAGCACTGGCGGAGCAGTGGGAGCAGGACCCGCCGACGCCGTCCTCGGGATCCGGCGGACAGACTGCCACCGGCAGCGCTCAGGCCGGATCTGCCGCCGCAGGCGGGAGCCCCGAGGAGGGGCCTGCGGCCACGGGCGCAGCGATCGATCTCAACACCGCCACGGCTGCACAGCTCGAGGAGCTGCCGAAGGTCGGACCCGTTCTGGCTCAGCGGATCGTCGAGCACCGAGAGCAGATCGGCGGATTCCGCTCGGTCGAGGAGCTCGATGACGTCTCCGGCATCGGCCCGGCCATGATGGAGGCCATCGCGCCGCTGGTCACCGTGTGAGAAGGCCCCGACGGCATCCGTCGGGGCCTTCTTCCTGCGCTGAGGGCTCAGGCTCGATCAGGGGGCGGTGTCCATCTGGGCGAACTGCACGTGGGTCTGCCAGTCCCCGGCCGTGATCGGTCCGGGGGCCGGAGCCTCGGATTCCTCCGAGACGCCGGGGGTGAGCAGCGTGAAGGACAGGCCGGCCCCCAACGCAGCGACCGTCACGAGCTGAAGCGGCCGCTGGTGCTTGGACTGGGGCAGGAATCGCAGGAGGCGAAGCTGGGCCATGATGCTCCTCGGGTGCTGATCTCGACGCCCCGGCCGGGGCCGGGCACTGCGGGGCGGCACTGCTGGTCAGGATCAGAATGCGCCCGGCAGGTGTCCGGAATGTCGACCGCCGGTCTCCCGGAGCCGACCCCCGGACGACGGTTCGGCGACGCTCAGGCGAACGGACGGTGACCTGGTCCGCAGCACCCGAGGGCCGCCGAAGCCGGAGGCCGCCTCAGGAGGTGACCGTGAACGTGATCCGCTCGGTCGTGGAGACGCCGTAGCGATCCGTCTGCGTCACGGTCGCCGTGTGCTCGCCCGGAGCGAGGTCCTCCGGCAGATCCAGACGCCACAGGTGACCGGAGGCCTCGGCGACGGAGCCGCCGCGGACCAGCTGCTCCTGGGCAGCCGCCGGATCCGAGAACTCGGCGCCCACCCGCTTGGACTCGCCCTCCAGCTGCTGGGTGTGCTGCGCCTGCTGAGCCGGGCGGCCGTCGATCGAGACCGAGACCTCGGTTCCCGTACCGCCGGCCCACACGTTCGTGGTCAGCCACGACTCGCCCAGCTCGTCCGCCGAGACCTCGAGCGGGGTCTCGAAGGCGGGAGCCTTCCCGACATTGCGACGGTTCGCGTCGTACCAGTCGCGGTAGGCAGGGGTGTTCAAGCCCAGGGACATCTGCTCCGAGGCCGCCCGCCCGGTGCCGATGAACGAGTCCTCGTACCGGTTGCCGTGGGCCCCCAGCGTGAAGACGCCGGGGACGGCGCCGTCGCGCTGCAGTGCGGTCGGGTAGCCGGCCTCCGTCACGCGCCCGGTGTACCAGTCGCCGGAGATCGCTCCTGCGGTGATGTGGTCGAACGGCAGCTCGTCCACGCCGTAGAGGCTCTTCCAGCCCTCCATGGAATCGCCCTCGCGCATGACCTCCAGCGTGTGGCTGTGCCCGCCGAAGGCGACGGCCGGACGGTCGCCGATGATGTCGTGGACCGCCTGGACCTGATCCACCTGATGGCGGTCCGAGCCCTGGTCGTGCCAGTTCAGCAGCGGGATGTGCGAGGCCAGCACGATCAGCTTGTCCTCGGGGGTGTTCGCGATGTCCTGGCGCAGCCATGCGAGCTGCTCATCGTCGATGCCGCCGTTGTACGTGCCGTTGTAGGGCGCGCCCTGCGAGTACTGCACGGTGTTCAGCGAGACCACGTGCACGTCGCCGGCGTCGTCGGAGTAGTAGTCCGGACCGAACTGGGACCGGTAGGTGTCGAAGCGGTGGTCGTAGTCCGCGTCGAGGTCCAGGTCGTGATTGCCCGGCAGGAAGCGGGCGGGTCCGTTGAGCAGTGACGTCAGTTCGCGGGTCTGGTCGTACAGGTCCAGGTCATCGCCGACGATGTCGCCGATGAACAGCGCACCGCAGCCGGTGAAGTCGGTGCGCTGAGTAAGGTCGGCGAAGGCCCCGCGCAGGGCGTAGTCGACCTCCTCCTGCGTGTAGGTCTGGATGTCGCCGCCGATCAGGCAGCGCTGATCGCGACTGAGCGTGTCCGTGGTGCGCGCCAGCGGGAAGTCGACGGCATCGGGCAGCGGGCCGGTCGGGTCGATGCCGCCGTAGTGCAGCTCGGGGGAGCCGGCGGGCATGTGGGTGTAGAAGAACTGGGCCACGTTGTCCTCGTCCACGGGGACCTGATAGCCGGCCGGCTGGGTGAGGAACACCGTCTCGCCGTCGCGCACGGAGATCTCGTAGCGGCCCTGGCGATCGGTGGTGACGATCTTGCGGCCGTTGGAGACCTCCACCCCAGCGATCCCGCGCTCACCGGGGTCTTGCTGCGAGTTGCGGTTGCGGTCGTCGAAGACGGCGCCGTCCAGGACGTCCTGGTCGGCATCGGGACCGGCGGTGACGTCCACCTGGCCGCGGAAGGCCTTGCCGTTCCAGTCGTCTGCGGAGGTGGAGGATCGCGACGGCTCCTGGGCCGGCGCCGGCGCCGGCGCGAGCAGGGTGAGGCTCAGCCCCGCGGTGAGGACGGCGGCGCTGAGCGCGCGTCGCGGGCGAGGATCACGGGAACGGGCAGTGCTGGGGTGGGAGAGGTGCTGCTGGGACATGATGCTCCTGACGGGTGGTGCAAAGGATGCAGATCCGTGCTCGACAGGGCCGGGGAGCGGACCCTGATCCGCCCTCGGCGGGGCGGACAGGTCCAGGCTGACCTGGGAAGATGTCCTCCGCTCCACCTGAGGGTCGACAGCAGTCGACCACTTCCCGTCCCGGTGCCGACGCCTCGGGAAACACTCGGTGCATTGACGTCTCGAGTTGCGCGGGGGTCTCGACGCACGAGGCTCGGTGCTGCGACCTGCGTCGCTGTCGCTGTCGCAGCGGGGAGCGGTCGGGCCCTCGCGCCTCCACAGGGGACTCGTCTGAAGGCCGGCCGGACGGGGGGCCTCTGCCCGCCTCAGCTGAGGACTGCCACGCAGGAGGCACTGGTGCAATGCGCCGGTGACCTCCTCCCGCCATCCCGCCCGCGCCCTGCCTCCGCGGGGTCGGCAGGAGCCGGGATCTGAACGGGGACGTGGACGACGGAAGCCGGGCAGACCGAGTGGCGCCTCCGGAGCGGGTCCCGAGGCTCCAGGCGTGCTCGCGCGGCTGTGGCTGCGCTCGCAGGAGATGCCCGAGCGGTGGGCGCTGGCACACAGCGCTCGCCGGGAGGAGCGCCTCGAGGCGGCCCGGAGGGCGCTGCGCCCCACCTGGGATCTGCGCCTTGTGCCCGTGGCGCTGAGCGCGTGGGGAGCCGCTCTGCTGGGGACGTCGCAGTCTGAGTCGGTGGGCGCTGCGCTGGGAGCGGTGCTCGAGGTGGATCTCCGGCTGCTCATCGCAGCGGGACTCGCCATGGTCCTCCTCGTGGCCGTGTTCGCTCGTCGGAGCGGGCGCAGACTGCCCGGGGGAGCAGCACCGGGCTCGCCTCGCGGCCGGACACTGGCTGCCCTGCTGCCGACGGCCGCATTGTGCGCGGTGGTCGTCGCGTGCGTCCTGCTGCGCGCGGGCACCCAGCAGCTGGCGGCCGCCGAGGACATGCGCGCAATGGACGCAGACGCGCAGCGCGTGGTCGTCGAGGTGACCGACCGACCCGTGACGTGGCAAAGCGCCACCGCCTCGAGCTTCGGGCCGGGACCGGAGGAGGTCGGCGAAGCCTCCAGCGGGGTCGTCGTGCCGGTGCGGCTGAGCAGCGGAGCCCGGGCCACCGTCTTCGCCCAGGACGGCCGGTGGGCGAGCCTGCGCAGCGGGGATCGCGCGGAGGCCGTGGTGAGCGCCCCCCAGATCGAGCAGACCGACCTGCAGCTGCGCAGCACCGGGCCGCCGCAGCCGATGACGGAAGCCCAGGACCGCCCGTCCCTGCTCGAGACGGCCACCGAGCGCTTCGCCCTGGCCGCACAGGCCCGCGGACCCGATGCCGCCGGGCTGCTGCCGGGGATGACCTACGGGGACCGCAGCGGACTGAACACCGGACTCGAGAAGGCCATGAAGGTCACGGGCCTGACCCATCTGACCGCCGTCTCCGGCTCCAACTGCGCCCTGGTCATGGCCATGGCCGGCCAGCTCGCCCTGGGGCTGGGGGCCCGGCGACGGGTGTGCGTCTTCCTCGGCCTCGGTGCACTCGCGCTGTTCGTCGTGCTCGTGGGCCCGGATCCCTCCGTGCTGCGGGCGGCGGCGATGGGAGCCGTCGCCGCGCTCGCGGTCCTGTCGGGGCGCGGGCCCGTCTCCCTGGCCGCTCTGTCAACGGCCGTGTGCACACTGCTGGTGATCGATCCGAGCTTGGGCACCGAATACGGCTTCGCCCTGTCGGTGTGCGCGAGCGCGGGGATCGTCGTGACGGCCCGCCCGCTGACCCGGATTCTGGAGCACGCCATGCCCACGGCGGCGGCGCTCGTGCTCGCGATCCCGATGGTGGCCCAGGTGTGGTGCGCCCCCGTGCTCGCGCTGCTCACACCGACCGTGGCCGCCTATGCGGTGCCGGCCAATGTGATCGCCGCCCCGGTCGTGCCGCTGATCACGGTGCTAGGCCTCGCCGCGCTGATCCTGCTGGGCATCGGCGGCCCGGTGGGGGAGGCGCTGGCAGGCGCACTGCTCGAACCGGGCTCGTGGGCGGTGCGGCTGATCGCGGGCTCGGCCCGGTTCTTCGCGGGGCTACCGGGCTCCACAGTCCCCTGGCCGGCGCCCCCGGTGGGTCCGGTGCTCATGCTGGTCCTCAGCGCGGGGCTCATGGTGGCCGTGCACCGGCTCGATGCCCGCTGGCTTCGGCGCTCCTGTGTGGGCGAGGTCCGATCCGGGCCGGCACCGGGGCCCGTGACCGAGGCAGCCTGGCACCGGGCCCGACGACGCGAGCGAGCCTGGCGCAGCGCAGGGCTGATCGTGATCGCCGTAGGGGTCGTGGCGCTGGTGGCCGTGCTGCGCTGGCCGGATCCCCGATCCGAGGACTGGTCGGTGCTCGCCTGCGACGTGGGTCAGGGCGATGCGGTCCTGCTGCGCGGCCGCGAGGATGGCCAGGAGTCCACGGTCCTGATCGACTCGGGTCCCGATCCAGGTGCGCTGCGCGGGTGCCTGAAGGACGCAGGGGTCGGGCACCTGGACCTGATGGTGCTCACCCATGACCACGCCGATCACGTGGCCGGCGCCGAAGGTCTGGGCGAGGTCGTGGACATCGATCGGGTGTGGTGGTCCTCGGCGACCGGACGCGCCCCCGATGAGCTCGCCGGGCTGGAGGATCGCGCCGCCCGCCCTCAGCTCGGCCAGCGCTTCGAGGGCGCGGGACTCGAGCTGGTCGTGCTGGGCCCGGATCCCGCCACGTCCCGCATCAGCCCCGAGTCCGAGGACGAGAACAACGCCTCGATCGCACTGCGCGCCGAGGTCGGCGACGGGTCGCAGCGCCTCTCGATGCTCGCCGCCGGAGATCTGGAGGAATCCGGGGTCGGGCCGCTGCTGCGCTCGGACCCGCAGCTGCTGGACGTCGATCTGCTCAAGGTCTCCCACCACGGGGCGCGCAACGGCGGGGTCGCGATCATCGACGCCGCCTCCCCGCACCTGGCCCTCGTCAGCGTGGGCGCGGACAACGACTACGGGCACCCGCATCCGGTGATCCTCGAGCACCTGGGGCAGGGATCGATCCCCGTGGCGCGCACCGATCAGATGGGGGCCGTGGCCGTCCACGTCCAGGACGGGACGCTGACGGCGCAGTCGCTCGGCTGAACGATGGCAGGGGAGGGATCCTCGCGCATCCGCGGGCCTGCGCACCGGCGGCGGTGAATCCGACGGGCGGACGCAGGCATCAGAGTTGTGAGAAGCGCTGCGCTGTCGGTCGGACATGAGATTCTGAGGCTATGACCCCGCCCCGTCGTCGCACCGCCGCAGCCGCCGCCCCCGGAGTCTCCTGGCGAGACGTCGAGCCGGCGCCGCTGATCCTGATCACCGGCAAGGAGGGCTACCTGATCGCTCGGGCCGTGGACCGGCTGCGGGCGCTGCTCAGGCAATCCCGCGGGGCCATCGAGCTCTCGCGTGTGGACGCCTCCTCCTATGGCCCGGGGCAGCTGCAGGTGCTGGCCAGCCCGTCGCTGTTCGAGGATCCCAAGCTGATCGTGGTCGAGGACCTCGCGCAGATGAGCGAGGACCTGCTCAAGGACGCCCTGGAGTACGTGGGACAGCCGGATCCGGAGGTCGTGGTCGTCTTCGTGCACTCGGGCGGCAACCGCGGCAAGAAGCTGCTCGACGCCCTGAAGGCCAAGGCCGTCGTGGTGGACGCCGCGCCGCTGAAGAACGACCGCGACAAGGTCGAGTTCGTGCGCCACGAGTTCCGCTCGCACCAGCGCACGATCGACCCGGACGCCGCCCGCGCGCTGACGCAGGCCGTCGGCAACTCCACCTCCGAGCTGGCCTCGGCGTGCTCGCAGCTGCTCTCGGACGGCCCGGAGCACATCACCTTCGACGTCGTGGAGACGTACTACGGAGGACGGGTGGAGGCCACTGCCTTCAAGGTCGCGGATGCCGCCCTGGCCGGTCAGCCGGCGGCGGCGCTGAAGCTGTGGCGCCAGGCCCTGGACACCGGCACCGATCCCGTGCCCATGGTCGCGGCCCTGGCCGCCAAGGTCCGGCTCGTGGCCGCCGTGCACGGCGTGGGCGGCAGCGCGAATCAGCTGGCCGGGCAGGTCGGGGGAGCTCCGTGGCAGGTCGAGCGCGCCCAGCAGGAGGCCCGACGCTTCACGGAGGCTGACATGGTCAAGGCTCTGCGCGCTCTGGCGGAGGCCGATGCTCAGGTCAAGGGCGAGTCCCGCAGCGCCCCGTACGCCGTGGAGAAGGCGATCACCACCATCGCGCTGTCCGGTCGCCGCTGAGGCGCGGGTGATCCGCCCGGCGGCGCGTCGGTCAGGAGGCGCTCATGCAGGTCATCAGCGCGCGAGGGTGCGCATCTGCGACTCCTCGCGGGATTCGCCGTCCGCCGTCGCGGAGGGCAGTCCGCACATGCGACAGGGCCCCGCTCCTCACCAGGAGGAGCAGGGCCCTGTCAGAAGCGCCGCGGCGCGGGATCCTGACGGATCAGGCCATCGAGGCGACACGCTTGGCGAAGCCCGACTTCTTGTTGGCCGCGTTGTTCTTGTGCAGCACGCCCTTGGAGACGGCCTTGTCGTACTTGCGGGAGACATCGCGCAGGGCGGTCTCGGCAGCGGACTTGTCGCCGGAGGCGACGGCCGAGTCGAGGCGGCGCACGTAGGTCTTCAGCTCCGACTTGTACGCGTTGTTGCGCAGGCGCGACTTCTCGTTCGTCAGGATGCGCTTCTTCTGGGACTTGATGTTAGCCACAGGGACTCCTCTTCACAGGTTCACGTTGATCGGATCGGTGAGGGCTCACGGCCGACCATGACTGAGACATGAGAGTGGGGACGCTCGCAACAGTCGACCGCAGTGCCCGGCGATCAGCGCGGACACACAGCGGACAAGCCTACCAGAGCGGGGCCTCCGAGGGCGGGAGGCCTCAGCCGCGCCCCTCGAGGCGCTGCGCCACGGTCTCGAAGCGATCCCGCGGCAGCACCGCGCCCTCGCGGCGCACGTCCTCGGGGCGCACGCGGATGACGCGATCCAGCTTGACCTCGGACGGGCGGCCCTCGCGGTCCCAGGCCCCGGTGCCGATGTCGAGGTAGTCGCGATCCGAAGAGGTCGCGTTGTTGCGGTCCTTGGAGGTCAGCATCAGCACGAGCAGGTACGGCTCCTGGCGCCCGACGATCAGCACCGGTCGGTCCTTGCCGCGGGAGTGGTCCTCCTCATAGGGCACCCAGGTCCACACGATCTCCCCGGGGTCCGGCTCGCCGTCGGGATCCGGGGCGTAGGCCACCGGCACCCTGCCTCGGAAGTCGCCGGGATACTCGCCGGACAGCCCGCCCTCGGAGCGTACCGACGACGACGGCCGCGACGGGCTGTGCCGCGAATCGGGTCGGTCTCGGGCTGTCGTCGAGGTCGAGGGGCCCTTGCGCGCCCGGTCGCTCTCGCGCTGGAGGCGCTGCACGACCCGATAGCCGCGCAGCAGGCCTCGGGCGACCTGCCGGAAGTTGATGTTCATGTCCGCTATTGAACCAGGCCCGATGCTGGGCGGCGGCTGCGTCATCGCACGACTCCCGGCATGGCGCCGACCCGCACCGGTCCCGACGACGGGTTCGAGGCGGAGCTCATGAGACACTGGGCCTTTGATCCGCCCTGCCCGTCGGGCGTCGAGCACCGAAGCCGCGCCCCGTCTCCGATCCAGAGAGGCCCCGCCTTGTCCCCACTGGCCGCCCATCCGCCGGTGCCTGCGCGCACCGACCAGTCGGTGCTGCGCAACTTCTGCATCATCGCGCACATCGACCACGGCAAGTCGACCCTGGCAGACCGCATGCTGCAGTCGACCGGCGTGGTCACGCCGCGGGAGATGAAGGCGCAGTACCTGGATCGCATGGACATCGAGCGGGAGCGCGGCATCACGATCAAGTCGCAGGCCGTGCGCATGCCCTGGGCCCTGGACGGCACCGACTACGCGCTGAACATGATCGACACCCCGGGCCACGTGGACTTCACCTATGAGGTCTCCCGTTCGCTGGCCGCCTGCGAGGGCGCGCTGCTGCTCGTGGACGCCGCTCAGGGCATCGAGGCGCAGACCCTGGCCAACCTGTACCTGGCCATGGAGAACGACCTCACGATCATCCCGGTGCTCAACAAGATCGACCTGCCGGCCGCCCAGCCGGAGAAGTACGCGGAGGAGATCGGCAATCTGATCGGCGAGGATCCGGAGCGCGTGCTACGGGTCTCGGGCAAGACCGGCGAGGGCGTCGAGGCCCTGCTGGATCGCATCGTGGAGGAGATCCCGGCGCCGTCGGGCGATCCCCAGGCACCGGCTCGGGCCATGATCTTCGACTCCGTGTTCGACACCTACCGCGGGGTGGTCACCTATGTCCGGCTGTTCGACGGCAGCCTCAAGCCTCGCGAGCGCATCGAGATGATGTCCACCGGTGCCCAGCACGAGCTGCTCGAGATCGGCGTGATCTCCCCGGAGCCCAAGCCCACCGACGGCCTGGCCGCGGGGGAGACCGGCTACCTCATCACCGGCGTGAAGGACGTCCGCCAGTCCCGCGTGGGCGACACCGTCACTACCGCTGTGAAGGGTGCGGACCAGGAGCTCGGCGGCTACGAGGACCCCAAGCCCATGGTCTTCTCCGGGCTGTTCCCGATCGACGGCTCGGACTACCCGGTGCTGCGCGATGCCCTGGAGAAGCTGCAGCTCAACGACGCCGCCCTGGTCTGGGAGCCCGAGACCTCCACGGCGCTGGGCTTCGGCTTCCGCTGCGGCTTCCTGGGACTGCTGCACCTGGAGATCACGCGAGAGCGACTCGAGCGCGAGTACAACCTGGACCTGATCGCCACGGCGCCGTCGGTGTCCTATGACGTCACGACCGAGGACGGCACCGAGCTGCGGGTCACCAACCCGTCCGAGTTCCCCGAGGGCAAGATCAAGGAGATCCGCGAGCCGATGGTCTCGGCCACCATCCTGGCGCCGTCGGAGTTCGTGGGCACCATCATGGAGCTAGCCCAGTCCAAGCGCGGCCAGATGGGCGGCATGGACTACCTCTCCGAGGATCGCGTGGAGCTGCGCTACCGCCTGCCGCTGGCCGAGATCGTGGTGGGCTTCTTCGACCAGCTGAAGTCCAAGACCCGCGGCTACGCCTCCCTGGACTGGAAGGCCGACGGCGACGAGGTCTCCGAGCTCGTGAAGGTCGATCTCCTGCTGCAGGGCGAGCGCGTGGACGCCTTCTCCGCGATCACGCACAAGGACAAGGCCTACTCCTACGGCACCACCATGGCGAATAAGCTGCGCGAGCTCATCCCGCGCCAGCAGTTCGAGGTCCCCGTCCAGGCGGCGATCGGCTCGCGGATCATCGCACGAGAGAACATCCGGGCCATCCGCAAGGACGTGCTCTCCAAGTGCTACGGCGGCGACATCACCCGCAAGCGCAAGCTGCTCGAGAAGCAGAAGGAGGGCAAGAAGCGCATGAAGATGGTGGGTCGCGTGGAGGTCCCCCAGGAGGCCTTCGTGGCTGCGCTGTCGGCGGACGAGCCGGAGAAGAAGAAGTAGTCGTGGGTCCCGGCCCGGCGGTGGTGGCCGTCTCGGCCAAGCGTCGCACGCAGGACGCCTGGGGCGTGGCCCGTGAGGCCCACGGCACGCTGCGGGCTGCATGGGTGCTCGATGGCGCCACCCCGCTGGGCGCCGAGAACCCCCGGGTGGCCGCAGAGCAGGTCTCCTGTTTCGCCTGGCGGTTCTCTGCGGCCCTGCGCACGGGCCTCGGTCGCACCGGCTCGCAGCAGCAGTCGCTGCCGCAGATCGTCGAGACGGCGCGGGCACAGGCCCAGCGCAGCATCGAGATCGGGTGGCCGGGGGCCGAGATCCCTACGACCACGCTCTCGCTCATCCGTCGCACCGGTGAGGGGCTCGAGTGCTTCGTGCTGGGGGACTCGTCGCTGTGGATCGAGGAGGGACCCGACATCCGAGAGGTCGTGGATCCGCAGTTCGCCGACGGCGACGCCCGCGTGCTGCGTCGGTGGCACGAGCTGCGAGCGCAAGGGCGCTCGGCCGAAGCCGCCTACGCCGAGCTGCTTGAGGCTCAGGCGCAGGAGCGACTCACGCGCAGCACGGACGACGGGCTCTGGATCCTGGGAGGCTCACCGGAGGCCGCGCAGCATGCCTGCGGGCACCTGGTGCCCGGCGGACAGCGTCGGCGCGTGTGCCTGCTCAGCGATGGCCTGGAACGTGTCGTCAGCACCTTCGGGGTCATGGATCAGCGCGGCCTGTTCGAGGCCCTGCAGACGGCTTCGGCAGGCGGGGCGGTCCAGCGCCTCCGTCGGCTGGAGCGCGCCGACCCCCGGTGCGTGCTCGCACCCCGGCTGACCGTGCACGATGACGTCACAGGTCTCGCCTTCACGCTCTGACCTGCACTGACGCCCAGAGTCTGAGGCTCGATGGGAGCTTGAAGACTCCCTGTAATCATAGAACCTGAAGTTGAACTCGAAGGAATGACATGCCCTCTCTGCCCGATGGTGAGACCCCTCCCGAGGACGGGCTGCTCCCGGACTCGGCCGCCCGTGGCAGCGCCGAGCGGACGCTGAGCCTGTACGTGCATGTGCCGTTCTGCTCGGTGCGCTGCGGCTACTGCGACTTCAACACCTACACCGCGCTGGAGCTCGGCCCGGACGTCTCGCAGGCGGCCTATCACCTGGAGGCGGTGCGCGAGATCGAGTTCGCCCGCCACGCGCTCGAGACCTCAGGGGTGGCGCCCCGGCAGCTGCACACCGTGTTCTTCGGCGGGGGCACGCCCACCCGGCTGGCCTCGACGGCGCTCGTGGAGATCCTGCGCAGCGCCCGCGAGAGCTTCGGGCTGGTCGAGGACGCCGAGGTCACCACCGAGGCCAATCCCGACTCCGTGACCCGCGAGGACCTGCAGACCCTTGCTGACGGAGGCTTCACGCGGGTGTCCTTCGGCGTGCAGTCGGCGGTGCCGCATGTGCTGCGCACCCTGGAGCGCACCCACGACCCGGCGAACGTGCCGCGGGTCGTGCAGTGGGCACAGGAGGCCGGGCTGTCGGTGAGCACGGACCTGATCTACGGGACTCCGGGGGAGTCGCTCGAGGACTGGCGCGAGTCGCTGCGCCAGGCCATCTCGCTGAAGCCCGATCACCTCTCCGCCTACTCCCTGATCGTGGAGGACGGCACGCGGATGGCCGCGCAGATGCGTCGCGGGGAAGTGGCTGCGGTGGACCCGGACGACCAGGCCGAGAAGTACGCCATCGCCGAGCAGATGCTCGCCGAGGCCGGCTTCGAGTGGTATGAGATCTCCAACTGGTCACGGGCCGCCGGCGGGCGCAGCGCCGTGGAGAACCGCTCGGCGCACAATCTCGCCTACTGGCACAACCAAGACTGGTGGGGCGTGGGCCCCGGCGCCCACAGCCACGTGGGCGGCGTGCGCTGGTGGAATCGCAAGCACCCCATGCCGTACGCGCAGACCGTGCGCCGAGGCCTCTCGCCGGCGGTGGGCCGCGAGCTGCTCGACGACGAGACCCGCTACGTGGAGCGCGTGATGCTCGAGTCCAGGATCGCCGACGGCATGCCGATCGACGCGCTGCGTCCGCAGGGGCGGGCGCAGATCGCGGGGCTGGTGGCCGAGGAGCTGATCGACGGACGCAGTGCCGTGCAGGGCAGGCTCGTGCTCACGCTGCGGGGCCGGCTGCTCGGCGATGCCGTGGTGCGCAGGCTGCTCGTCGACTGAGCGGGGCTGAGAGTACAGACGCAGAAGGCCCCGCCGCGGCGGGGCCTTCTGCAGCTGGGGCAGGACGCCGGACGGGTCAGTCGGCGGTGCCGGTCTGCGGCTCGGGGGCATCGGCGGTGCGGCCGCTGGGGGTGACGACCTGACCCTGGGCGGTGACCGGGCCGGAGGTCCGGCGCTGCCGGCGGCGCTCGGCACGACGGCTGGCCAGGGCGTCGTAGAGGTACCAGTTGTACCGGTAGCGATAGGGGCGCCCGGAGTTCGCCGAGACGGCGGCTGCGACGGCGGAGATCGCCAGGCACAGCCAGGCGGCGGCGGCCAGGATGGCGAAGATCCAGCCGATCCAGGGGATGAAGGCGAGCACCGTACCGGCGAGGACCACGAGAGTGGGCAGCAGGGTGAAGTTCGCGGCCTCCAGGGACTCCTGCTCGGTGAAGCGGGCCCGGCCTCGGGCCCAGCGGTGGATGATCATGCTGGGCAGGCAGCCGATGACGCCGAGCATGTGCGTCAGCGTGGCCAGCTGCTGGTCATCCGTGACGGACAGCGGGCCGGGCCGGGCGCTGAGCCCCTCGTACTCGTTCGAGGCGAGCGGGGCCTGATCGTGGGAGTCGGGCTCGGCGCCGGAGTCGCTGAGTCGCTGGGGGCTGCTGCTGGAGACGGCCACGGTCCACCTTCGAGTTCGTGTGACCGGCGGGACCGGTCGTGCGGGCACCGTGATCCCTTGGGGGCGGGGCGGCGCTCGGGTCGCCCACAGTCTAGCCGCTGACTGCGCACGACGCGCTTCGGGCCGGGCTCGTGTGACGAGCCGATCAGGTGCCGGCGGGGACCGTGACGAAGTCGATGAGCTCCTCCACTCGACCCAGCAGCGCCGGCTCCAGATCGGCGTAGGTATCCACGCGGGCCAGGATCGAGCTCCAGGCCCGCCCGATGTCCTCCGGGGTCTCGTGCGGCCAGCCCAGCCCGCGGCAGATCCCGGTCTTCCAATCGGTGCCGCGGGGCACCTCGGGCCAGGCGCGGATGCCCATGGCGCTGGGCTTCACGGCCTGCCAGATGTCGATGTACGGGTGGCCCAGGATCGCGACATTGCCGCGGGCGGCGGGCACCTGCATGGCCTCCTCGGCGATCCGCGACTCCTTGGAGCCGGCCACCAGGTGATCCACCAGGATGCCCAGGCGCCTGGCGGGGGCGGGGGAGAACTCGGCGACGGCCGCGGCCAGGTCGTCCACGCCGTGCAGCGGCTCGACCACGATGCCCTCCACCGCCAGGTCGTGTCCCCAGACCTTGGCGACCAGCTCGGCGTCGTGCTTGCCCTCGACCCAGATGCGGGAGGCCTGGGCCGTGCGGGCGCGGAAGCCCTCGACCTCGACCGAGCCGGAGCGCGTGCGCGCGGGGGCCTTCGGCGCGCTGCGGCGCTGCGGCTCGGCGGCGATCACGGGCTCGCCCTCGAAGAGGAAGCCCGGACCGAGGGGGAAGCCGCGGACCCTGCCGCGCCGGTCCTCCAGGCTCAGCACGCGCATCCCGCCGATGGTCTCCAGGCGCACGACGGCGCCCACCCAGCCGGTCTCGAACTCCTCGAGGACCATGCCGCGGGCCACGGGCAGCTCGCGCGGCTGGGGAGGCCGGCTCGCGGCGGACAGGTCGCTGAGGGAGCGGGGTCCCCAGGATGCGGCGGGCATGGCGGCCTCTTCGGATCGACGGCGAGGAACGGCGATCCGCTGCGGAGGCTCCCGGCGGATCAGCGGCGAGCGTATCAAGGCCCGCGGTGCGAGCGCCGAGGCGTGAGCCCGCCTACACTGGCTTAGCAGTGTGCGGCCTCGAGTGCCAGAATGGGCCTTCGAGAGGACCAGCGGCGCACGGTCGGCGCAGGAAGGAGCGGAGCATGGACCACCCCCGGAGACTGCAGATCCTGCAGGCCATCGTGGAGGACTATGTCCACTCCCGGGAGCCGGTCGGCTCCCAGGCCCTCGTCGAGCGCCACGCACTGGGCGTGTCCTCGGCGACCGTGCGCAACGACATGGGAGTGCTGGAGGAGGAGGGGCTGATCATGGCCCCGCATACCTCCTCCGGACGGATCCCCACGGCCAAGGGATACCGCGAGTTCGTGGACCGGATCTCGGCGGTCCAGCCGCTGACCCCGGCCCGGCGCCGCGCGATCCAGACCCTCCTCGAGGGCGCCGACGGCATGGACGACGTCATGGAGCGCACCGTGCGGCTGCTCTCGCAGCTCACGCATCAGGTGGCGGTCGTGCAGTACCCCTCGGTGAGCTCGGCGGCGCTTCGGCATCTGGAGCTGGTGCGGATGGATGAGCACCAGGTCCTGCTGGTCGTGATCCCCACCGACGGACGGGTCTGCCAGCGGATGCTGCGCACGCCCGAGCCCGTCGCCGAATCCGTCGTGCTGGATGCTCGAGCCCGTCTGCTGGGCGCGGCCGTCGGGCATCCCCTGACGGGTGCCGGGGCCGCCGTCGCCGCCGCGGCCCAGCAGGCGCCGCCTGCCGAGCGGCCCCTGCTGGAGGCCGCGGGCGCAGCCGTGACCGCCCTGCTGGACAGCGAGCCCGGCCAGCGCATGCTCCTGGCCGGCACAGCGCACCTGGCGCAGTCGACCGACGACTTCCGCCGCAGCATCGGTCCCGTCCTGGAGGCGCTGGAGGAGCAGGTCACCCTGCTGCAGCTGCTCTCCGAGATGGAGCAGGACGAGCGCGGGGTGGCCGTGCGCATCGGGGCCGAGGACTCCTCGGACCCGCTGGTCGAGACCGCTGTCGTGGCCACCGGATATGGTCCGCAGCGCCGCGCCAAGCTCGGCGTGCTGGGACCCACCCGCATGGACTACCCGCAGACCATGGCGGCGGTGCGCGCCGTGGCCCGCTACCTGTCGCGCTCGCTGCCCGGCTGAGCCGCACCCGCAACAGACTCGCGCGCCGGCGAGTCCGGCCCTGCGGCCGGTGCGCGGCGCGCAGACCACGAACCGCTGAGATGACTGAGGACGGTAACGACCTGTGAGCGATCACTACGAGACCCTGGGCGTGTCCCGGGACGCCTCCGCCGAGGAGATCAAGCGCGCCTACCGCAAGAAGGCCCGCGAGCTGCACCCGGACGTCAACCCGTCGCCGGATGCCGCCGATGAGTTCAAGCGCGTCTCCCACGCCAACGACGTCCTCTCCGACCCGGAGAAGCGGCGCATCTACGACGCCACCGGCAATGAGAACGGCGAGTCCGGCTTCGGCGGAGGCGCCGGCTTCGGAGGCGGGGGCTTCGGCGGATTCGGCGACATCTTCGACGCCTTCTTCCAGGGCGGCGGCGCCCAGGGCCCCAAGTCGCGCACCCGCCAGGGCCAGGACGCCCTGATCACGGTGGAGGTCTCCCTCCAGGAGGCCGTCTTCGGGACGCAGAAGCGGATCACCGTGGACACCGCCGTCGTGTGCCCCGAGTGCCAGGGCACCTGCTGCCAGCCGGGCACCCACCCGGAGCAGTGCACGGACTGCGGCGGTCAGGGGCAGGTTCGCCAGCCCATCCGCTCGCCCCTGGGCACCGTGATGACCGTGGCCGAGTGCCCCACCTGCCGCGGCTACGGCGACGTCATCAAGACCCCCTGCCAGGAGTGCTACGGCCACGGGCGCGTGCGCGACAAGCGGCCGCTGAACGTCAAGATTCCGGCAGGCGTGCGCAGCGGCGTGCGCATCCGCCTGTCCGGGCAGGGCGAGGCTGGTGTGGCCGGCGGTCCCAGCGGAGACCTCTACGTGGAGACCAAGGTCGCCGAGGACCCCACCTTCACCCGCGAGGGCGATGACCTGCACGTCACCGTGCGCATCCCCATGACCTCGGCCGCCCTGGGAACCACCCTGAAGCTCGACACGTTCGACGGCTCCCAAGAGATCTCCGTCCCTGCCGGGACGCAGTCGGGGCAGACCCGCACCGTCGAGGGCCTGGGCTCCACCCGCCTGCGCAGCCAGTCCGGCCAGCGCGGCGATCTGGTGGTGCACCTGGAGGTCGAGACCCCGGAGGAGCTCACCGGCGAGCAGCGCAAGCTGCTCGAGCAGCTGGCCTCCCTGCGCGGGGAGCAGCAGCACACCGGCACGGCCGTGAGCCGCACGCAGGAGCGCAGCGGCGGCGGAGGCTTCTTCTCTCGCCTGCGCGACCGCTTCGCGGATCAGTGAGGCGCAGGCCATGACCACGCTGCCCGTCTTCCGCGCCGAGTCCGAGCTGCTCAGCGCCGGCATGGGGGAGCAGATCGTGCTGAGCGGACCGGAGGCCCGCCACGCCGCCACCGTGCGGCGCCTGAGCCCCGGCGAGCAGCTCGAGCTCGTCGACGGCCAGGGGCTGCGCGTCACCGGCAGCGTGGTGAGCGCTACCGGTGATCGCATCGAGCTGCGCGTCGAGCACAGCCTGCAGGAGCCCGCGCGGACCCCCGAGCTGCTGCTGGTGCAGGCGCTGGCCAAGGGCGACCGGGATCTGCAGGCCGTCGAGACCTGCACCGAGCTCGGCATCGACGCCGTCATCCCGTGGCAGGCGGAGCGCTCGATCGCCCGACTGCGTCCCGAGCGCCAGGCCAAGCAGCTGGCCAAGTGGGACTCCACCCTGACCTCGGCGGCCAAGCAGTCCCGACGGGCCCGCTGGCCGCAGCTGCGCGGGCCGGTCACCAGCGCCGCGCTGACCCGGCTCATCGAGCAGAGTCCGGGCACCCGCTGGCTGGTGCTGCACGAGAGCGCCTCGCAGCCCCTGAGCCAGCTGCTGCCCGAGATCGCGGCCGACGGCTCCTGCGAGGGCATCGGCCTGATCGTGGGTCCGGAGGGCGGTGTCTCGGATGCCGAGCTCGAGCGCTTCGCGGCGGCAGGTGCGCAGCCCATGCTTCTGGGCCCCGAGGTCCTGCGCTCCTCGAGCGCCGGCGCGGCCGCCGTGGCGGTGCTTTCCTCGGCGCTCGGTCGCTGGTGAGCAGCCGTGGGCGCTGAGAGCTGCCCCTGGGGCGTCGCACCGGCGCGATAGCATGAGTCCTCGACCCGCACCGCGGCGCGCACCAGCGTGCTGCCCTCGTGCGGCGAAGACCACGGCGCAACGGAAGGCGGCAGAGGCCCACAGGGCCCTCACCATGGATCACAGCACCCTCTCGGACACCGGAGCGGACCCGCAGCGGCCCGCCGGAGATTCCGCGCAGGTCACCGCGCCTGGGCACGAGCGCGTGCGGCGCACCGTCGTGTTCCACGACCGCGAGACCATGGTGCGCAGCATCGGCCAGGCGGACTCCGCGCTCACCCAGATCGAGCTGGCACGGCCCGGCACCCATCTGCGCGCCCACGATCTCACCGTCTCGGTGGAGGGCCGCTCGGAGGACGCCGACGTCGTCGTCGCGCTCCTGGAGGAGATCCGCGCCCTGGCCGCCCAGGGGACCCTCGTGACCCCGCAGGTGATCGCCCAGCTGCTGGGCATCCTCGGTCGGGACGCGGCTGCGCGGCCGTCGAGCGCGCTGAACCAGGACATCCTCAGCTCGCGCGGGCGCACCATCCGCCCCAAGACGGTCAACCAGAAGCTGTACGTGGACGCGATCGACGACCACACCGTGACCTTCGGCATCGGCCCGGCAGGCACGGGCAAGACCTACCTGGCCATGGCCAAGGCGGTGCAGGCGCTGCAGCGCAAGGAGGTCTCGCGGCTGATCCTCACGCGTCCCGCGGTGGAGGCCGGCGAGCGACTGGGCTTCCTGCCCGGGTCCCTCAACGAGAAGATCGACCCCTACCTGCGTCCGCTCTTCGACGCCCTCCACGAGATGCTGGACCCGGACTCGATCCCCAAGTTCATGGAGGCCGGGACCATCGAGGTCGCCCCGCTGGCCTACATGCGCGGGCGCACGCTCAACGATTCCTTCATCATCCTGGACGAGGCGCAGAACACCACGCCCGAGCAGATGAAGATGTTCCTCACGCGGCTGGGCTTCGGCTCCAAGGTCGTGGTCACCGGCGACATCACGCAGGTGGATCTGCCGGGAGGCACGTCCTCGGGGCTTCGCCAGGTGGAGCACATCCTCCACGGAGTGGAGGACATCGCCTTCCCGGAGCTGACCAGCGACGACGTCGTGCGCCACGAGCTGGTGGGCCGGATCGTCGATGCCTACGAGGTCTTCGGCGCCACCAATCGCAGGCGCCAGGAGCGCCGTGAGCGCAAGGACGCGCGTCGGGAGGCCGCGGCCCAGCGGGAGTCGGCGGACGGCGCTGAGCCTCAGGGGGAGGACGCATGAGCGTCGAGTTCGACATCCGCCCGGTGCCCCAGGACGCCTCGGCCGCCGATCGTGCCAGCTGGGAGGCCTACGTCCCGGCGCGGCAGCAGGAGCTGGTCGAGCACTGCTTCCGCGAGCTGCACCTGGCCGAGACGGTCGAGCTGTCGATCGCCGTGGTCGACGAGGACGAGATGGCCGATCTGCACGTGCAGTGGATGGATCTGCCCGGACCCACCGACGTCCTGTCCTTCCCCATGGACGAGCTGCGCGCCGGCACGGCCCAGGAGCCCGCCGAGGGCGTGCTCGGGGACATCGTCCTGTGCCCGCCGGTGGCCGCGCGGCAGGCCGCTGAGGCCGGGCACAGCACGCAGGACGAGTTCGCCCTGCTGACGGTCCACGGCATCCTGCACCTGCTCGGCCACGATCACGCCGAGGACGACGAGCGCCGGAGGATGTTCGCCCTGCAGCGCGAGCTGCTCAGCGGCTTCCTGGGGCGCCAGGCCCCCGCCGAGACCGTCCGCTGAACCACCAGTCGGCGCGCACTACCGCCGCATGCCCGGCCGCGGGATCCCGCTGGCCCACGACCCACGAGAGCAGCACCTTGATGAGCGAGAGCAACCAGACCGGCGGACCCGCGCAGTGGGACGACCCCGCACAGACCCGTGCGGGCTTCGCCGTGTTCGTGGGCAGGCCCAACGCGGGCAAGTCCACGCTGACCAATGCTCTGGTCGGCGAGAAGATCGCGATCACCTCCAACCGCCCGCAGACCACGCGTCACACCATCCGCGGGATCGTGCACCGGGACAGCGGCCAGCTCGTGCTCGTGGACACTCCCGGGGTGCACCGCCCGCGCACGCTGCTGGGGGAACGGCTCAACGAGCTCGTGAGCGAGACCCTCAGCGAGGTCGACGTCCTGGGCCTGTGCATCCCCGCGGACGAGAAGATCGGCCCCGGCGATCGCTTCATCGCCGAGCAGCTGGCCGCCGCCGGACGCAAGCCGATCGTCGCGGTGATCACCAAGGCGGACAAGGTCGATCGAGGTGAGCTGGCCGAGCAGCTCATGGCGGTCGAGGCCATGGGCCGAGAGGTGCTCACCGCGGAGCACGTCGAGTTCCAGCGCAGGCAGGGCATCCGCGCCCGCAAGCGCGGCCGCGACTACACGCCGGCCCCGGTGCCCCAGGACATCGGATTCGCCGAGGTCATCCCGGTCTCCGCGGTGGACAGCTTCCAGCTCGAGGAGCTGGCCGAGCTGCTGATCTCGCGCATGCCGATCTCCCCGCCCCTCTACCCGGACGGCGATCTCACCGACGAGCCCGAGATGACGCTGGTCGCCGAGCTCGTGCGCGAGGCCGCCCTGGAGGGCGTGCGCGATGAGCTGCCCCACTCCCTGGCCGCGGTGTGCGAGGACATGATCCCGCGCGAGGACCGGCCCGCAGATGATCCCATGCTGGATGTGCACGTCTCGCTGTACGTGGAGCGCCCGTCGCAGAAGGCCATCGTGATCGGCAAGGGCGGGGCACGGCTGCGGGAGATCGGCGCGGCATCCCGCGCCTCGATCGAGCGGCTTCTGGGCACCCGGGTCTACCTGAATCTGCATGTGAAGGTGGCCAAGGAGTGGCAGCGCGACCCCAAGCAGATGTCGCGGCTCGGCTTCTGAGCCTCGAGCAGATCCCAGATCGACCGGAGCACCCGTACGTGAGCACACACCCCCGCGACCCAGCCCAGGGCAGCCGGCCCAGCGCCGGGTCCGAGCAGCTCGGCCGGCACTGGCGCGCCTCGTCCGCGCCTCCGCAGGGGCCTCGCTGGGGACTGATCATCGCGGTCATGGTGATGGCTGTCGCGGTGGGCATCGGCGGGCTGAGCATCTTCCGTCTACAGCAGAACCTCGTGACCAGTCCGCTGAACCTGGGCTCGGAGGGGTCGGAGACCGTCGCGCAGACCGGGGCCACCGACATCCTCATCATGGGCTCGGACACCCGCGAGGGCGAGGGCAATTCCCGCTACGGCGAGGTCGAGGAGGGCAACGGCGGCGGCAAGACCGACGTCATGATGCTGGCCCACATCTCCGAGGACCGCGAGGACGTCACGGTCGTGTCCTTCCCCCGCGACCTGATCGTGGAGCTGCCCGAGTGCACGGACCCGCAGACGGGCGAGGTCTTCCTCGAACAGGAGGCCGCCATGCTCAACTCGGCCGGTGAGAACGGCGGGCCCGGCTGCACCGTGGCCGCGATCAACCAGCTCACGGGGCTGAGCATCGATCACTTCATGCTCGCCGACTTCGATGCCGTGACCGAGCTCTCGCGCAGCGTGGGCGGCGTGGAGGTCTGCGTCACCCACGAGGTCGATGATCCCAAGTCCGGGCTCGAGCTGCCGGCGGGCACCTCCACGGTCGAGGGCGAGCAGGCCCTGGCCTTCCTGCGCTCCCGAGCGGCGTTCGGCGACGGCGGCGACGAGTCCCGCATCCGCTCCCAGCAGCAGTTCCTGTCCTCGCTGGCGCGCAAGCTGAAGGCCGAGGGCACGCTGCGCAACCTCCCTGCGCTCTACGACATCGCCGATGTCATGACCCAGAACCTGCACGTGGACGACGAGCTCGGCAACGTGACCCGGATCGTGGGGCTGGCCCGGGAGCTGGCGGATGTGGATCTCTCGCGCGTGGTCTTCGTGTCGGTCCCGGCCGAGGTCTATCCCGCCGATCCCAACCGCCTGCAGCTCGATGAGCAGCCGGCCGAGCAGCTCTTCCAGACCCTGCGTCAGGACGGGTCGCTGACCGAGGACGGGGAGTCGGGTGCCTCCGCCTCGACCTCGGCGAGCTCGAGCCCCTCCGCCGGGGCCTCCTCCTCCGCAGGCACGGCTGCGGCCCAGGCGTTCAGCCCGGACTCCGTGCCCGTCACGGTGATCGATGCCTCGGGCGCGGAGGATCGCGATCAGCAGCTCGTCGACCAGCTGGTCCAGGCCGGCTACGAGCTCAGCGAGCCCGGCGAGCCGTCGGAGGAGGTCCTGCCGGGCACCCAGCTGCACTACGCCATGGGCTGGCAGGGCGCGGCTGAGCAGCTCGCCGACGAGCTCGGCATCCCGGAGTCGCAGATCGCCTACGGCGAGGACCTGCTCAGCGGGGTCTCGCTGACGGTCGGCGAGGACTTCGCCGAGGGCAAGGCCATGCAGCTGGACTCCGAGGTCCCGGAGCAGTACAGCGGCCAGACCGCGGAGCAGTTCACCTGCCAGCAGTGAGGCCCAGGAGGTGCGCGGGCGGCGCTCACGTGGTGATACGGTCGGGAGCATGTGCACGGCCGCGAAGCTACTGCTGATCTGCCGCAGCGGGTCTTGATCCTGGCCTGATCCCGTCCCCGACCACCGGTCGCAGGGACGCCGAGATCGCCAGGAATGGGCCGGATCCCGCTGCGGCGTCAGCCATGCCCGGCCCGGCCCGCATTCTCACCCCTGCCGCCCGGTGCTCCCGCGCGGCATCAGAGACAGGTACACCCATGCAGAATCGCCAGAAGCCCTCGGGCATGCCCACGCACAAGTACCGGCCGTTCCACGAGCAGATCCCGTTCTGCCTGCCCGATCGCACCTGGCCGGACCGCACGATCACCCAGGCCCCGCGCTGGTGCGCCGTGGACCTGCGCGACGGCAACCAGGCCCTGATCGATCCCATGGACTCGCAGCGCAAGCTCATGATGTTCGAGCTGCTCGTGAAGATGGGCTACAAGGAGATCGAGGTCGGCTTCCCCTCCGCCTCGCAGGTCGACTTCGACTTCGTGCGCCGTCTCATCGACGAGGACCGCATCCCGGAGGACGTCTCGATCCAGGTGCTGACCCAGTCGCGAGAGCACCTGATCCAGCGCACCTTCGAGGCGATCGCCGGTGCCCCGCAGGCGATCGTGCACCTCTACAACTCCACCTCGAACCTCCAGCGCCGCGTGGTGTTCCGCTCGGACGAGGACGGGATCGTCGACATCGCCCTGACGGGCGCGCGCCTGTGCATGAAGTACGAGGAGCAGCTCGCGGCCACCACCGACACCAAGATCGTCTACGAGTACTCGCCGGAGTCCTTCACCGGCACCGAGCTCGAGTTCGCCGCCCGGATCTCCAACGAGGTCGCCGAGACCTTCGAGATCGGCGGCGATCGCGAGATGATCCTGAACCTGCCGGCCACCGTCGAGATGGCCACCCCCAACGTGTACGCCGATTCGATCGAGTGGATGACGCGCAACCTGTACCACCGCGACGCCACGATCCTGTCCCTTCACCCGCACAACGACCGCGGCACCGGCGTGGCCGCCGCCGAGCTGGGCTACCTGGCCGGGGCGGATCGCATCGAGGGATGCCTGTTCGGCAACGGCGAGCGCACGGGCAATGTGGATCTGGTGACCCTGGGGCTGAACATGCTCACCCAGGGCGTGGATCCCATGATCGACTTCTCGGACATCGCCCATATCCGCTCCACCGTGGAGACCGCGAACCAGCTTCCGGTCCCGGAGCGCTCCCCGTACGGCGGCGACCTGGTCTTCACCGCGTTCTCGGGCTCGCACCAGGACGCGATCAACAAGGGCTTCGACGCCATGCAGGCCGATGCCCAACGCCAGGGCGTCTCGGTGGAGGACCTCGAGTGGGCCGTGCCGTACCTGCCGATCGATCCCAAGGACCTGGGCCGGTCCTACGAGGCCGTGATCCGTGTGAACTCGCAGTCCGGCAAGGGCGGGGTGGCCTACCTCCTGAAGACCGAGCGCGGGCTCAGCCTCCCGCGCCGGGCCCAGATCGAGTTCTCCGGCGTGGTCCAGCGCCACACGGAGGACAGCGGCAGCGAGGTCAGCGGCGAGCAGATCTGGGAGATCTTCCAGGACGAGTACCTTCCGGCCGATCACGAGGGCAACCGCTGGGGAAGCTACCGCCTCACCTCGATCAGCACGCACTCCGAAGGCGACGGAGACACCCGCCTGGACCTCGGGCTGGAGGTCGACGGCACCGCGCGCCAGCGCTCTACCAGCGGCAACGGACCCATCGACGCCCTCATCCAGATCCTGCGCGCAGAGGGCGTCGACCTGCGGCTGCTCGACTACTCGGAGCACACCCTCTCTGCCGCCTCGGACGCCCAGGCCGCCTCGTTCGTGGAGCTCGCGGTGGGCGAGCACGTCCTGTGGGGGGCCGGGATCGACTCCTCGACCACGCGCTCGTCGCTGAAGGCCGTCGTCTCGGCGGTCAACCGCGCGGCGCGCGCGGCGTCCCAGGAGGCCTGAGGCCGAGATGGCCCGGGGCTCGTCGTTCGCCTCTGCGTCCTACCGGGACACCGGAGTCGTGCTGCGGACCTACCCGCTGGGGGAGGCCGACCGGATCGTGGTCCTGCTCACCCGGGACCACGGTCAGGTCAGGGCCGTGGCCAAGGGCGTGCGGCGCACGAGCTCCAAGTTCGGCTCCCGGCTCGAGCCCTTCGCGCTGTCGGACCTGCAGCTCGTGCACGGGCGCAGCCTGGACATCGTCTCCCAGGCGGTGGCCCGCAAGACGTGGTCCACGGCCATCGCCTCGGACTACTCCCGGTTCACCGCGGCGGCGGCCATGGTGGAGGCGGCCGAGCAGCTCTCGACCGACGACGGGCAGGAGACCCGACCGCAGTACGACCTGCTGATCGGGGCGCTGTCCGCGCTGGCCCGGGGGCTGCACGCCCCGGATCAGCTGCTCGACTCCTACCTGCTGCGGGCCATGTCCGCCGCCGGCTGGGCGCCGTCGTTCACGGTGTGCGCCCAGTGCGGCGATCCGGGTCCGCACCGATCGTTCAGTGCGCAGCTGGGCGGGATGGTCTGCGATCGCTGCCGACCGCCCGGTTCCCTGTCGCCGGACGTGCGCGTCGTCGCCCATCTGCAGGCGCTGCTGGACGGCGACTGGGCCCGGGTGGATGCGGTCGAGGCCCGCACCGCCCGGGGAGCCGCCGGTATCATCGGCGCCTACGTCCAGTTCCATCTGGAGCACGCCGTGAAGTCGCTCTCGCTCGTCGAGCGCGACTGATCCCCGTCGAGAGGACCTCAGTGAGCCGTTTCGCCCCGCCCCCGGCCCACCCTTCCGGTGCCGTGGCTCCGCCGATCCCCGCCCAGTTCGTGCCGCAGCACGTGGCCGTGGTGATGGACGGCAACGGGCGCTGGGCCAACGAGCGGGGCCTGCCGCGCAACGAGGGCCACCGCGCCGGTGAGCGCGCCCTGGTGGACGTGGTGGCCGGTGCCATCGAGATGGGCATCCCGTACGTGTCGGCCTACGCGTTCTCCACGGAGAACTGGAAGCGCTCGCCCGGCGAGGTCGCCTTCATCATGAACTTCACGGCCGAGGTCATGCAGCGCCAGCTCGAGACCTTCCACGAGTGGGGCGTGCGCATCCGCTGGGCGGGGCGACGTCCGCGTCTGTGGCGCTCGGTGATCGACCGGCTGGAGACCGCCGAGCGGGAGACCCGCGATCACGACGTCGCCACGCTGACCATGTGCGTGAACTACGGCGGCCGCGCCGAGATCGCCGATGCCGCCGCGGCCATGGCCCGAGATGCCGCCGACGGGCGCCTCAACCCCCGCAGGATCGACGAGAAGACGCTGCAGTCCTACCTCGATGAGCCGGACCTGCCGGACGTCGATCTCTTCCTGCGCTCGTCGGGGGAGCAGCGGATCTCCAACTTCATGCTGTGGCAGTCCGCCTACGCCGAGCTCGTCTTCCAGGACGTCCTGTGGCCGGACGTGGACCGTCGGACGCTGTGGGCCGCGGTCGAGGAGTTCGCTCGCCGCGACCGCCGCTACGGAGGTGCCGTGGACAGGGTGACCGGGGCAGGCGGGGCCTGAGGCAGGCTCTCAGCCGCGAGGCAGCTGCTGGGCGATCTCTTGCAGCCATGCCGTCAGATCCGCGAAGGCCCGCTCGCGCACCGGCAGCGTGGAGCGGTGGATGTCATGCAGGCCGCCGTCGTAGCTGTGCACGCGCGGCGTGCGGCTCACCACGCCGATGCTGCGCCTGACCCGTCGCACGTCCAGCACGGTGTCGCGGCGGGCGGCCAGCGGCGTCCACCACGGCAGGAACAGGCTGGCCCGGGCGGTCTGCAGCAGCACAGGGGCCTGGACCCGGAGGCCGCGGCGGTGCAGCTCGCGCAGCCGCAGATGGCCGCGGTGGGCTGCCAGCAGGAAGCCGACCGTGAGCGGGAACGAGGTCTGCGGCCGCCAGCGGGGATCCAGCTCCCATTCGCCTTCGTGCTCGGCAGCGAGGCTGCGGTAGTAGCTGCTCGTCAGCCGCAGCGGCAGCGGGCGGTCGTGCCAGCGCCGCGGCACTCGGCGCAGCGCTGCGACCAGGGCCCGGCCCGTGAGGTCGTGGACGTGCGAGGCGATCCAGGGCGTGGCCAGTGCCAGGCCCGCCGGCGGGTCCTCGGCGGTCAGGGCAGCCAGGGACAGCAGCAGCCCGCCGGTGGAGTGCCCGATCCACACGATGCGCCCCGGCTCGGCCGGTGCCCCGTCCTCGGCGATAGCGCGCACGGCCTGCTGGAGGTCCTCGCGGTACTCGCGCATGGACTCGGCGTAGCCGGGGATGTCGGGACGGGCCAGGACGTCGTCGTCCAGGGCGCGGCCGTAGCCGTGCAGGTCCACGGCGTAGAAGCGGAACCCGGCCGAGGCGACCGTGCGGGCCAGCTCGGGATTGGCGAAGTAGTCCGACCAGCCGTGGACGTAGATCACCGTGCCAGGAGCCCGCAGCCACGCCTCGGAACCCACGCGACGGCGCTCGAGATCCGGCTCATAGGCGGGGTCCTGCCAGGGGATGTGGCGCACCAGCGTGGCGCGGTCGTGCGCCCCGCGCCCCGACACGGGCAGCGCTCGTGCCTGGAAGCCCGGGCCCAGGACGTCCTCGCTCCACGGCCCCTCGGGACGCCCGTCGGCCGGGGCGGGAGTCTGCTCCTGGGCGCTGTGCACGATGGCAGGGCCTCCTGGGGCGCGGGTGCGATGCGGGGGAAGGGCACCGGCATTCTGCGAGAATGTCGGCCATGCGCTTCTACCCTATGTTCTTCCGCCTCGCGTTCTCCGGCATGGACCCCGAGCGGGCCCATCACCTCGGCTTCCTGGGCATCCGCCTGTGCCGGCGTCTCGGCGTCTCGGCGGTGCTGCGCCGGCTGTGCGCGCCCGGTCGCGACCAGGCCGTGGAGGTCATGGGTCTGCGCTTCCCGTCGCGCTTCGGGCTGGCGGCAGGCTTCGACAAGGGCGCCCTGGGCATTCCCGCCCTGGCGGATCTGGGCTTCGGGCACGTGGAGATCGGCACGGTGACGGCCCAGGCGCAGCCCGGCAACCCGCAGCCGAGGCTGTTCCGCCTTCTCGAGGACCGAGCCGTCATCAACCGCATGGGCTTCAACAACGACGGTGCCGCGGCCGTCGCCCCGCGCCTGGCTCAGGCCCGCCGCGAGCTAGACGCCGACTGGTCAGGACGGGCGCGTCCGATCATCGGGGTCAACATCGGCAAGACCAAGGCCGTCGCGCTCGAGGACGCTGTGGCCGACTACCGCGCTTCGACCCGTCAGCTCGCCCCGCTGGCCGACTACATGATGGTCAACGTCTCCTCCCCGAACACCCCGGGGCTGCGCGAGCTGCAGGCCGTCGAGTCGCTGCGGCCCATCCTCACCGCCGTGCAGGAGGAGTCGGCGGCCGCTGCGGGGCGTCGCATCCCGCTGCTGGTGAAGATCGCCCCGGACCTAGCCGATGAGGACGTCCGGGCCGTGGCGGATCTGGCCATGGAGCTGGGCCTGGACGGAATCGCGACCACGAACACGACGATCGCCCGTGAGGGCCTGGGGCTGCGCACCGATCCGGGTGCGGTCGCCGAGATCGGCGCTGGCGGGCTCTCTGGCGCGCCGCTGGCCCCGCGGGCCGAGGAGGTCCTGCGCATCGTGCGCGCGCACGTGGGAGACCGGCTCACGATCATCGCCGCAGGGGGAGTCGCCTCCGCCGAGGACGCTCGGCGCCGATTGGACGCCGGTGCCGATCTGGTCCAGGGCTACACGGCCTTCCTGTACGAGGGGCCGTTCTACGCAGCCCGGATCGTGCGCGGTCTGCGCCGGGCGAGCCGCCGCACCGGTCGCCGCGCGCACCGCGGCTGAGCACCGCCTGCCCGGAAGGCGCCGAAGGCCCCCCCCCCCCCCCGCCG